>NZ_JBOHDT010000151.1:0-17058 GCF_050700635.1 Aeromicrobium sp.
CTGCTGGAGGTCGCCGCCGAGCAGCAGCTCGAGTTCGTCGATCTCATCGCCGTCCAGGGCGCCGACACCTACTGGCACCAGTTTGGCTTCCGTCCGTCCGAGCCGGAAACACAGGCGGCAAAAGCAGCCTACGGCTCGACTGCCGTGTACATGGTCGCGCCAATCGGTGACCTCAGCCTGACTCGCTCACGGACCTAGGCGCTCTTCGCCTTCAGCTGGAGGGCGATGTCGATCAGCTGGTCCTCCTGGCCGCCGATCAGCTTTCGCTGCCCGGCCTCGAGCAGGATCTGCGCGGCGGAGACGTCGTAGCGGGCGGCGGCGTTGTCCGCGTGCCTGAGGAACGAGGAGTAGACCCCGGCGTAGCCGATCATCAGCGCATTCCGGCCGAGGTGGCACTCCTCCGGCATCGCGGGGAGCACGACGTCCTCGGCCGCGTCGACGATCGCCATGAAGTCCACACCGGTGTGCCAGCCGAACTTGTCGGCGACACCGACGAACGCCTCGAGGGGCGTGTTGCCGGCGCCGGCGCCGAACCTGCGCACCGATCCGTCGATCTGGGTGGCTCCGGCGTGCGCGGCGATTACTGTGTTCGCGACCCCGAGACCGAGGTTCTCGTGACCGTGGAAGCCCACCGTCGCAACGTCCCCGATCTCGGCGACCATCGCGGACACCCGGTCGGCTACCGCCTCCATGATCAGCGCGCCGGCCGAGTCGACGACGTACACGCACTGGCAGCCGGCGTCGACCATGATCCGTGCCTGCTTGGCCAGCGCCTCGGGCGGCTGCGTGTGGCTCATCATCAGGAAGCCGACGGTCTCCAGCCCGAGCTCGCGGGCGAGCCCGAAGTGCTGCTGGGAGGTGTCGGCCTCGGTGCAGTGCGTGGCGATCCGGCAGATCTCCGCGCCGTTGCCCTGAGCGGCGCGGATGTCGTCCTTCGTGCCGACGCCGGGGAGCATCAGGAAGGCGATGCGGGCGCGGGTCGCCGTCTCCGCGGCCAGCTTGATCAGGTCCTGCTCGGGCGTCGCGGAGAAGCCGTAGTTGAACGACGATCCGCCGAGGCCGTCGCCGTGGGTCACCTCGATCACCGGGATGCCGGCGGCGTCGAGGGCGCCCACGATGCCGCGCACCTCGTCCGGGACGAACTGGTGCCGCTTGTGGTGCGAGCCATCGCGCAGGCAGGTGTCGGTCAGGCGGAGGTCGAGGTCGCTCTCCGGGTCGGTCTGCGACCAGGTGCGGGTGAGGGTGTTCACATCAGTCATCGGACGATCTCCTTCGCGATCGACTCGCCGACCTGGGCGGCAGCGGCGGTCATGATGTCGAGGTTCCCGGCGTACGGCGGCAGGTAGTCGCCTGCGCCTTCGATTTCCACGAAGATGCTCACCTTCGTCTGGCCGTTCGTCGCCGGGGAGGCGTCGTCGAACTGCGCGTCCTGGAGCAGCCGGTAGCCCGGGACGTACTCCTGGACCTGCTGCGCCATCCGCACCACCGACTCGGAGATGGCGTCGCGGTCGACGTCTGGAGCCACGGCGCAGAAGATCGTGTCCCGCATGATCATCGGCGGGTCCGCGGGGTTGAGGACGATGATCGCCTTGCCGCGCTCCGCGCCACCGATCGTCTCCACGCCGGCGGCGGTCGTGCGGGTGAACTCGTCGATGTTGGCACGGGTGCCGGGCCCGGCGGACGCACTGGAGACGGAGGCGACAATCTCCGCATACGGCAGCGGAGTCACGCGCGAGACCGCGTGCACCATCGGGATGGTGGCCTGCCCGCCGCAGGTGATCATGTTGACGTTGTCGGCAGCCAGGTGTTCCTCGCCGTTGACCGGCGGGATGACCGCCGGCCCGACGGCGGCCGGGGTCAGGTCGATCGCCCTGATGCCGGCCTCGGCGTACCGGGGCGCGTATTCGCGGTGCACGTGCGCCGAGGTCGCCTCGAAGATCAGCTCGGGTAGCTCGTCCTGCTTGAGCAGCCAGTCGACCCCCTCGTGCGAGGCCTCGACGCCGCGCTCACGAGCCAGCTCGAGGCCGTCGGACGTCGGATCGACGCCGATCATCCAGCGCGGCTCGATCACGTCGCTGCGCAACAGCTTGTACAACAGGTCGGTGCCGATGTTTCCGGGACCGACGATGGCCGCGGTGGCCTTGCGGGTCATCACATCTCCCCTATTCGGTGAAGGACAGCCGCACGCTGCCCAGGTCGGTGAACACTGCTTCGAAGTCGTCGCCTGCGTGGGCGTCGATGGCCCGGTGAACGCTGCCCGGCAGGATCACGTGACCTGCCTCGAGCGTCACCCCGAAGGACGCGACCTTCCGCGCGAGCCAGGCGACCGCGGTGACCGGATTGCCGAGGACGGCATCCGAGCGCCCGGCCGCCACCTCCTCGCCGCCGCAGAGCAACCGGGCCTCGATGCCGGTGAGATCGACACTGCCGGGGTCGACCCGGGCCGCGCTGAGGACGAAGCCCGCGCTGGACGCGTTGTCCGCGATGGTGTCCATGATCTTGATGTTCCAGTCGTCGATCCGTGAGTCGATCAGCTCGATGGACGCGGTGACGTGGTCGGTGCAGGCAAGGACGTCGTCCTCGGTGCAGCCCTCGCCCGGAAGGGTCCGGCCGAGAACGAAGGCGACCTCCATCTCCACCCGCGGCATGCAGTAGCGGCCCACACTGACAGGGGTGTCTGAGAAGACCTCCATGTCGGAGAGCAGGTGCCCGTAATCCGGCTCGTCGACGCCCATCATGTCCTGCATCGCCTTGGAGGAGAGTCCCACCTTGTGACCGCGCACGGTCGCCCCCTCCTGGAGGCGGTCGGCGATGTTCAGCAGCTGGATCGTGTAGGAGTCGACGACGTCGAGGTCAGGCCAGGTGTCGCGGAGCGGCGGGACCGGCGCCCGGTCGCGTTCGGCGGTCGCCAGCGTCCGGGCAACGCTTTCTCGCACCTCGTCGGAGAGCATGTGAGCATGGTAGAACCTGTTACAGTTTTGCGATAGTCAGCCCCCGGAGGATCGATGGAAGAGACGTGCGACGTCCTCGTCGTGGGCGCCGGCGGCGCCGGGATGACCGCAGCACTCGCCGCCGCGGAGCACGGCCTCGACACCGTCCTGATCGAGAAGAGTGCCTACTTCGGCGGGTCGACGGCTCGGTCTGGTGGCGGCGTGTGGATTCCCGGCAACAGAGCTCTTCGCTACGCTGGACAAGTCGACGCGGACGACGCCGAGGAGGCACGGCGCTACCTCGAGGCCATCGTCGGTGACGTGGTCCCGAAGGAGCGACGGGACACCTTCCTCGACCGCGGCCCGGAGGTCATGGACTTCCTGCTCGACAAGACACCGGTGCGCTTCGCGTGGGTCCCCGAGTACTCCGACTACCTGCCCGAGCGGCCCGGCGGCCGACCGCGTGGGCGCACGGTGGAACCGGTGCCGATGGACGGCCGGATCATCGGCGCCGAGCTGGAGCGACTGCACCCGGCGTACACCAAGGCGCCGGCGAACCTGATCGTCACCCAAGCCGACTTCCGCAAGATCAGCCTCGGCCCCCTGCGCACTCTCCGAGGCACGCTGACCATGCTGCGGGTGCTGTTCAACCGGATGGTCAGCACGTTCCGCGGCCGACGGATGTACGCGATGGGCAACGCACTGACGATCAGCCTGCGCAAGGCCCTGATGGATGCCGATGTCCCGGTCCACTACGAGACCCCCCTGACCGGGCTCGTCGTTGAGGGCGGCCGGGTGGTGGGAGTGCGCGCCGAGCGCGACGGCGCCGAGATCGTCATTCGCGCCCGCCGGGGTGTCATCCTCGGATCCGGCGGCTTTGAGAAGAACGACACCCTGAGGGAGAAGTACCTTCCCACCCCCACCGAAGCCGTCTGGAGCACCGCGGCCGCCAGCAACACCGGCGCCGGCATCGAGGCCGGTATAGCCGTCGGCGCCGCCGTCGACCTGATGGACGATGCCTGGTGGGGCCCCACGATCCCACTCCCGCGCGGCCCGTGGTTCTGCCTCGCGGAGCGCAACCTCCCCGGTTCGATCATCGTGAACTCCGCGGGCCGGCGGTTCATGAACGAGGCGCTGCCCTACGTGGAGGCGACCCACGCGATCTACGCGGGCGAGGCCACCGGGGTCCCACACGTCCCCGCGTGGATGATCATGGACCAGCGCTACCGCAACCGGTACCTCTTCGCCGGCCTCTCCCCGCGGCAGCCGTTCCCGGTGCGCTGGTACAAGCACGGCGTGGTGCATCGGGCCGACACGCTCGGCGATCTCGCCGCGAAGATCGGCGTGCCGACCGGCGCCCTGATGAAGACCGTCCATCGGTTCAACGGGTTCGCCGCATCCGGCGTCGACGAGGACTTCCACCGGGGCGAGAGCGCCTACGACCGCTACTACGCGGACCCGCGGGTGAAGCCGAACCCGTCGCTGCACAACATCTCCCGTGCGCCGTTCTACGCGGTGAAGATCGTTCCCGGCGACCTCGGCACCAAGGGCGGGATCGTCACCGACGAGCATGCGCGGGCGCTTCGTCCGGACGGGTCCGTGATCGAGGGCCTGTACGCCGCGGGCAACTGTTCTTCTGCCGTCATGGGACATACGTACGCCGGTCCGGGCGCCACCATCGGGCCGGCCCTCACGTTCGGCTACCTGGCCGCAGAGGACATTGCTCGATCGGTAGGGGCCCATGCCGATCGATCCTGACTTCGCCGTCGGTGCCGAGGTCGGAACGCAGGAGTTCGCGTGGACGAGCAGCGACGTGCTGCTCTACCACCTCGCCGTCGGTGCACAGGACCTGAGCTACACGCTCGAGACCCCTGTGCTCGACGGTGGGGGCCTCCAGGTGCTGCCGAGCTTCGCCGTGGTGGCGCCGACTTTCCACGCCACCGAGCCGCCGAGCCTCAACCTGCCCGGGTGCGACCTCAACCTGGCCCAGGTCGTCCATGGATCCCAGGAGGTCCGGGTCAACGGTCCGTTGCCACCTGAAGGTTCGGCCCGGTTGACGACCCGCATCATCGACGTCTGGGACAAGGGCAAGGCCGCGGTGATCTGGCAGGAGGGCGTGGCCACCGGCCCGGACGACAGCGAGCTGTGGCGCGTCCGATCCTCGATCTTCGTCAAGGGTGAGGGCGGCTGGGGTGGCGAGCGGGGCGAGAGCACCACGGTCGCCGTGCCGGACCGGGCGCCGGATGCCTCCACGACATACACGGTGACACCGCAGCAGGCGCTGCTCTACCGGCTCTGCGGCGACCGCAACCCACTGCACGCTGACCCGGAGTTCGCCAAGGCGGCCGGCTTCGCGGCGCCGATCCTGCACGGGCTCTGCACCTACGCCATCGTGCTGCGTGAGGTCATCGACCTCCTGCTCGACGGGGACGCCACCGCCGTCGGCAGCTTCAGCGCCAGGTTCGCCGGAGTGGTGTTTCCGGGCGAGACCATCGCGGTCAACACGTGGGACGAGCCCGAGGGCATAGTGGTCAGCGCAACGGTCGGCGACGACGCCCGTCCAGCCCTGTCCGACTGCCGGGCGGTTGTCTCGGATCCGAGATAGATGTTGCGGTGCAGGGGCGGTCAGGCCCGGTCGCATGCCGGAGAATGAGGCATGAGCACCGCCCCCGACAGTCGCCCCGACACCGTGACGTTCTTCGAGCTCGCCGACACCTCCTTCGACGTGACATCACCGGTCGTGCACGAAGCACGCGAGCGCGACTGGTACGTGCACACCAGCTACGGCTTCGCCGTGCTCCGTTATGCCGAGGCCAACGCCATCCTCAAGGACCGCCGCTTCCAACAGGGAAACGCGAAGTGGCCGGAGCAGAACGGCGTCCATGACGGGCCGTTCCAGAGCTGGTGGGGCAACACGCTGCTGTCACTCGAGGGTGCAGACCACATGCGGATCCGACGACTGCTGTTCCCGGCCTTCAAGAAGGATCCGATCGCCGCGATGGCTCCACGGTTTCAGCAGATCGCCAACGAGCTCATCGACGGATTCGCGCCCCGGGGCGACGTGGAGTTCGTCTCAGAGTTCGCCGAGCCCTACTCCTCGCGAATCATCTGCGGCCTGCTCGGCCTGCCCGACAGCGAGTGGCCGCAGGTCGCGCACTGGGCCGACGACCTCGGCAAGTCGTTCGGGGTGAACCTGCATGCCGACCTGCCACGCATCGAGGCCGCCCTCGATGGGCTCTACGGGTACGTCGACCAGGTCATCGCAGACCGGGCCGCGCGACCCACCGGTGACTTGGTCAGCCAGCTGGTCGCTGCTCAGCAGGAGGAGAAGCTGTCCGCCGAGGAGCTCGGCGTCGCGCTCGTCTTCCTGGTCTTCGCCGGCATGGAGACGACCCGCAACCAGCTCACCCTCGCGTTGCAGACCTTCTTCCGGCACCCCGAGCAGTGGCAACTCCTCGCGGCGCGTCCGGAGCTGGGTCGCAACGCGGTCGAGGAGATCATGCGAATCAACCCCACAGTCACGTGGATCACCCGCGAGGCTCTGGAGGACGTCGAGATCAACGGACTGCACATCCCGGCAGGCTCGATCGTGCAGCTGCTCTCCCACTCCACCGGCACCGACCCTCGGGCCATGCCCGACACCGGTTTCGACATCACGTCGCCGCGACCGATGCACATGGGATTCGGCGGCGGAGTGCATCACTGCCTCGGCCACTTCGTCGCACGCATCGACATGTCGATCGCACTGCCTCTCCTGGCGATGCGGATGCCGGACGCGGTCCCCGACGGCCCTGGCGAGTGGCTACCTGTGTCAGGCAACACCGGTGCGATCCGGTTCCCGATCCGGTTCACTCCCGAGCGGGAACCCCCGGTCCGATCGAACTTCCCCCGCCGACCAGCTGGTGACGAGGGCTTGACCCAGACCTAGGCTCGGCGTCATGAAACGCCAACCGATCCCTCACCCCGGCGGTTCGCCGAACGCGCGCACCGTCGCGTCGTACGAACAGATTGCCGACGACTATGCCCGCGAGACCGCTGGAGCCGGTGTCCTGTCCGGCGGGCTCACACGTCTGGCCGAGACGGTCCCAGCCGGTCATGTCTTGGAGATCGGCTCCGGCCCCGGGTGGGATGCCGATGCCCTCGAGGAGGCTGGGCTGACGGTCCGCCGCACCGACATCACACAGGCATTCATCGAGTTCCAGCGCGCCCGCGGCAAGGTCGTCGACCGGCTGGACGCGATCAACGACGACGTCGGCGGTCCCTACGATGCCGTCGTGACGCTCCACGTTCTCCAGCACGTGGAGCAGGACGATCTGCCTGCGGTGCTGACGAAAGTTGCCGGTGCCTTGCGACCTGGCGGCCGATTCCTCGTCTCCATCCCGCTCGGCGAAGGCGCAGGTTGGGAGGTCGGCGAGTCCGGCAATCGCTACTACCGGGCGCTCCGGTCCGAGGCGGAGTTCATCGCCGCATTGGCGCAAGCTGGGCTCAAGTCGGAGTGGACGGAACGGTCCGTCCACGACGAGGAGACCGGCTGGCTCTGCGTGCTGGCTCAGCTGCGCTAGCCCAGGGCGACGCAGGTCATCGCGGCTTGGTGGCGACGAGCTGTCCGATCTTGTCGACGCGGTGCTCTGGATTGCCGAACTTGTCGGACCAGAAGTTGCCGGCGGCATGGTCCTCGCGAGTGAGGCACGTCGAGAGCGTGATGTAGGCGCGATCCGCGACGGCTCGTGGCTTCCCGGGAACCTCGGCACGCTGCCTCGCGAGCGAGGCTGGTGAGCGGAAAGACGTCTTCCGTGTCTTGGTCACCTCATAGACATAGCGGACGTCGCCGGTCTCGACCACGACGCGGTCGCCGCGCCGTAGACGCGGCAGCTTGAGGAACGCCTGGGTGGAGGACAGCCGGTGCGCCGTCACCTGATAGTTGCCGATCCCTCCGGGGCCGACTCCCCCGTCCGGTCCGTGCGGACTGGCGGCACGACCCCGATTCTGGATCACGGTTCCACGCCTGTCGTCGGTGAACCCTCGGTAGGCGACAACCCGCAGGTCGTCGACACCGATCGCCGGGATCGTCAGGCGGGCGTTGCGAGGCCGACCGTCACTGGTCGCCGGCCCCGCAGGCGTAGCCGTCGACGTCGGCTCGGTCGACGGTGATCTGGTGATGGTCGGCGCGTTGCTCTTCTCCGGCCTGACGACCTGCTCGGCGCAGGACACCAGCGCACCGAATGACACGGCGGCCACCACGACGCCACGGATCGTTCGCACCGACGACACATCTTCATCTTGTCGCGGAGGAACAAGGCGATCACCCACCGAGGATGAGCCCGGAGGTGGGTACGCCCGTGCCCGCCGTGACCAGGACGTGCTGGGCGCCCGCCACTTGGTTCACTGAAGTCCCGCGCAGCTGACGGACCGCCTCGGCGATGCCGTTCATCCCGTGGATGTAGGCCTCGCCGACCTGGCCGCCGTGGGTGTTGACCGGTAGCCGGCCGTCGATCTCGATCACCCCGTCGGCGATGAAGTCCTTCGCCTCACCGCGGCCGCAGAAGCCGAGCTCCTCCAGCTGCATGAGGACGTACGGTGTGAAGTGGTCGTAGAGGACCGCCGTCTCGATGTCGGCCGGTGCCAGGCCGGACTGCCGCCACAGGTCACGACCGACGACCCCCATCTCGGGGATGCCGATGTCGTCGCGGTAGTACGACGTCATCACGAACTGGTCGGCGGCGCTGCCCTGGGCCGCGGCCACGATGGGCACCGCGCCGGCCCGGTGGTCTCGCGCCCGCTCGGTGGACGTGACGACGATCGCGACCGCCCCGTCGCTCTCCTGGCAGCAGTCCAGTAGGCGCAGCGGGTCGGCGATCATCCGGGAGCTCTGGTGGTCCTCGAGGGTGATCGGGCGCTCGTAGAAGAAGGCCGCCGGGTTCGTGGCCGCGTGCCGGCGGTCCGCCACCGCGACCCGGCCGAAGTCCGCAGACGTGGCGCCGTACTCGTGCATGTAGCGACGGGCCTGCATGGCCACCGTGGCCGCCGGCGTGGACAGGCCGTGCGGATGGGTCCAGGCATTGTCCAGCCCGTTGGTGTTCACCTGCGCGGTCGCCGCGCTCTGCACCTGGCCGAAACGCTGGCCGGACCGCTCGTTGAAGCCCCGATAGGCCACGACGACGTCGGCCATCCCGGTGGCGACCGCCATCGCAGCCTGCTGCACCGTCGCGCACGCCGCGCCCCCGCCGTAGCTGATCCGGCTGAAGAAGCGCAGCTCGCCGATGGCCAGTTCGCGGGCCAGCGCGATCTCGGCGGTCGAGTCCATGGTGAACGTGACGAGGCCGTCGACGTCGGCGGCCTCGAGCCCGGCGTCAGCGAGCGCCGCGAGCGTCGCCTCGGCCGACAGCTGAAGCTCCGAGCGCCCCGAGTCCTTCGAGAACTCGGTCGCGCCGATCCCGGCGATCGACGCCGCGCCGCTGAATCCGCTCACGGCAGCCTCACCTCGAGGCGGGCGTTCACATGGGTGCCGAGCGAGACACGGCCGGTGACGTCGATCGTGGTCACCCCGTCGCTCGCGGACACCACGTCTCCGGTGAAGCGGAGGGTGTCGTACGGATGCGCCGGCGCGCCGAGGCACAAGGCGCATGACAGCACCTGCGTCTGCGGCCCGGCCCAATCCGTGACGTAGCGGTGCACCAGCCCGGTGGTGCTGAGGATGTTCAGGAAGATGTCCTTGCTGCCGTGCCCCATCGCCAGGTCACGGTCGTGGTGGACGTCCTGGAAGTCGCGGGTGCCCAGCGCCGTCGACACCACGAGGGTCGGCGCGATCGGCAGCTCCCAGACCGGGATGTCGGACGACTCCTCGGACTCGGCCGCAGCCTTCGGCTCATCGCCGGGCCGTCGCCACTGCGCCAGGGTGAGGTCGTCGTCGATGCGGTCGAACCAGACCTCGACCTCCTCGCCGATCGCGACGTCGCCGTCGACCTCGCCGACCAACCGGACGCCCTCGTCGAGCTCGACCAGCGCCAGCGTGAGGGGCAGCTGCTTGCCCGGCACGATGGGCGCGTGATGGACGAGGAACGAGTGCACCCGGCCGCGGCCGGACGCCGTGACGTAGCCGCGGTCCATCGCGTGGCACGACGGGCACACCGGCCCGGGCGGGTGCCGGAGCATGCCGCACTTGTTGCACTTCTGGATCCGCAGCTCGCCCTTCGCCGTGCCCTCCCAGAAGTAGGCCGAGTCACGATTGACGAGAGGCCGTACCGTCTTCGACCGATCGACCGTCGGACGTCCGGTGCCGGGCTTGAACTTGAGCACCCGGAACATCATCGACGCGACTTCCTCGGGTGCCTCCTCGGGGCCGACGGTCCAGGTGTTGCGGGTCGTGACGAAGTAGCCCTCGCCGACGGCAGTGTGCTTCGGGCCGACGACGTCCTCGAGCCGTGAGCTGATCCGGACCAGTTCACCGGGTCGCAGCGTCCGGGCATACGTCTGGTCACAGTTGGTGCCGAGCACCGACGTGTAGCCAGCCTCGTCGAGGACCACCATGGTGTCCCAGAGCGGTTCACCTGGTGGGCGATCTGGGTTGAGTCCGGGCATCGTCCACACCTGAGCCATCGCCGGCGGCGCTTCGCAGTCGGGTCCGGGCTGCCACCGCGGGTTGGCGTCGCCGATCGCCTCGGCCCAGTGCCGGATCATCGGCTCGTTCACGGGGTCACGGCCCTCGCGAGCCGGGCTATAACCGCGCGCCTTGATCTCCTCGACGCGCTTCTGGATGTCCTCGTCATTCATCGGGGCACCCTGGGGAGGTCGAGTCCGAACATGGCAATCAGCTCGCGCTGCACCTCGTTGACCCCGCCGCCGAAGGAGAGCACCAGGTTCCGCTTGGCGGTCGCGTCGAGAGACTCGGCCAGCCGACCGGTCGCGGGATCGGCAGGGTCGCCGTACGCCGTCACCACGTCCGCGAGCGCCAGCCCCAGCCGCTGCACCTCGTCACTGGCGAACACCTTGGACGTCGACGCGTCGGCCACCACCACCCGGTCGGAGGCCGATGCCTGGGCGACCGCCCAGTTGAGCAGCTCATTCACCCGGAACGACGCCGTGGCCCGCGCCAGAGTGTCGCGGACCCACGGGACCTGCAGCACCGGGGTGCCGTCCGGGCCGACGCGGTCCTGACCCCAGTCGAGCACCAGGTCGCGGAGCCCCTCGATCCTGCCGGCGGGACCGAGCATGACCCGCTCGTGGTTGAGCTGCGTCGTGATCAGCTGCCAGCCGCGGTTCTCCTCCCCGACGAGCATGTCGACCGGCACCCGCACGTCGTTGTAGTACGTCGCGTTCGTGTGGTGGGAGCCGTCGCTGGTGACGATGGGCGTCGACGAGTAGCCCGGGTCACGCGTGTCGACGATGAGGATCGAGATGCCTTGGTGCGGAGGCGCATCGGGGTCCGTACGCACGGCCAGCCAGACGTAGTCAGCAGCGTGACCGCCAGTCGTCCACATCTTCTGGCCGTTCACGACGTAGTGGTCGCCGTCCCGGCGGGCGGTGGTGCGCATCGACGCCAGGTCGGTGCCGGCGTCGGGTTCGCTGTAGCCGATCGCGAAGTGCACCTCTCCCGCCACGATGTCGGCGAGGAACATCTCCTTCTGCTTCTCGGTGCCGTAGGCCTGCAGGGTCGGCCCGACGGTCTGCAGGGTCACCGACGGAAGATGGACGTCCGCCCGTGCTGCCTCGTTGACGAACGCCTGCTGCTCGATGCCGCCGCGCCCCTGACCGCCGTACTCCTGGGGCCAGCCGACGCCCATCCACCCGTCCGCGCCCAGCTGCTTGATGATCCGGTGGTACGCCGGCCCGTGCCGGTCGGTTCGCATCTCGTCGCGATCGGCGTCACTGGCCAGACCGGTGAGATAGGCACGGGCCTCCTGCTTGAAGGCGCGTTGCTCCGCGGTCAGCTCGGCGTTCTTGCCCGCGGTCTCCGTGATCGGCACGTCGGCCAGGGTGGTCGGCCCACCGAGGTGACGGACGATGTCGCGGACCCGCGCGAAGTAGCGGGCCATCGGGTAGGTCTCGTCGACGCCCATGCCGCCATGGAGGTGCTGGCAGGTCTGCATCACACCGGATGCCCGATCGGCGAACCAGTACGCAGCGACCGCCAGGTCGTCGGAAGCCGGATCGCCGGCGTCGAGCCGGCGGGCGACCTCGTCGGCCGTCAGCGTGAACGTCCGAGACGCGATGTACACGTCCGCGATCTGCTGGGCGACGGCCTGGAACTCCGCGAGCGCGCGACCAAACTGGCGCCGGTCGCGGATGTAACCGGCGGTCAGGTCGCGGGCGCCTTCGACCACCCCCGCACCGAGGGCGGCCAGGCCAGCGATGGCGTGGCTGCGCACCACGTCGGCGTCGAGCGTCCCGAGTACAGGTGCGGAGTCGAAGGTGTACGTGGCCTCGGTCGCGCCACGGGAGGTTCCGGTGTCGGTACGACTCACGCCCGCGCCCTCAGGATCGACCACTGAAATGACGTCATCTGCCGAGACCAGCAGCAGCGTCGTGCCGTCGAGCACGGGTACGCCGATCTTGGTCCCGGTGACGCTCTCACCACCAAATGTCGCGAGTCCGCGGAGCGCCGGCGACAACAGCAGGTCGCCGGACACGATCCTCGGGATCAGTTCGGTCTGCAGGTCTTCGGAACCCGACCGGACGAGCGGCAGCAGACCGCAGGCCAGCGTCTCCCACACCGGAAGCTCCACCGCGCGGCGGCCCACCTCGTGCAGCAGCACGGCGACCTCGACCAGGCCCAGGTCCTCGCCTCCGTGCTCCTTCGGGGCGGCCAGCGAGAGCAGCCCGGCCTCCTGAAGGGCGCGCCAGGACCCGTCGCCGCGATCGAGCACGTCGCCGACGACGGAGCGCACTTCGTCGAGCACCGAGTCCACACAGTCTCCTTTCGAGTGGCGTGCTTACCCACGGAAACTATAACGTGTTCTAGTCTCGTGGATACCGCCCGGAGAGGAGAGACTCATGCCGGATCCGGTTCAGCTGTCCCTCCGGGCCCTCCGAGGCCATCTGCCCGACCTCCCGCCCGTGGATCTGCCGGACGGACGCTGGCTGGAGCTCCCCCGCCGCGGCCGCACCTGGCTCACCGATGTTCCCGGGCCGACCCCGGACGCGCCCACGATCATCCTCCTGCACGCCATCAGCTGCACAGGCCTGCTGACCTGGTTCCCCTCGATCCCGCCCTTGGCGGAGCGCTACCGGGTGATCACCTTCGACCAGCGGTGGCACGGACGCGGCATCACGTCCGAACGGTTCCTGGTCTCGGACTGCGCCGACGACGTGGCCGCCGTGGTCGACGAGCTGGGCCTCGACCGCCCCCTCATCGCCGGCTATTCCATGGGATCCGTGATCGCGCAGCGAGTGTGGCGACAGCATCCCGACACAGTCGGCGGGCTCCTCCTCGCCGCCAGCACCGACCACTTCCGCACCAACGGACGCGAACGCGTCTTTCACGCGGGCATGGAGGTGGGGATGGGCCTGACCGCGACGCTGTCGAGATCGAAGGTGGTCACCCGTGCCAGCGCGTCCGCCGTCGAGGCGCTCGACGCCGACACGTCCGACACGGCTCGCTGGGCGATGAACCAGTGGCGCTCGAGCAGCCCGTGGGCGGTCGGCCAGGCGGTGGCGTCCCTCGGCCGTCACCACTCCACCCCGTGGCTGTCGAACATCGACGTGCCGACCGCCGTCGTCGTCACCACTCGCGACCTGGTGCTGCCACCAGATCGCCAGCGCGACCTGGCCGCGCGGATCCCGGGCGCCACGGTGCACGAAGCCGCGTGCGGGCACGCGGGCTGCGTCCTCGAGCACAAAGCCTTCGTGCCGGCCCTCCTCGAGGCGACCCACGTCACCATGGCGCGGATGCGAGACCACGACCGGGCGCGTACCTAAACTGACGCAATGGGTGAGATCCACGTCAACATGAACGTCACGCTCGACGGCGTGATCCAGGCCAACGGCGGCCCCAACGAGCAGGACGCGGGCTTCGAGTACGCCGGCTGGGAGCGTCCGTACGGGGATGAGGAGTCCGGCGCACAGTTCGTCGCGGACGTGCAGGAATCCGACGCGCTGCTGCTGGGTCGCACGACATACGACATCTTCCGCTCCTACTGGCCGAATCAGTCCGACGAGATCGGGCAGGCCTTCAACCGCGTGCCCAAGTACGTCGCGTCCCGCGGCACGCCGGAGCTGTCCTGGGAATCCACCACCCAGATCACCGACGCGGGCGCCGAGGTCGGAGACTTGCGAGAGCGGCATGAGCAGATCCACATGTGGGGCAGCGGGAACCTGCTGCAGACCCTGTTCCGCGAAGGCCTGGTCGACCAGGTGAACATGTGGGTGTGTCCTGTGGTGATCGGGACCGGCAAGAAGCTCTTCCCCGACGGCACGGCAGCCATGCGGTTCGAGCTCGCCGAGCCGCCCAGGTCGTTTCCAGCCGGGGCGATGCTGGCGCGCTACCGGCGCCTCGAGGGTCACCCGGAGACGGTGGAGTAGCCAGTCTCAGGCGTCGTCCAGCACGGCGGCTCGCATCGCCTCGAGCTCAGCCGGGAACTGGTCGACCAGGTCCCACACGCGCGGCATGAGCTCGCTGCACGCGATGGCGCCGATGTGCATCTCCCCGTTGTTGCTCATCACGGTGATGTTCAGCCCGGCACCGTGGAAGACCGGGCCGAGCGGGTAGAGCGCGTCGATCCTGGCGCCCAGGAAGTACAACGGCAGCGGCGGTCCGGGGACGTTCGAGATGACCAGGTTGTGGATCACCGGCCCCCTCTCGGCGAGCCGGAGGTCGGACACCATGCGGACCGCCAGGCCGAACGTCCGCGGGGCCGCGAACTCCGCCCACTCCTGCAATGTGTCTGCCGGGACGGCCTGGTGATGGTCCTTGGCGTTCGCGTTCGCCTCGGACATCGCGGTGATCCGCTTGCGAGGGTCCTCGATGTCGGTGCCGAGCCGGCAGAAGATCGACGACACCTTGTTGCGACCGCCGGTCGTGGACTCCTCGCGCACCGACACGGGAACGCTGGCGAGCAGCGAGGTGGCCGGCAGCTCGCCGCGATCCTGGAGGTAGCGGCGGAGCGCGCCCCCACTGAGCGCCAGCACCACATCGTTGACGGTCGCTCCGGGGATCGCGTTCTTGATCTCCTTGATGGCATCCAACGAGATATCGGTGAACGCGATCGACCGGTGACCGGTGACGGTGCCGTTGAACGAGGTGCGTGGGGCGGTCAACGGCGCGGCCATCGCCGTACCCTGACGCGCCCGGATGGCACTCTCCACAAGGGTTCGCACCGTCGGTGGCACCAGCTTGGCCAGCTGCCACGGCTTGGCCGCGGTCGCCACCACTCCGCGGCCGACCAGCTCGAGGTCGGAGGGCACGCGCGGATGTGCGGCCGCACCCGGCGCGGTCTCGGTCTCGAGCGGCGGTGCGTCGGGCTCCAGGCTGCACAGGTAGGACATGATGCTCGACCCCGAGACCCCGTCGACGGATGCGTGGTGCATCTTCGAGAACACCGCGATCTGACCGTTGGCCATGCCCTCGATCACGTACATGTCCCAGAGCGGCCGTGACCGGTCCAGCGGGATGCCGGCGAGGTGCCCGGCGACCTCGGACAACTCACGCTCGCCTCCGGGCGCCGGCACGGAGAACCGGTGTAGGTGCCGGTCGATGTCGAACTCCTCGTCGATCACCCACACGGGGAAGTCGATCCGTCCGGGGACCAGCTTGAGCTTGCGGTTGAACATCGCGATGTCCGAGACGCGCCTGGACAGCTCCTGCTTGAAGTCGTCGAAGTCGTAACCGCCGGGGATGGTCTCGGGATCGACCATGATGAGCCCGCAGACGTGCATCAGCTGGGCGCCGCTCTCCAGGTACAGGAAGCTGGCGTCGAGCCCGCTGAGTCGATCCATGGCCCGTATCCTAACGTTGCCTAGAACCTGTTCTACCCAGAGATCCGGCGCAGTGAGGAGCACACATGTCCGCGGGGTTCGCCCATCGCCAGGTCGCGCTTGCCGCGCTGGCCCTGAACGCGGTCCGGCCGCTGCCGGGTCGCTGGGCCGGGATCCCTGCGTTCGCACTCGGCTGGCCGGTCAGCGAGCTGGCTCCCCATCTGCTGGGTGCCACCATCCTCGACACCGCGGCCGAGCTGACCGTGCGTCGGCGCACCTCTGCCCCGTCGGCCACGGGACTGGTCGCGGCAGCCGCGGCGGCCGGGCTCCTGGCGTATTCGATTGCCGGCGCGCGGCGTGTGGGCACCGAGCTCGACGACGCGCTCCGCAAGAGCATCGGCGAGAACTACCTGACCGACCTGGACCTCCCCGGACCGGTCGACCTGCGCCTGCCGCGGGGATCGGTTACCCGGCCGTTCCGCTTTCGTCAGCACGACGTGGAGGTGCTCCGCAACGTCTCGTACACCGAGGGCGGACGGCGCGCCCGGCTGGACATCTACCGGCCCAAATCCAACCAGTACAGCGACGCCGACCTGAGCGGTGCGCCGGTGCTGATCCAGATCCACGGCGGCGGCTGGACGATCGGCGCCAAGGAGCAGCAGGGGCTGCTGCTGATGAACCGAATGGCGCAGCAGGGCTGGATCTGCGTCTCCTCCAACTACCGGCTCGCCCCCAAGCACTCCTTCCCTACCCAGATCGTCGACGTGAAGCGAGCGATCGCCTGGGTCCACGAGAACATCGAGCAGTACGGCGGCGACCCGTCGTACGTCGCCATCACCGGTGGATCGGCAGGCGGTCACCTGGCCGCTCTGGCTGCGCTCACTCCAGGCCTGCGGGACTACCAGCCCGGCTTCGAGGACGCGGACACGTCGATTTCCGCGTGCGTCCCCTTCTACGGCGTCTACGACCTCGCCGGCCTGACCGAGACCCAGGCTGCCATCGACATGAGGGACCGCTTCCTCGGCCCGAGGGTGTTCCACAAGGACCCACGGACCGACCTCGACGACTTCGTCCAGGCCTCGCCACTGGCCCACGTCGACGAGCACACGCCCGACTTCTTCGTGATCCATGGGCGCAACGACACCCTGGCGCCGGTGCACCAAGCGCGCGACTTCGTCGCCGCCCTCCGGGAGTGGTCGGACGCGACGGTGACCTACGC
>NZ_JBOHDT010000152.1:0-14151 GCF_050700635.1 Aeromicrobium sp.
CGGTGACGTCCGTGGTGCGGAAGTAGAACTGCGGACGGTAGTTGTTGAAGAACGGCGTGTGACGGCCACCCTCGTCCTTGGACAGGATGTAGACCTGACCCTCGAACTCGGTGTGCGGGGTCGTCGAGCCGGGAGCGATGACGACCATGCCGCGCTCGACGTCCTCGCGCTTGGTGCCGCGCAGGAGCAGTCCGACGTTCTCGCCGGCCTCGCCGGTGTCGAGCAGCTTGCGGAACATCTCGATGCCCGTGACCGTCGTGGTCTGCTTGTGCTCGCGGATACCGACGATGTCGACAGTCTCGTTGACCTTGACGACGCCGCGCTCGATGCGACCGGTGATGACGGTGCCACGACCGGTGATCGTGAAGACGTCCTCGACCGGCATGAGGAACGGCTTGTCGACCTCACGCTCGGGCATCGGGATGTACTCGTCGACCGCATCCATCAACTCGACGATCGACTCACCCCACTTTTCGTCTCCGGCGAGCGCGGGCTGAGCGGCGACCTTGATGATCGGCACGTTGTCGCCGTCGAACTCCTGCTCGCTGAGCAGCTCGCGGACCTCGAGCTCGACGAGCTCGAGGATCTCCTCGTCGTCGACCATGTCGCACTTGTTGAGCGCCACGACCATGGCCGGCACGCCGACCTGGCGGGCGAGCAGCACGTGCTCACGCGTCTGCGGCATCGGGCCGTCGGTGGCGGCGACCACGAGGATCGCGCCGTCCATCTGGGCTGCACCGGTGATCATGTTCTTGACGTAGTCGGCGTGGCCGGGGCAGTCGACGTGGGCGTAGTGACGGTTCTCCGTCTGGTACTCCACGTGCGCGATGGAGATGGTGATACCGCGCTGCTTCTCCTCGGGCGCCTTGTCGATCTGGTCGAACGCGTAGTCCTCGTTCAGATCGGGGTACTTGTCGTGCAGCACCTTGGTGATCGCCGCGGTCAACGTCGTCTTGCCATGGTCGATGTGACCGATGGTGCCGATGTTCATGTGCGGCTTCGTCCGCTCGAACTTCGCCTTAGCCACGGGGGCTCCTCCTGAATTGATTGTTGCTTCGATTGACGCCGTCGGTCCGCGGGGAACCTCAGGACACTTTACTGAATGGTTCGCCGCTTACTCTCCGCGGACCTTCTTGATGATCTCCTCGGCCACGGCCTTGGGGACCTCGGCATAAGAGTCGAATTGCATCGAGTATGACGCACGGCCCGAGGTCTTCGACCTCAGGTCTCCGACGTACCCGAACATCTCGGACAGCGGCACGATCGCCCGGATCAGCTTCGCTCCGCCGTAGCCCTCTTCCATGGCCTGGACCTGTCCGCGCCGCGAGTTGAGGTCACCGATCACGTCACCCATGTAGTCCTCGGGCGTGTGGACCTCGACCTCGAACACGGGCTCGAGCAGGACCGGGTCGGCCTTGCGGGCGGCCTCCTTGAAGGCCATCGAGCCGGCGAGCTTGAACGCGAGCTCGGAGGAGTCGACGTCGTGGTAGGCGCCGTCCTGGAGGGTCACACGCACGTCGACCATCTGGTAGCCGGCGAGCACGCCGAACTGCATGGCGTCCTGGGCGCCGGCGTCGACCGACGGGATGTACTCCTTGGGGATGCGGCCACCGGTGACCTTGTTGACGAACTCGTATCCGCCCTCGCCTCCGGCTGCCACGCCGTTGGGCCCGATGTCGATGATGACCTTGGCGAACTGGCCCGAGCCACCCGTCTGCTTCTTGTGGGTGTAGCTGACCTTCTCGACGTTGCGCTTGATGGTCTCGCGGTACGCGACCTGCGGCTTGCCGACGTTGGCCTCGACGTTGAACTCGCGCTTCATGCGGTCGACCAGGATGTCGAGGTGGAGCTCGCCCATCCCGGCGATGATCGTCTGACCGGTCTCCTCGTCGCCGTGGACCTGGAACGTGGGGTCCTCCTCGGCAAGCCGCTGGATGGCGGTGCCGAGCTTCTCCTGGTCGCTCTTGGTCTTGGGCTCGATGGCGACCTGGATGACCGGCGCCGGGAACGTCATGGACTCCAGCACGATCGGCTTGGCCGGATCGGCGAGAGTCTCACCGGTGGTGGTGTCCTTGAGGCCCATGACGGCGACGATCTGGCCGGCGCCGACCGACGCGATTTCGGCACGCTTGTTGGAGTGCATCTGGTAGATCTTGCCGATCCGCTCCTTTCGGCCCTTCGTCACGTTGGTGACGAAGCTGCCGGCCTCGAGGCGACCGGAGTAGACGCGCAGGTAGGTCAGCTTGCCGAGGTGATGGTCCGAGGCGATCTTGAACGCCAGAGCAGCGAACGGCGCGTCCTCGGACGGCGAGCGGGTGTCCGAGACGCTCTCGTCCTTCACGTCGTGGCCCAACACGTCGCCGACGTCGATCGGCGAGGGCAGGTAGTCGATGACGGCGTCGAGCAGGGGCTGGACGCCCTTGTTCTTGAACGCCGAGCCGCACAGCACCGGGGTCAGCGAAGCGGCCAGCGTGGCGCGGCGGATGCCGGCCTTGAGCTGCTCCGGCTTGACGTCGTGCTCGTCGAGGTAGAGTTCGGCGATCTCGTCGTCGTGGTCGGCGAGCGTCTCGAGCAAGGTCTCGTGGGCTGCTGCGGCGGCGTCGGCCATGTCGGCCGGGATCTCCTCGACCTCGTAGTCCTCGCCGATGGCGGTCTCGCCGCGCCACACGAGGGCGCCCATGCCGACGAGGTCGACGACGCCGATGAAGTCGCCCTCGGCGCCGATGGGCAGCTGCAGGACGAGCGGCGTTGCGCCGAGGCGCTCACGGATGGTCTTGACGCAGTAGACGATCGACGCGCCGGTGCGGTCGAGCTTGTTGACGAAGCACATGCGCGGCACGCCGTACTTGTCGGCCTGGCGCCAGACAGTCTCGGACTGCGGCTCGACGCCGGCGACACCGTCGAACACGGCGACGGCGCCGTCGAGGACGCGCAGGTTGCGCTCGACCTCGACGGTGAAGTCGACGTGACCGGGGGTGTCGATGATGTTGATCTGGGTGTTCTTCCACCAGCAGGTCGTGGCGGCGGACGTGATGGTGATGCCGCGCTCCTGCTCCTGCTCCATCCAGTCCATCGTGGCGCCGCCGTCGTGGACCTCACCGATCTTGTAGTTGATACCGGTGTAGAAGAGGATGCGCTCGGTCGTGGTCGTCTTGCCGGCATCGATGTGCGCCATGATGCCGATGTTGCGAACACGGGTGAGATCCGTTGTGATGTCGGTAGCCACGTTAAGTCAGGTTTCCTCGTAGGTCTTGGATGAAGTCTTGGAAGTTTCCGTGAGGCCCTCGGCACGCCGAGATCCAAGCGAAACTCACGTCACCAGCGGTAGTGGGCGAAGGCGCGGTTGGCCTCGGCCATCTTGTGCGTGTCCTCGCGCTTCTTGACGCTGCCGCCGAGGCCGTTCGAGGCGTCGAGCAGCTCGTTCATCAGGCGCTCGGACATCGTCTTCTCGCGACGCTCGGCGGAGTACTTGACCAGCCAACGCAGGGCGAGGGTGGTCTGGCGGCTGGCCCGGACCTCGATCGGCACCTGGTAGGTGGCACCGCCGACGCGGCGGCTCTTGACCTCGAGGCTCGGCTTGACGTTGTCGAGCGCGCGCTTGAGCGTGATGACCGGGTCGGTGCCCGACTTGTCGCGCGTGCCCTCGAGGGCGGTGTAGACGATGCGTTGTGCGGTCTGCTTCTTGCCGTCGACCAGCACCTTGTTGATGAGCTGGGTGACCAGCTGGCTGCTGTAGACCGGATCGGTCTCGACGACGCGCTTCGGGGCGGGACCCTTGCGGGGCATCAGCTCTTCTCCTTCTTCGCGCCGTACCGGCTGCGAGCCTGCTTGCGGCCCTTCACGCCCTGCGTGTCGAGCGAGCCACGAACGATCTTGTAGCGGACACCCGGGAGGTCCTTCACGCGTCCGCCGCGGACGAGGACGATCGAGTGCTCCTGGAGGTTGTGGCCTTCACCGGGGATGTAGGCCGTGACCTCGGTGCCGCTCGAGAGCTTGACACGGGCAACCTTGCGCAGCGCGGAGTTCGGCTTCTTCGGCGTCGTGGTGTACACGCGAGTGCACACGCCACGACGCTGTGGCGAACCCTTGAGGGCCGGCGTGCTGGTCTTGACCACCTTGGTCTGGCGGCCCTTGCGGACCAGCTGGTTGATCGTGGGCACTACACAACTTCTTTCGTTTGGACAGTCGGGTTGCTGCACGACGGCAGCCACCGGAACCGGGGCACAACCGTCGGCCTGAAAGACGCCAGGCACAGCGCTTAAGACTACCCAAACGCACCACCAGATACAAAATGGCCCGGACGAGGAGCGCAGCGACGAGCTCCGGGACAGGTTGAGCGACCGCGGTGCAGCCGCCCGTTGGTCGAAACTCGGTGAGATGACCTCGAAAATGTGGGGTCAGCGGCCAGCCATCAGCTGGGCGAGGTGCAGCGCCTCGACGCCGGCGAGGTCGTCGAGCTGGGTCCGGCAGGAGAAGCCGTCGGCCAGGATCACCGCGTCGGGGCGGGCATCCCGTACGGCCGGCAGCAGCTGGTGCTCCGCGATCGCCACGGACACGTCGTAGTGGCCCTTCTCGACGCCGAAGTTGCCCGCGAGCCCGCAGCACCCGGCGAGGCGCGTGATGCTCGCCCCGGTGCGCCCGAGCACCTCCAGGTCGGCCTCGAAGCCCATGACCGACGCCTGGTGGCAGTGCGGCTGGACGACGACCTCGGTGCCGGTCAGGTCTGGCGGGCTCCAGCCTTCGGTTCGAGCGAGCAGCTCGGCGAGCGTCAGCACTCCCCCGGCGACCTCGGCGGCCCGCGGGTCGTCGAGCAGCTCGACCGCGTCGGAGCGCAGCACCGAGAGGCATGACGGCTCCAGCCCGACGACGGGCACGCCCGCGGCCACGTACGGATGCAGCTGCTCGACCGCGCCACCCACCAGCTCGCGGGCGGTGTCGAGCTGGCCAGTGGTGATCCAGGTCAGGCCACAGCACTGCGGTTGTGCGAGTGTCTCGACCTCGTACCCCGCCGCCTCGAGCACGTCGATGGCCGCCAGTCCACCGGCGGTCGAGAAGTACTCGGTGAACGAGTCCGCCCAGATCAGCACGGTTCCCTTCGCCGTCCGCGACCCGGCGAGGCGGGAGAACCGCTTCGTGGCGAACATCGGCAGGCTGCGGCGCTGGTCGACGCCGGCGATCCATCGGGCGATCGACCGCAGACCCGGCGTGCGCAAGCCGAGGTTGGCGAGCCAGGCGATCGGCGCGACGAGCCGGGCCCAGAACGGCAGCCGCCCGAGCACGTAGTGGCTGCGCGGGCGCCGCCGTCCTCGGTACGTCTGGTGGAGCACCTCGGACTTGTAGGTGGCCATGTCGATGCCCGTCGGGCAGTCGTTGAGGCAGCCCTTGCACGACAGGCACAGGTCGAGCGCCTCGTGCACCTCCGGCGCCGCGTAGCCACCGGTGACCAGGCGTCCGTCGACCATCTCCTGCAACACACGGGCGCGGCCGCGGGTGGAGTCCTTCTCGTCGCGCGTGGCTTGGTACGACGGGCACATGACGGCGCCCGACCCGCGGCCGTCGGCGAGGCACTTGCCGACGCCGGTGCAGCGATGCACAGCCCGGCCGAAGTCGCCGTCGTCGTGCAGCAGCCGAAGCCCCTGGCGCGCCGGCGCCAAGCCCGGCGCCCAGTTGCGCCCGGAGCCGCGAAGATCGGCGTCGAGGGGTGCCGGCTCGACCAGGACGCCCGGGTTGAGCAGGTTCGTGGGGTCGAAGACGTCCTTGACCGCCCCGAACATCGCGAGCGTCTCGGCGGAGTACATCAGTGGCAGCAGCTCAGACCGCGCTCTGCCGTCGCCGTGCTCACCCGAGAGCGACCCGCCGTACGACGCCGTGAGGCGAGCCGCGTCGGTGACGAAGTCGCGGTAGACGGCGTGGCCGCCGACTTCGTCGAGCGGGAAGTCGATGCGGATGTGCACGCAGCCGTCGCCGAAGTGGCCATAGGGAACGCCGTGGACTCGATGCTGCTCCATCAGCGCCTCGAAGTCGCGCAGATAGGCACCGAGGTTGGCCGGCGGAACCGCGGCATCCTCCCAGCCCGACAGACCCGGAGGATCAAGGGCCCGCGCGGCCAGCCCCGCGCCCTCCTCCCGGACGCGCCACAGAACGGCCTGCTCGCCGCGCTCGGTGACGTGGCGGTGCGCGAGGGCGTCGGACGCGGCGGCAACGCGCTCGGCGGTGGCCGCGAGCTCGGCGGCGTTCTCGCCGGCCAGCTCGACGTAGAGGAAGCCGTCGCCGTCCGGCAGGTCCGGGACCGAGCCTGCACCGTGAGCCATCCGATAGACCTCGACGACGCGTGCGTTGAGACCTTCGCAGGCCACGGGCTCGAACGGCAGCATCGCCGGGACGTCGTCGGCGGCCTCGGCCATGCTCGGGTAGCCGAGCACCACGAGGTGCCGCACCGAGGCGTCCGGCACCAGGTCAACCGTGGCCCCGAGCACCACGCCGAGGGTTCCCTCGGTACCGGCCATGAACGAGGCGACGTCGAAGCCGCGCTCGGGGAGCAGGTGCTCCAGGCTGTACCCGGACACCTGCCGGCCGAACGTGCCCATCTCGGTGCGCACGATGGACAGTCCGCCGGAGACGACCGCGCGCAAACGCTCCAGGGTCGGCGAGGTGGGTGCGAGGTTCCGGCCCACCACCAACCGCTCCCCTGCCACCGTGACGACGTCGAGGCCGGCCACGTTGTCGGCGCTGCGTCCGTAGCCGAGCGCACGGTTGCCACAGGCGTTGTTGCCGATCATGCCGCCGACGGTGCAGCGGGTGTGAGTCGACGGGTCCGGGCCGTACCGCAGGCCGTGCGGCGCGGCCATGCGCTGCAGCGAGGCGTGGACGACACCTGGGTCGACGGTCGCGGTGCGGGCTGCCGGGTCGACGGCGTGGACCCGGTTGAGGTGCTTGGCGAAGTCGACCACCACCCCGGCTCCGACGGAGTTGCCCGCGATAGACGTACCGGCACCGCGTGCCGTGATGGGCACACCGGTCGTCGCGCAGGCCTCGACGACGGCAAGCACCTCCTCCACGTGGCGGGGTCGCACGACGACCCGCGGCACGACGCGGTACAGCGAGGCGTCCGTGCTGTAGAGCGCGCGGGTGAGGGACGAGTCGTCGACGTCCGCCACCCCCAGTCGTCGCAGCTCGGCGACGACGTCGGTTGTGGTGCTCGCGGTCGCCTGTGTCACCAAAGCTCGATCGACTCGTCGAGGATGCCCGCGACGTCGTCCTCGGTGACCTCCCGCGGAGCCGTGGCCAGCAGGCGCTGCTGCTTCATCGTGCCCTCGACGAGTGCGTCGACGTCGCCCGAGCCGTAGCCGACCTCGGCCAGACCGGACGGGATGCCGACCTCGCGCATGATGCCCGTGAGCACGCGCGGGAGGTGGTCGGCCGGATCGTCCGGACGCTCCGCCCAGTCGTCGGTCGAGCCCTTCGACAGCAGCTCTGCTGCGCGCACGTGACGCTCCGGCGCCGCCTCGAAGGTGAATCCGAACGCGGCCGGCGCCGTGAGTGCGACAGCCATGCCGTGCGGCACCATCGCGTGGTCTGCGTCGTAGCCCTCGGGCTTGAAGTCACGGACCTGACCGGCGATCGGGTAGGCGTTGGCATGTGGGATGTGGACGCCGGCGTTGCCGAAGCCAAGGCCCGCGAACGTCGCGGCCATGGCGACCTGGGTGCGTGCGGCGAGGTCCTTGCCGTCGTGCACGGCGGTGCGGAACGCACCCGCCATCAGCACGAGTGCCTGCTCGGACCACATGTCGGCGATGGGGTTGGACCCGCAGTACGGCACTCGCTCTTCGGCATTCTTGTGCTCGTACGACACATACGGACGCGCGGTGTAGCTCTCCAGCGCGTGGCAGAGGATGTCGAGACCGGCAGCCGCCGTGACCCCGGACGGCTGCGTCAGCGTGAGCTCCGGATCGACGACAGCGAGGGTCGGGCGCAGGCGCGGGTGCGAGATGCCGGTCTTGACGTGCTGACTCACGACGTCGAGCACACAGATCGTGGTGCTCTCGCTCCCCGTTCCCGTGGTGGTCGGGACGGCGACGAGTGGGAGCAACGCGTTGGTGGGTGACTGAGCGCGTCCGACCGGGGCGTTGATGTAGTCCATCAGGTCGCCGTCGTTGGTGACCAGGAGGTTCACGGCCTTCGCGGTGTCGATGCTGCTGCCGCCGCCGACTGCGACGATCGCCTCGAACGGGCCCTCCGACCGGGCGAACTCGATCGCCTCGATCATGCTGGCATCGGTGGGCTCGACCCGACTGCGGTCGAACACGACCGCCTCGACGCCGTCGGCGCGCATGGCGTCGGCGATTTCACCGGGCGCTCCGGTGGCGGCG
This sequence comes from Aeromicrobium sp., assembly GCF_050700635.1. Taxonomy (GTDB): domain Bacteria; phylum Actinomycetota; class Actinomycetes; order Propionibacteriales; family Nocardioidaceae; genus Aeromicrobium. The sequence continues at coordinate 8,370 of NZ_JBOHDT010000152.1, forward strand.
ACGCCCGGATCGGTGACGACCAGCACACGGCGCGCGCCGAGCTGGGCGAGGTCGAAAGCGAGCTCGTGACGCGCACCCACCCCGAACTTGAGCCCGGGGGCACCATAGGTGAAGACAGTTTCGGGATGCTCGGGCCGGAAGCCGGTCACGGGGGCTCTCCTCGGGTGGAAGAATGTCGACGACAGAGCCGAGGATACGCGTCGGCGACCGGACGAACGGACCGTGTCGACCATGGGATGGGAAGCGATGAGAAGACGGGCCGCGGTCGCGTTGGCAGCATGCGTGCTCGCCGGTACCGCCGCTGGTTGCGACCAACCAGTCGGCGGCTCGTCTACCGATCGGAGGAACACCTCGGACCGGCCCGCACCCACGGACATCTCGGAGCACGAGTCAGGTCCGGACAGCCCGATCGCGTACGGATTCCAGGTGCCTCGCGGCGCGACGCAGGTCGGCCCGCTGGTGCGGTACCGCAGCGAGAGGCTCATCGCGTCGTACAAGCCCGAGCTCGACGCGGCGCAGGCCCAGCGCGACGCCGAACAGCAACGTCGGCGCACGGAGGCCGAGGCCAACGGCACTCCGCTCCCGTCCCCGACACCGACGCCCACCACGCAGCCCAGCGACGACACCTTCCGGGTGCTCGAGTCCCCACCCAAGCCCGACACCACGATCTCGCTTATGCGCATCGACGGCTCGCCGACCGAGGTCGTCCGGCGCATGGCGGCGCAGATCGACGTCATCCTGCCCGACGCCGATATCATCCGTAGCGACATCAGCTCGTACTGCGACGAACGCGACCGCCGGATCACCGGGTGCAGGATCGAGGCCGAGGGCAAGGGTCCCAACGAGCGCGACCTGAAGGTCACGCTCAGGGTCGACCCGGGCAACATCCGGACCCGAACGGCTCCCCCGGCCACCAACCAGAGCCCGGTCATGAAGCTGACGGTCGAGTATGTCGGCGATCCCCGGCGCGGCCAGCTCGACCGTCGCGGTGACAGCGACATCGATGTCCCGAGCGAGGTCACTCAGCCCGACACGTCCGGGCTGATCTGGCCCAAGATGGACGAGGACGCGCCGCTCACCACGCCGCTGCTCAACGACTGGACTCCGCCTCTCGGCTCGACCGTGCTGCTGAGCGGTTTCGAGCCGGACTTCGTGGGAGTCGCGACCACCAAGGCGCTGGATGCGGACCGAATCGCGTCGATGTTCGCCGAGTCCGTCTCCAAGGAGCCCGCCAAGGACGTCGTGGAGGACCTCAACGAGATCACCACCACCTACATCGCCGAACGCAAGAACGGAGAGACCGCGTTGGCGAGCTACGTCCTCTCCGCCCGCGGCTATTACGCGATGCTCTTCTACACCCCACCGGACAAGAAGGGCGGGCCTCCCGCTCCCTGATGGATCAGGGAGCGTGGCATCCGCGCCCGATCCGGCAAGGCCGAGGAGGGATGCGCGGGCCGGGGTGGGGGCACCTCCCGCGGGTCTGCCCGTGGGGGCGGCGCAGACCGACGAGAACGCCGCCGGTCGGGATGCGGGGCCGCGCGAGCCCATCAGGGAGCGGAAGGTGCGCCCTTAAACTGATCGAGATGGTCGAGCACGTAGCCGACCACCGGTAGCAAGGGACCGGGTGCGGCGTCTGGTGCCTGCGGCGGCAGCTCGGCCAGCGGCACCCACCGCACCAGATCGGTCGTCCCGTGCTTCTCCACGACCCGCGGTTCGACGCTCGTGTCGACGTCCACGGCGTAGAGCAGGTGAACGCCGTGGAAGTCCTCGTACCGGTCCCCCCGACCCAGGTCGACGACGTGAACGTCGTGCACGTCGACGAGCCGGCGTGAGCGGGCCCGCATCCCGGTCTCCTCGTACAGCTCACGCTCCACTGCCACGTGCGGCGACTCGCCATGGTCGACGCCGCCGCCGGGCAACGCCCACCAACCGGCCGGGAAACCGGACGCCGAGATGCGGGTGAGAAGCAGCGCATCATCGTGCACGACGACCGCGTAGGCACCGAGCCGTTGCGTCCGCAGGTTGGGGTCGGCCCCATGGTCAGCGGAGTCCACCGTTCCTCCTAGGTTCGTCTCAGCCGGAGCCATTAGAGTCAACCACGATGACTGCGCTCGAATCGGTGCCCGTGACGACCGCTCCAACGAAGGAGCGGGTGGCCTACCTCGACAATGCCCGCTACTGGGTGATGCTCCTGGTCGTCATCGGGCACTCGCTCACACAGTTCGGCGACATCGACTCCGCTCGCGCCGTGTACGTGTGGATCTACGCGTTCCACATGCCGTTCTTCGTCCTGATCTCCGGATACACGGCGCGGCGTTTCATGGGCGATGCGCGGCAGGTGCGACGCACCGTCAGCACCCTCGTGGTGCCGTACCTCATCGTCGAGACGTCGATGCAACTCATCACCCGGCACTACACCGGTGACCCCGACCCGTTGATGATCCTCTCGCCGCAGTGGCTGGCGTGGTTCCTGGCCGCGTTGTTCGTGTGGCGGCTGACCACGCCGATCTGGCGGGCGCTCAAGTACCCCATCACCACGTCGATCATCATCTCGCTGACGGTCGGGCTCTTCGAGATCCCGAACGTGCTCGCCCTGCCCAAGATCCTCGGCTTCCTGCCGTTCTACGTCGTCGGTATGCACATGAGCCGGGAGTGGTTCGAGCGGCTCACCGAAATCCCGGTGCGGATCGTCTCGGGCATCGTGCTGGTGGTGGCGTTTCTTATCTGCTTCCGGTACTCGGCCGGCTGGGAGACCGACTGGCTGCTCTGGAAGCAGCGGTACGACGAGTTGCCGCTCAGCGCCACACCGCTCGAGGGCATCACCCAGCGCGCCGAGCTGCTGGTGGTCGGGTTCGTGATGACGTTCGCCGCGTTGTCACTCGTGCCCAAGCGCCGCTCGTGGACCACTCGGCTGGGCGGTCGCACCTTCTACAGCTATCTCCTGCACGGCTACGTGATCCTGTTCCTGACGCACCAGCTCGGACTCTTCAGCAGCATCGAGCCGTACGGCGTTCCCGCGGTGATCGCCTGCATCATCGGTGCCACCATCCTGGCCAACCTGCTCATGTTCGAGGTCGTCGCCAAGATCTTCCGGCCGGTGTTCGAGCCGAAGCTCAACTGGCTGTTCAGGACGCCGCCGCCCAGGGACCAGTCGGCCGAGGCGACCGGTCCGTCGACCAAGATCGAGGCCTGAACCTCATCCGGACGTGCAGAAGGCCCCCGCCGATGGCGGGGGCCTTCTGGGCTCGCTCCTCAGCTCATTCGTACGACGTGAAGTCGAAATCGTCCAGTTGAACCGGTGCGGAGTCCGGTGAACCGAAGCCGTAGTCGTACGACTCGTAGCCGGTGACCGCGTAGGCCGCCTGGCGGGCCTCCTCGGTCGGCTCGACCCGGATGTTGCGGTAGCGCTCCAGGCCGGTGCCGGCCGGGATGAGCTTGCCGATGATGATGTTCTCCTTGAGCCCGCGCAAAGCGTCCGACTTGCCGTGGATCGCCGCGTCGGTGAGGACGCGCGTCGTCTCCTGGAAGGATGCTGCCGACAGCCACGACTCGACCGCCAGCGACGCCTTCGTGATGCCCATCAGCACCGGACGTCCCGAGGCGGGTGTGCCGCCCTCGGCCACGACGCGGCGGTTCTCCTCCTCGAACCGGGCCCGATCGACCAGGTCACCGGGGATGAGCAGCGAGTCGCCCTGTTCGATGACCGTCACGCGACGGAGCATCTGGCGCACGATGATCTCGATGTGCTTGTCGTGGATGGCCACACCCTGGCTTCGGTAGACCTCCTGGACCTCGCTCACGAGGTGCTCCTGCGCCCGGCGAACACCGAGGATGCGCAGAACCTCCTGCGGATCCGGCGTGCCGTGCGTGAGCTGGTCGCCGACCTCGACCTGGTCGCCGTCCTGCACGAGCAGCCGGGAACGCTTGGTGACCGGGAACTCGAGCGGCTCGGAACCGTCATCGGGGGTGACGACGATCTTGCGGGTCTTGTCGGTGTCGTCGATGGCGACACGGCCGGCCAGCTCGGTGATGGGCGCCTTGCCCTTGGGCTGACGCGCCTCGAACAGCTCGACGACGCGAGGCAGACCGTGGGTGATGTCGTCACCGGCCACACCACCGGTGTGGAAGGTGCGCATGGTCAGCTGCGTGCCTGGCTCACCGATCGACTGGGCCGCGATGGTGCCCACCGCTTCTCCGATGTCCACCAGCTTGCCTGTGGCGAGCGAGCGTCCGTAGCACTTGGCACACGTACCTGCCTTGGCCTCGCAGGTGAGGACCGTGCGGACCCGCACCTCCTCGATGCCGGCCGCGACGAGCTGGCCGATCTCGACGTCGCCGAGGTCACCGCCGGCCTCGACGAGTTTGTCGCCGGACTTCGGGTCGGTGATGGCCGTGGCGGCATTGCGCGAGTAGGCCGAGGTCTCGACGTTCTCGGCGGGCACCAGCGTGCCGTCGTCGAGACGCGTCGCGATGACCTTGGGCAGGCCTCGCTCGGTGCCGCAGTCGTCCTCACGGATGATGACGTCCTGGCTGACGTCGACGAGCCGTCGCGTCAGGTAGCCGGAGTCGGCCGTGCGGAGCGCGGTGTCGGCCAGGCCCTTGCGGGCGCCGTGGGTGGCGATGAAGTACTCGACCACCGACAGGCCCTCACGGAAGTTGGCCTTGATCGGGCGCGGGATGATCTCGCCCTTGGGGTTGGCCACCAGGCCTCGCATGGCCGCGATCTGACGCACCTGCATCATGTTTCCGCGGGCACCGGAGTTGACCATCATGTAGATGGGGTTGTCCTCGTCGAAGTTCTTCTCCATCTCGGCCGAGACCTCGGCGGTGGCCTGGGTCCAGATCTCGATGAGCTCCTGGCGACGCTCGTCCTCGGTGATCAGACCCTTGTCGAACTGCTGCTGGACCTTGGCGGCCTGAGCCTCGTAGGTGGCGAGGATCTCGGGCTTGCGCTCCGGCGTGACGACGTCCTCGATCGAGATCGTGACGCCCGACCGGGTGGCCCAGTGGAAGCCGGTGTCCTTGAGCGCGTCGAGCGCAACACCCACGTCGACCTTCGAGTAGCGCTCGGCGAGGTCGTTGACGATGACGCCGAGCTGCTTCTTGCCGACCTGGTAGTTGACGTACGCGTAGTCCTCGGGCAGCGCCTCGTTGAAGATCGCGCGGCCGAGCGTCGTGTCGATGGTCTCGACGGTGCCCTCGGCGTTGGCGATGCGGATCTTGACCTTGCTCTGCAGGCTGATCTCGCCATGGTCGAACGCCATGACGGCCTCGGCCATCGAGCTGAACCCGCGGCCCTCGCCGGGCTGGCCGTCACGCTCGAGCGTGAGGAAGTACAGCCCGATGACCATGTCCTGCGTGGGCATGGTGACCGGCCGGCCGTCGGCCGGCTTGAGGATGTTGTTCGTCGAGAGCATGAGGATGCGGGCCTCGGCCTGCGCCTCGGCGCTCAACGGCAGGTGGACGGCCATCTGGTCGCCGTCGAAGTCGGCGTTGAACGCCGAGCACACCAGCGGGTGGATCTGGATGGCCTTGCCCTCGATGAGCTGCGGCTCGAACGCCTGGATGCCCAGACGGTGCAGGGTGGGTGCGCGGTTGAGCAGCACCGGGTGCTCGGTGATGACCTCTTCGAGGACGTCCCACACCTCGGCGCGGACGCCGCGCTCGACCATGCGCTTGGCGCTCTTGATGTTCTGGGCGTGATTGAGATCGACGAGCCGCTTCATGACGAACGGCTTGAACAGCTCGATCGCCATCTGCTTGGGCAGGCCGCACTGGTGCA
>NZ_JBOHDT010000153.1:0-18256 GCF_050700635.1 Aeromicrobium sp.
TTGAGCGGGACGCCGAAGATGCCCGGGGTGGCGAGGCCTTCAGCGCTCAGCGTGTTGCCGCCGCTGCGGCCGTGGTTGGACTCGACCCGGCCGATGGCGGCGACGAGGTTCCAGGGGAGCTTGCAGCTCGCGTCGGCCTTGCCGAGCAGGGTCTCGGCGCGACGGTAGGAGTACAGCGCGGCGGAGGGGATGCCGTTGGTGGAGAGCGTGGAGACGGCGCCGTCGGCACCGGCGCGGGGATCGATGCCGCCCGGCGACTTCTGGACGGTGGCGGGCTGGTCGAAGGGGTTGGCCGGGACGTCCGGAATGACGTCGGCATCGGAGCCGCCAACTGCGCTGGCCAGGCCGGAGTTGGTGAGGGCCGCCCCCCATGCGCCGACGAGAACCGCCATCGGCACCAGTGCGCTTGCCTTCTGCAAGCGCGAGAGCTGTCGGGCCATGTCTCCCTCAGAAAAACGTCTTGATGACCCGTTGCGGGTCATCGAGTAAACCGATGTTACCTAGCGCACCCACACTCCGCCACAGAACGCGAATACAGATGAAATCAACGATTTCCCGCACCCGGGGTTACGGGACCCACGGGGTCACCAGCAACAATGACCAGGTGAATCCCACGCCCCCTGAGCACGAGCAGTCGCAACTGTGGTTCGAACGTGCTCTCACCGTCTCACCGGGTGGGGTCAACTCGCCAGTCCGCGCGTTCCGCGCGGTCGGCGGCACGCCGCGATTCATGGTGGGCGCCGAGGGGGCCTGGCTCACCGACGCCGACGGCGACCGCTACGTCGACCTGATCGGCTCGTGGGGGCCGATGCTGCTCGGCCACGCCCACCCCGAGGTCGTGGCCGCGGTGCAGCAGGCCGCGTCCCGAGGAACTTCCTTCGGCACACCCAGCCCGTCCGAGGTCGAGCTCGCCGAGGAGATCGTGGCCCGCGCCCCCGTCGACCAGCTGAGGCTGGTGTCGTCGGGCACCGAGGCCACGATGTCGGCGATCCGCCTGGCGCGCGGGTTCACCGGCCGCGACATGGTCGTCAAGTTCGCCGGTTGCTACCACGGACACGTCGACGCGCTCCTGGCTCAGGCCGGCTCGGGCGTCGTCACGCTCGGTCTCCCCGAGACGCCGGGAGTCCCGGGCCATGTCACCGCCGACACCGTCGTGCTGCCGTACAACGACCGCGACGCCGTCGAGGCGGCCTTCGCCGAGCTCGGACCGAGGATCGCCTGCGTCATCACCGAGGCAGCGGCCGGCAACATGGGCGTCGTCCCGCCCGAGCCCGGCTTCAACCAGTTCCTGTCCGAGACCTGCCGCAGCCACGGGTCGCTGTTCATCAGCGACGAGGTGATGACCGGCTTCCGCGTCACCCGCAGCGGTCAATGGGGCCTCGACGGAGCGCAGGAGGGATGGCGCCCCGACCTGATGACGTTCGGCAAGGTGATGGGTGGCGGCTTCCCCGCGGCGGCGTTCGGTGGCCGCGCCGACGTCATGGCCCAGCTCGCGCCGAGCGGCCCGGTCTACCAAGCCGGCACGCTGTCGGGGAACCCGGTCGCGACCACGGCCGGCCTCACCACGCTGCGGCTCGCCGACGACGACGTCTACGCACGCGTCGACTCGTGGTCGGCGTCGGCACAGTCGCTGGTGACCGACGCGCTCACCCAGGCCGGTGTGCCACACGTGCTCCAGACAGCCGGAAGCATGTTCAGCGTCTTCTGGGGCGTCACCGACCCGGTCACCGACTTCGCCGGGGCCCAGGCGCAGGAGACGTGGCGCTACCGGGCGTTCTTCCACGCGATGCTCGACGCCGGCGTGTACCTGCCGCCCAGTGCGTACGAGTGCTGGTTCGTCTCGGCGGCCCACGACGACGAGGCACTCTCTAGGATGGCCGCGGCACTGCCGGAGGCCGCGAGCGCGGCCGCCTCGGCATCCGCACCCGACCACGAAGGAACGCGATGAGCACCCGAACCATCGTGCACTTGATGCGACACGGCGAGGTCCACAACCCCGACGGCGTCCTCTACGGCCGTCTGCCCGAGTACTACCTGTCCGATCTGGGGCACGAGATGGCCGAGGCGGCCGCCGACTTCCTCTCGAAGAACGAGATCATCCACCTCGTCGCGTCCCCCCTCGAACGGGCCCAGCAGACCGCCGAGCCGCTGTCGAAGATCCTCGAGGTGGCGATCACCACCGACGAGCGCGTCATCGAGGCCGACAACCTCTTCGAGGGCCGCACGTTCGGCGTCGGTGACGGTGCGCTGAAGCGTCCCGCCAACTGGTGGAAGCTGCGCAACCCGTTCCGTCCGTCGTGGGGCGAGCCCTACGCCCACATCGCCGAGCGGATGCGCGCCGCCGTCACCGACGCGCGCGAGGCGGCCCGGGGCCATGAGGCCGTCATCGTGTCGCACCAGCTGCCGGTGTGGATCGCGCGTCGGTCGTTCGAGGAGAAGTCCTTCGTGCACGACCCCCGCAGGCGCCAGTGCGCCCTGGCCAGCCTCACCAGCCTGACCTTCGACGACGACCACTTCGACGGCTTCACCTACAGCGAGCCCGCCGGCCACCTCATCCCGGACGTGTTGAAGGGCAAGAAATTCGTCGGCGGCGCATGACACCACGTCTCCTGGCCGGCATCCTGCTGCTCGGCGCGCTCGCGGGGTGCGGATCCGTCGGGACGGAGGGCTCGACCGGCGGGTACGTGAGCGGCAACGGATCCATCACCGTCGTCGATCCCGGTGAGCGCAAGAAGGCGCCGGTCCTGTCCGGCGACGACCTCGATGGGCGTCCGTTGTCCACCGCCGACTTCGCCGGCGACACCCTCGTCGTCAACGTGTGGGGCTCGTGGTGCCCGCCGTGCCGCAAGGAGGCGCCTGCCCTCGCGAAGGTGTCGCGCGACTACGCCGACCGCGACGTCACCTTCGTCGGGGTGCTGGTGCGCGACGAGCCGGCCGCCGCGCTGGCGTTCACCCGCAAGCAGGACACGCCGTACCGGAGCATCGCCGACTTCTCCGGCCGCAACCTGCTCGGGTTCTCGAAATCTCTCCCGTCGCAGGCCATCCCCACCACCTGGATCATCGACGACCGCGGCCGGGTGGCCGTGCGCATCATGGACGAGGTGTCGGCCTCGACGCTCGCCGGCCTCATCGACGACGTGAAGAAGAAGTCGTCATGATCTCCGGCGTCTCGGACACGGTGGCGTCGGGCTCGCTGATGCTGGCCATCCCGATCGCGGTCGCGGCCGGACTCATCTCCTTCTTCTCGCCCTGTGTGGTGCCGCTCCTGCCCGGCTACCTCTCCTACGTCACCGGCGTCGGCGTCCAGGATCTGGAGACCGCACGACGTGGACGCCTTGTGCTCGGCTCGTCACTGTTCGTCCTCGGCTTCACCGCGGTGTTCGTGAGCGGCGGCGCGCTGTTCGGCTCGATCGGTCAGGAGCTGTTCGCGTATCACCGCGAGCTGTCGATCGTCACCGGCGTGCTGGTGATCCTGCTCGGCTTCGTGTTCATGGGATTCGTGCCGTTGCTCCAGCGCGAGGTGCGGGTGCATGCCGTTCCGACGGTCGGCTTGGCCATCGCCCCGGTGCTCGGCGTCTTCTTCGGGCTCGGCTGGCTGCCCTGCATCGGCCCCACCCTCGGCGCCGTGCTCACTCTCGCGAACAACGAGGCCACCGCCTCGCGCGGGGCATTCCTGACGTTCGTCTACTGCCTGGGACTCGGCATCCCGTTTGTGCTGGCCGCTCTCGGATTCGCTCGGTTCACGCGCGCGCTCACCTGGTTCCGGCGACACCAGCGCGCCCTGAACATCGCCGGCGGTGTGCTGCTGATCGCGGTCGGCGTCCTGCTCGTCACCGGCTGGTGGACCGACCTGGCGCTCGAGCTGCAGTCGTGGACCGGCGGATTCGAGACACTGCTGTGACCGCCGCACCCGAGCTGAGCCGCCGCGAGACCCTGCGGTGGGCCTGGCGTCAGCTGACGTCCATGCGCACGGCCCTGTTCCTGCTGCTCCTGCTGGCCATCGCCGCCGTCCCCGGCTCCCTCGTGCCACAACGAGGCGTCGACGCTCGTGCCGTCGAGGGCTTCACGCTCGACCACCCGGAGCTCTCGCCCTGGCTGGAACGGCTGGGTGCCTTCTCCGTCTACACGTCACCGTGGTTCAGCGCGGTCTACGTGCTGTTGATGGTCTCGCTGATCGGCTGCATCGTCCCGCGCACGATCGTCTACACGAAGGCCCTTCGTGCGCGGCCGCCGAGGGCGCCCCGCAACTTCGAGCGGATGCCGGCGTCGGCGACGTTCGAGACCACCGCCTCCGTCGACGAGGTGCTGGCGGCGGGCCGACGCACCCTCGGCCGGGCTCGCATCGACGTCGTCGATCACGAGTTGCGCGCGGAGAAGGGGTACCTCCGCGAGACCGGCAACCTGATCTTCCACATCAGCGTCGTCCTTGTGCTGGTGGGCGTCGCAGGTGGGGCTTTGTTCGGATATCGCGGCTCGGCGATCGTCACCGAGGGCCACGGCTTCTCCAACGTCCTGACCCAGTACGACGATTTCGCGTCGGGCGCGCTGTTCGACCCCGACGACCTCCCGCCGTTCTCGATGCAGATCGCGGAGGTGGACGCGAAGTTCCGGCTCTCCGGACCCCAGCGGGGATCACCAAGGCTGTTCGCCGCCCGGGGCGACGTCGCCGCCCGACCGGGAGCAGAGGATGAGCCGTTCGACATTCGGGTGAACCATCCGCTGAAGGTCGACGGCACCTCGGTGTTCCTCGTCGGCCAGGGCTACGCGCCGGTCTTCAGGATCGCCGACGCCAACGGCGACGTCGCCTTCCACGACGCCGTGCCGTTCCTGCCGTCCGACAACACCTACACGTCCACCGGCGTCGTCAAGGTGCCGGACGCCAGGCCGGAGGGCCTCGGTTTCCAGGGTTTCTTCCTGCCCACCGCCGTCTCGACGGGCAAGGAGGAGGCGCCGGTGTCGGTGTTCCCGGCCGCGGCCAACCCGCTCGTCGGGCTGTTCGTCTTCAGCGGTGACCTCGGCGTCGACGACGGCACGCCGCAGTCCGTGTACGTGCTCGACAAGGACAAGCTGACCCAGGAGAAGAACCCCGACGGCACCCCGTTCCGGGTCAGTCTGAGCCCGGGCCAGGTGGCCGACCTTCCGGGCGGCGGCACGATCGAGCTCACCGGCGTGCGGCAGTTCGCGCGCCTGCAGATCAGCTCGTCCCCGCTCGTCGGGCTGCCGCTCGTCGCCATCGTGGTCGGGGTGCTCGGACTGGTGCTGTCGCTGTCCATCAAGCCCCGGCGGACCTGGATCCGGGCCAGGCGCAGGGCCACTGCGGAAGGGCGCTCGCGTACCGTGGTGGAGGTCGCCGTGCTGGACCGCGTGCCTCGTGGCGACCTGCCCGCCGACCTGGACGACTTCCTGCAACGGCTCCGGTCTCAGCTGCCGAACGAGGAGACAGCATGACGCTCGAGGAGTACGCGAAGGTCCTCATCGTGGCCGCGAACTGCATCCTCGCGCTCGCCTTCGTCGTCTACGTCGCGCAATGGGGCTTCGCCCGCAAGGTCGCGGCCGACCGTGAGCTGGTCCCGGTCGGTAGCTCATCCTCCGACGAGGTCGCCGCGGAGCGCTCGGACGTCGCCGGAGGCATCGGGTTCTCGCTCACGGTGCTCAGCTGGCTGGTCCTGCTGGTCGGTGTGGTCGCTCGTGGCATCGCGGCCGAACGCGTGCCGTGGGGCAACATGTACGAGTTCGGCACCGCTGCCATCGTCGTCGCCCTCACGGCGTACATCGCGCTCGTCCGCGTCTGGTCGATCGAGTGGGCCGGACCGATCATCACCGGCTTCGGCACCGTCGTGCTGGGCGCGTCCATGCTCGTCTACGTGCCCGCCGGACCGCTCGTGCCGGCGCTCGACTCGTACTGGCTCGTCATCCACGTGCTCGCCGCCATGGTCTCCGGGGCTGCTTTCCTCGTCGGCGCGGCCGCGTCGGTGCTCTACCTCGTCAAGTCGCGGGCCGAGGCCAACACTGCTGAGGACGAGCGGTCCGGATTCCTGTGGCGCATCCCGTCGTCCGCGGCCATCGACCAGGTGGCATACCGCGTTCATGCCTTCGCGTTCCCGATCTGGACGTTCGCCGCGCTCATCGCCGGCCCGATCTGGGCGCACTACGCGTGGGGTCGCTACTGGGGCTGGGACCCCAAGGAGGTCTGGGCGTTCATCACCTGGGTCGTCTACGCGGGCTACCTGCACGCCCGCGCCACCGCCGGGTGGAAGGGCAAGGCCGCGGCGATCCTTGCGCTGGTCGGTTTCGCGACGTTCGTGTTCAACTTCGTCGGCGTCAACCTCTTCGTGGGCGGCCTGCACTCCTACGCCAAGTGAAAGAACCCATGGTCGACGTCCAGCACCACGACGTTCACGTGGAGTCGTTGAGGCGTTCGACCACCGGGCGCGACGTGCGTCTCGACATCGAGGGACTGCGGGCGATCGCGATCGGCACGGTCCTGGCGTTCCATGCCGGCCTGCCCTGGGTCGGCGGAGGCTTCATCGGGGTCGACGTCTTCTTCGTCCTGTCCGGGTTCCTGATCACCGACCTGCTGGTTCGTGAGGTGACCCAGTCGGGTCGGGTGCGGCTGGGACGGTTCTGGGCGCGGCGGGCCCGTCGCCTGCTTCCGGCGAGCGCCGTCGTGCTGGCGTTCTCGGTGCTGGTGACCTGGATCTGGCTCCCGCTCACCCAGCGTTCGGTCTTCGGCGGCGACATCGTCTCGTCTGCGCTGTACGTGGTGAACTGGCGTCTCGCCGACCGGTCGGTCGACTACCAGGCCGAGGACGTGGTGGCCTCTCCGGTGCAGCACTTCTGGTCTCTGGCGGTCGAGGAGCAGTTCTACGTCATCTGGCCGCTGCTGATCCTTGCCGTCGCCGTGATCTTCGCCAGGCGTCGTGTGCTCGGAGCCCTTCTGGCGTTGACCACGATCACCCTCGTCTCGTTCGCCTACTCGGTTCAGCAGGCCGAGTCCAGCCCGGACACGGCGTTCTTCGTCTCGACCACGCGGATCTGGGAGCTCGGGGTGGGTGCGCTGCTGGCCCTGGCCGCCACGCACGTGGCGCGTGCGCCGCGTGCCCTTCGGGTCGCAGTCGGTTGGGTCGGTCTGGCGGCCATCGTGTGGGCCGCGCTCCAGTTCGAGGCCACGACCTCCTGGCCGGGCTGGCCCGCGCTCCTTCCGGTCCTCGGTGCGGCGGGCGTGATCGCGTCCGGCATCGGTCCCTCGGCGGCAGGTCCGGCCCGTCTGTTGAGCCTGTGGCCGATGGTGTGGGTCGGTGGACTCTCGTACTCGTTGTACTTGTGGCACTGGCCGATCCTGGTCGCCGGTGAGGCCGCGATCGACGACTTCCGCATCCGCCACGGGGTCGCGCTGACGCTGATCGCGTTCGTCCCGGCCTGGCTGAGCCGGCGCTACGTCGAGGACCCGATCCGGTTCGGGCCGCGGTTCCGGCCGACCCGCCGCGCCCTCGGCCTCGGTGCCGCGCTGACCGCCACCGGTGTCGTCATCGGCCTCAGCCTGTCGGCGTCGACCGCCCTGACCGACACCGTGAAGGAGGCCTCCGCGCAGGAGGCCCTGGGTGCCCGGGCCATCGACGACCCGGCCCGCGGAGACTTCGTGTGGAGCAGTCTCGAACAGGTCGATCGGATGGTCCCTCTGCCGGCTGACGCGTCCGAGGACGTCCCCGCCTACACCGAGCGGGACGGGTGCAGGGTGACGTTCGACGAGTCCGAGCCGAAGCTGTGCACGTTCGGCGACGCGACCGCCGATCGTGTGGTCGTGCTGGTCGGCAGCTCCAAGATCGCCCAGTGGCAGGGCGGGTTCGATGCCATCGCCAAGCGCGAGGGCTGGAAGCTCGTCCAGATGTTCAAGTTTGGCTGCGACTTCACCGATGCCATGCTCGTGCGCAAGGACCAGCGGTGGACGCCCTGCCGCGACTGGGGGCGCGCCGCATTGAAGCAGATCCTGCGGCTCGACCCCGGCCTCGTCATCACCACGGCCCAGAAGAAGACGGCCCTGCCGGACGACCGATCGGACCCCACCGACCTCACCCGGCCGGCGATGGTCGACGGCCTCGCGAGCTACTGGGACACGATCACGGACGCGGGGATCCCGATGGCCACCCTGCTCGACAACCCTGAACCGTCACCGGCGGTCAGCCCCGTGTACGAGTGCGTCGCCCAGAACCAGGACGATCTGCGCCGTTGCGTCTTCGACCGGGGGAAGGGATTCGTCAAGTCGGGCGGACCGACCCAGCTGGCGGCCGCCGAGAAGGTTCCCGCCGTCGAGGTCATGGACATGGCCGACGTCATCTGCCCCGACGGCCCGCGTTGTGCCCCCGTCATCGGCAACGTCCTGGTCTACCGCCAGGGCACCCACATCACGAACACCTTCGTCCTCAGCGCCCAGAAACAACTCGCCGCCGCCCTGTCCAATGCCACCGACGGCCGGTTCGGCTCCGGCTAGCTCCAGATTCAAATCTCGTGGTCCGCCGGGCTAGAGGCCGCGGAGGAAGTCGGGGTCGTCGTCGGGGCCCTTGGCCGGGGGGCGGCCGCCGGGCCAGCCGTACCGGCCGCCGGGCGGAGGGGGCGGTTTCGGGCGGTCGCGGCGCTGGCCGAAGAGCACCCAGAGCAGGGGGCCGACGACCGGCACCAGGACGAGCACGAACCACAGCCACTTCGGCAGGAAGCGGACGCGGTCGGCGGGGGTGGCGAGCAGGTCGAAGAACGCGTAGACGAGCAGCACCACGATGACGATGACGATGAGTGCCTTGCCCATGCACCAACGTTACCGGCGCGAGTCAATGCGGTGGCGTGGTCCACGTAGGCTGCTCCCATGAAGGCGTTCTGGCTCTACACGCTCGCCCGGCTGGTCGTGCTCGCGGTGTCGTACCTGGCGGTCTGGGCGGTCGCCGCCATCTGGTTCGACCCCGCGTTCGGCAACCTGTTCGTGCTGCTGATCGCCCTCGTGATCTCGGCGTTCATCTCGTACTTCGCTCTCGCCCGGCTGCGCGACGACGTCGCCAGGCACCTCAGCGATCGGGCCGGGCGGATGAACCAGCGCATCGAGGAGTCGCGTCGTGCCGAAGACGTCGACTGACGACCGCGACTGGATCTCCGAGGCGATCCGCAAGGTCGACGCCGACGCGAACCGCAGCGCCGACACCCATCTCCACCCGTTCCCGCTGGCCGTCGACGGCATCGACCTCTACCTCAAGGACGAGTCCGTCCACCCCACCGGCAGCCTCAAGCACCGGCTCGCGCGATCGCTGTTCCTGTACGCGTTGTGCAACGGCTGGGTCGGCCGCGACACCACGATCATCGAGGCGTCGAGCGGGTCGACGGCGGTCAGCGAGGCCTATTTCGCACGGTTGATCGGGCTCCCGTTCGTCGCGGTGATGCCGGCGTCGACCAGCCTCGAGAAGCTCGCGCTCATCGAGTTCCACGGCGGGTGGTGTCACCTGGTCGAAGACCCGGGCACGGTCTACGACGAGGCCCGCCGGCTCGCCTCTGAGTACGGCGGCCACTACATGGACCAGTTCACGTACGCCGAGCGGGCCACCGACTGGCGGGGCAACAACAACATCGCCGAGTCCATCTACGAGCAAATGCGCGCGGAGCGCCACCCCGTCCCGGCCTGGATCGTCGTCGGCGCCGGCACCGGAGGCACGTCCGCCACCATCGGCCGGTTCGTTCGCTACCGCCGCCACGACACCAGGGTGGGAGTGGCCGACCCGGAGGGCTCGGCGTTCCTCGACGGCTGGTTGGCGGACCGCGCCGACGTCACCACCACCACACCGTCGCGAATCGAGGGCATCGGACGGATGCGGGTGGAGCCGTCGTTCGTCGGTGGCGTCATCGACGACATGGTGCGCGTGCCCGACGCCGCGTCCATCGCCACCATGCGCTGGGTGTCGCGGGTCCTGAACCGGCCGGTCGGCGGTTCGACCGGCACCAACGTGTGGGCGTCACTTGGCGTGATCGAGAAGATGCGGCAGGCGGGCGAGACCGGCAGCGTCGTCACGTTGCTGTGCGACGGCGGCGAGAGGTACTCGCGCACCTACTACGACGACTCATGGCTGGTCGAGCAGGACATCGACATCGCGCCGTACTCCGCCGCGTTGGACGACCTGGAGAAAACCGGCGTCCTCCCCGACGTCGACTAACCCAGCGCCAGACCGAGCGCCAGACCGGCCGCGAGCACCAGCTCGGCGAGTCCGGTGTCGCGCAGGACCGGGATGAGTGCCGGACCAGACGCTCCCGACAGGACCACGCGCGCCGGACGCACCACCAGCGGCAGACCGAGGAGTCCGAGCAGCGCCCACAGCGTCGCGAACGAGCATGCGACGACCGCCCCGACCGCGACGACCGCGAGCAGGACGTAGAGCGAGCGCGACCGGGAGTCGCCCAGCACGACTGCGAGCGTCCGCTTGCCGGCCACCGTGTCGGTGCGGATGTCGCGCAGGTTGTTGGCCACCAGGATGGCGCAGGCCAGCGCACCCACGCCCACCCCCGCGACGACGCTCGGCCAGGTGATGCGCTCGAGCTGGACGAACGTCGTGCCGACCACGGCAACCAGACCGAAGAAGACGAAGACGCTGACTTCGCCGAGCGCGCGGTAGCCGTACGGGCTCGACCCGCCGGTGTAGGTCCAGGCTGCACCGATCGCCGCCGCACCGACGAGGAGGAGCCACCAGGTGGTCGTGGCGGCCAGCACCAGGCCGAGCACGGCCCCGAGCCCGAGGAAGCCGAAGGCCGCCAGCTTGACCGACCGCGCAGATGCGAGACCGGAGCCGACCAGCCGGAGAGGTCCGACGCGATCGTCGTCCGTGCCACGGATGCCGTCGGAGTAGTCGTTCGCGTAGTTGACGCCGATCTGCAGGGACAGCGAGACGCCGAGCGCCAGCAGTGCCTTCCACCAGACGAACCCGTCGGCAAGGGCGGCCGCACCGGTGCCGGCCAGCACGGGCGCGACGGCGGCAGGAAGCGTGCGGGGACGCGCTCCTTCGATCCACGCGGAACGGCCGGCGCGGGCAGGAGCGGTCACGGCGGCCAGTCTGCCAGCGAGATCCCCCGGCGCGCCGTCGCGGGTACCTGGCCATGGACGTATGTTGTCGCCATGGAGCAGCCTCCCTTCCCCGTCGCCCTCGTCGTGCTGGTGGTGCTCTTCGGCTCCCTGGCCCTGTGGAGCGACGTGCTGTGGATCAAGGTGATCGCCGGGCTCGGCACATTCTTCGTGGCTGCCGCGGCCGTGTTCCAGTCGCTGCCCAAGCGCAGCCCGCAGGATCCGATCGACGACGAGCCGCCGGAATGACCGCCTCGCTGCGTCCGGTCAGCAGTTCTGCGCGTGAGGTGCTGGAACTTCTCGAGCCGTGGGTGAGATTCGGCGGCGACCCGATCATCGTGCGCACGTCGGGCAGCACTGGTGAGCCGAAGGACGTCGTGCTCTCGCGCGCGGCGGTGCTCGCGTCGGCGCGAGCCACCCAGGAACGGCTGGGAGGCCCCGGTCACTGGTTGCTCGATCTTCCGGTCACCGGCGTGGCCGGCCTCCAGGTCCTCGTGCGCTCGGTGCTGGCGGGCACCGATCCGGTCGTCGTCTCCGAGCATGACGATCTGGAGTCGGCCGTCGCCGAGCTCGTCGGTTCGCGCCAGTACGCGTCCCTCGTCCCCACCCAGCTGCACCGGCTCGACGCCGAAGGGCGCCTCGACCTGCTGTCCGGCCTCGACGCGCTGCTGGTCGGCGGCGCCTCCGCCGACCCTGCGCTGCTCGATCGCGCCCGCGCCGCCGGCATCAACGTGGTGCGCACCTACGGCATGACGGAGACCTGCGGGGGATGTGTCTACGACGGGCTCCCGCTCGACGGCGTGCAGATGCGCGTCGACGACGACGGCCAGGTGCTGCTGGCCGGGCCGGTGCTGTTCGACGGACATGTCGACCAGCCGCGCGAGGGCGAGTGGTTGGCCACCGGTGACCGCGGGGAGATCGACGACGACGGCCGGCTGCACGTCCTGGGCCGGTTCGACGACGTCATCGTCAGCGGCGGCGTGAATGTTCCGCTCCCGGCGGTGGAGCGCGCCCTACGCCGGGTCGAGGCGGTCGGCGACGTGGCTGTCGTCGGGGTCGACGATCGCGAGTGGGGTGCGCGCGTGGTGGCTGCCGTCGTCCCGGTCGACGCGGTGTGTCTCGACGGACTTCGTCTCGACGAGCTGCGCGACGCCGTCACCGAGCGCGGTCTGCCGCGCACCTGGGCGCCGCGCCAGGTGCTGTTGTTCGACCAGCTGCCGTCCCTGTCCGGGGGCAAGGTCGACCGGGACCGGTTGCGCCAAGTCGCCGTGTCGTCGTCGCCCCCCGCCGGTCAGGCGGAGGCTACGGCTTCCTCGACCGGAGTCTGACCGCCCACCACGTCCCACTGACGACCGATCGAGGTCGGTTGGTCGAGGACGGCGACCACGACGGCCGCGACGTCGGCGCGCGGGATCTCGCCGCGTTCGACCGTGTCGCCGAGCGTCACCTGGCCGGTTCCGCCATCGTCGGTGAGGCGCCCCGGCCGCAGGATCGTCCAGTCGAGCCCGCTGCCTCGCAGCGCCGCGTCGGCTTCGCGCTTGGCCTCGACGTATGCCTTCCAGACGGGCGCGGCGTCGTCGGGGACAGGCTTGTCCACATTGATGGCCGAGATCTGGACGAACCGGGAGATGCCGGCCTGTTTGGCGGCCTCGATCGAGGTCAGCGACCCGCCGAGATCGACGGTGCGTTTGCGCTCGATATTGCCGTCCGGCCCGCCGCCGGCAGCGAAGACCACCGCGTCGCACTCCGCGAATGCCGCGGCGTAGTGCTCGACTGCGTCCTGCTCGATGTCGAGCAGCCGCACCTGGGCGCCGAGCTGCTTGAGGTCATGCGCGTAGGCCGGGTTCCGAACCAGGGCCACCGGCAGGTGACCGTCCGCGACGAGCTGGGTGATGACGTGCCGGGCGACCTGTCCGTTGCCGCCCACGATGGCGATGTGACTCATGGCGCCACCGTACGTCGGGCCCACTAGGGTGCAACCGTGCAGTTCAGGACGTTCGCGATCGCGATGCCGACGCGGTTCAGGGGCATCGAGCGGCGCGAGGGCATGGTGCTGCGAGGCGAGGCCGGGTGGGCGGAGTTCAGCCCGTTCCTCGGCTACGACGACACCGCGTGTGTCCCCTGGCTCGCGGCCGCTCTCGACTCCGCCGAACGTCCGTGGCCGGAGCCCGTCAGAGACAGCATCCCGGTCAACTGCATCGTGCCGGCGGTCGGCCCCGAGCACGCCGCCGACATCGTGCGCCGGTCCGGTTGCGCCACCGCCAAGATCAAGGTGGCCGAGCGCGGCCAGGTGCTCGCCGACGACATGCTTCGCGTCGAGGCCGTTCGTGACGTGCTCGGCCGGTCCGGCCGCGTCCGGATCGACGCCAACGGCGCGTGGTCGGTCGACGACGCCCGCCTGGCGATCAGCACGCTCGACGCCGCCGGTGACCTCGAGTACGTCGAGCAACCATGCGCCACGGTCGAGGAGCTGGCCGAGCTGAGGCGGGCGATCGATGTCCCGATCGCGGCTGACGAGTCCATTCGTCGCGCTGACGACCCGTTGCGCGTCGCGCGTCTGGAGGCCGCCGACATCGCCGTGCTCAAGGTTCAGCCCCTGGGCGGCGTCCACGCCTGCCTCGAGATCGCCGAGCGGATCGGCCTGCCCATCGTGGTCTCCGGCGCGGTCGAGTCGTCGGTCGGGCTTGCTGCCGGGCTCGCCCTGGCGGCGGCTCTTCCGGAGCTGCCGTACGCCTGTGGTCTGGGCTCCAACTCCCTGCTCGACGGCGACGTCGTCACGACGCCCCTCGTCCCCGTCGACGGGCACCTCCCGGTCGGCCGGGTCGAGGTCGACGAGGATGCCTTCGAGTCGGTGGCCGCCGATGCCGAGACGGATGCGCGGTGGCAGTCCCGGCTCGCCTCTGTCCGCGCGCAGCGGGAGCGTGTCGCGCGGTGAGCGCCACCGCTGCGTGCCGCGCGCTGGTCGAGAACCTCCTCGACGCCGGTGTGCGCGAGGCCGTGATCGCTCCCGGCTCCCGCTCGGGGCCGCTGGCGATCGCGCTGGCCGACGCCGACCGCTCCGGTGCACTGCGGCTGCACGTGCGGGTCGACGAGCGCACGGCCGGCTTCCTCGCCCTTGGGCTCGCGAAGGCGTCGCGATCGTGGGTTCCGGTCGTCACGACGTCCGGCACCGCCTCGGCGAACCTGCACCCGGCGCTGCTCGAGGCTCGGCACGCCCGAGTGCGGTTGCTGGCCGTCACGGCTGACCGTCCGGCCCGGCTGCGCGGCACCGGCGCCAACCAGACCACCGACCAGGTCGAGCTCTTCTCCGGCATCTCGTTCGGCGACGACCCGCCCGGTGTCGCCGCGCTGCTCACCACGGCGGACGGCCCGGCTCACCTGAACCTCGAGCTCGACGAGCCACTCGTCGAGGCCGGCGCATGGGCGCCGTCCGCGCGCCCCACCGAACCTCGGGGTGGGCCCAGCGTCCCTCTTGACGGCCCCGAGCTGGAGATGCGACCGCACGCCGTCGTGGTGGCCGGCGACGACTGCGGCCCGCGAGCCCGGGTGTTCGCCGAGCAGGCCGGACTGCCCCTGCTGGCCGAGCCGAGCTCGGGCGCACGCACCGGCGACCACGCCTTGATCACCTACCGCCTGCTGCTGGAGCACGCGCCGATCGCGGACCAGATCGACCAGGTCGTCGTCTTCGGGCACTCCACGCTCTCGCGACAGGTCACCAGCCTGCTGGCCCGAACCGATGTCGATGTCGTCGTGCCGGCTCGGGACCTGCGCCGGTTCCCACTCCCGCCCGGCCACGCCCGGCTGGTCGATCCCCACGTCGTGCCGTCCACTGTTGCCGCTCCGACCTGGCTCGATGCCTGGCGAACGGCCGACGCGATGGCTTCTGCGGCGGTCGACGTCGAGTCTGCCCGTCATCCGGCCGGCGCTGCTCTGGAGGTCGCTCGGGCTGTCCACGACGCCGTTCCCCCGGAGGGTCTGCTGGTGGTCGGCTCGTCGAACCCGATCCGCGACCTCGATGTCGTCGCGCGGCCGTACACGGTGGGGGAGCGACGGCTCGTGCTCTCGAACCGCGGGCTCTCCGGCATCGACGGGACGTTGTCGACCGCGATCGGCGCCGCGCTCGCCCGCACGTCCAGCCGCGCCATCGCCTACGTCGGCGACCTCACGTTCCTGCACGACGCCAACGCGCTGATGATCGGGCCCGGCGAACCACGCCCCGACCTGACGATCGTCGTCGCGTCCGACGACGGTGGCAGCATCTTCGCCACGCTCGAGCAGGGCGGCCCCGAGTTCGCCGACGTCTTCGAGCGCGTCTACGCCACGCCGACGCGCGCCGACATCGGCGGGGTGTGCGCGGCCTTCGGCGTGCCCCATCGCCTGCTCTCGGCCACCGATCTCCCGGCCGCCCTCGACGAAGTCGTCACCGGCATCCGCGTCCTCGAGGTCCCGATCCCGCGCGACTCCCGCCGCGACCTCGCAGCGGTGATCTCGGCAGCCGTCCGCGTCGCTGCCGGGCCCTGAGCCCGGCTCAGCGACCGATGCCGCGGCCGTCGCGTCGCCACACCGCGACCACCGACGGACGCGGGATCTTGCCCGGACCGTCGGGCCAGGTGGACGCCGGATTCGTGGCGGTGGCGCCGTCCTTCTCGCCCGGATGCTGGACGCAGACCAGCACTCGATCGCGCTCGATCACCGGTCCGCAGGTCTCCGCACCGACCGGAACCGTGAGGAACTGGCGTGTCCTCCCGCGCTCCGGGCCCTCGACGGCCAGGCCGAACAGGCCGTCGTGCGAGCCGAGGGCGTTGCCGTCCGTGGAGATCCAGAGATTCCCGTGCGGGTCGAAGGCCAGGTTGTCCGGACACGAGATCGGGGAGACGTCCGTGCGCGGGTAACCCCCGAAGTAGGTGCTCGGGTCGGCCGGGTCACCGCACAGGAGCAGGATGTTCCAGCTGAACCGCGTCGACGCAGCATCGTTGTCGCGCTCGACCAGCTCGATGACGTGACCATGCTTGTTGGCCTTGCGGGGGTTGGCCTCGTCGGGTGCCGCCGCGCCCGCCGCGCCGCGGTTGCTGTTGTTGGTCAGGGCGATGTAGACCGTGCCCGTGCGGGGGCTTGGCTCCACGTCCTCGGGGCGGTCCATCTTGGTGGGGTTGACCGTGTCGGCGGCCAGCCTGGTGAAGACGAGGACCTCCTCGGCGCTCATCCCGGGCACGAACGACTCCGCACCGCTCACCAGCGGGATCCACTCACCGCTGCCGTCGAACTGGTCGTCCGAAGGCAGCTTCCCGCTGCCGTCGATCTCGGCGGGAGGCGAGTCGCCGGTGAACCGGGCGACGTAGAGCGTGCCGTCGTCCAGCAGACCGGCGTTGTTCTTGCGGTCGGCCGCGGAGTCGCCACTACGGAACCGGCCCGACGACACGAACTTGTAGAAGTAGTCGAATCGCTCGTCGTCGCCCATGTAGACCGCGACGTGTCCGTCGTCGGTGATGCGCGGTTGGGCCGCCTCGTGCTTGAACCGGCCGAGGGCCGTGCGCTTGCGCGGCGTCGAGTCGGGGTCGTACGGATCGATCTCGACGATCCAGCCGAACCGGTTGGCCTCGTTCGGCTCCTTGGCGATGTCGAACCGGTCGTCGAACTTCTCCCAGCCGCGCTCGGTGCCGGCTCCGCTGATGCCGTACCGGGACAGCCTGCGAGCTGCGACCGGGTCTGTGACGGTGGCGGCGTTGGCGAAGTACTGGTTGAAGTTCTCCTCGGCCGTCAGCCATGTGCCCCACGGCGTCAGACCGCCCGCACAGTTGTTGAGGGTGCCCAGGACGGTGCGGCCGTGGGGTTCCGCCGCCGTCCTGACCAGGGGGTGCCCGGCGACCGGACCAGTGAGCTCGAACTCGCTCGTCGTGTGCAGACGACGATTGAGCCGGTGTCCGACGATTGGCCGGAGCGCTCCGTTGCGGATGTTCTCGCGGACGGCCACCACGCTCAGACCATGAGCCGCCCACGCGGTCTCGACCTGGTCGCGGGTGGGATTGGCCGGGTCGTAGCCGGGAAACATCAGGGTCTCGCTGGTGTACTCGTGGTTGACCACCATGACCAGTGCGCTGTCCGACAGCGGCATCAGCCCGAGGAAGTCGTTGTTGTACCCGAACTGGCTCTGCTGTCGTCGCGCCGACTGACGGTTCACGTCGAAGTCGGGCACGCCCTTGAAGAGCGGGTCGCCCCAGCGGATCACGACTCTCTGGTCGTGCCCGGCCGGCACCGAGACGGCGTCGACGGTGTTGGGCGGAACCGGCGTGAATCGCAGCCCGCGAGCAGGCTCCTGTGATGCGAGGGCCGCGGCGCCTGTCGCCCTGGCGGCAGCCGGAGATCCCGCCAGGCCGGTCGTGGCAACCGCTCCCAGCACGGCCCCGGCGCGGAGCAGACCGCGGCGTGAGATTGCCGCCTGCATCACGTCGGCGAAGGTCTCATTGGTCGACGTGTTCGGGGCTTCGTGGGCGCAGGCGTCGCCGCACCGGTACCGGCACGTCAGGGCAGCCCGGCCCGTGGAGCACGGTGCCGCCGTGGGCGGCACTGAATTGATGAGTGGCAGCTGGGGGCGGTCCGAAGCGATGGTCACCGGGTTCTCCTCGCGGTCATCAGAGCGAGGTGCGACCCCCCGCCTCGCGTGACGCTAGGAAGGCCGGACATCCGTTGGGAGACGGCCGGGTGAACAGAAACCGACATCATCTGCGGAAGCACACGGTCTGGTCGGAGAACGCGTCCTAGGATTTCGAGCAGACAGTTGTCCGACGTGGGAGGGCTCGCCATGAATCGAGACGCGGGCGCACTGACGGGCGTCGCATTCGCCGTCCTGGCCCGCACGTCGACGTCCGAGATGTCGGTCCCGGTCTAACCGCCAGGATTCTCGAGCTCCTCGACGGCATGTTGTGCGCGCTCGACCGCCAGGCGCGCCTGGTGCCGTCGTGACCTGGCCTCGTCGAGAGCCTCTTCGGCGTCGTCGAGCCGCTGCTCGGCTCGGTCGAGGGCTGTACGTGCCTTGGTCAGGGCGCGCCGGTCGATCCTCGTGGCGGGCTCGTCGGTCTTTGGTGCCTTCCGGCCACCGCGTTTGCCGGTCTGCTCCCGGACGACGTGCAGAGGAGTCGCGACCGCGTCGGTCAGGTCGACCTCGCCGAAGCC
>NZ_JBOHDT010000154.1:0-12189 GCF_050700635.1 Aeromicrobium sp.
GGCGCAGGCCGCGCGCCCGACGGCCGGCACCCGCAAGGCCGATGCGCTGAGCACCGCCTGCACCGCGCTGGCCGAGCACGGGTACGAGCCACGCATCGAGTCCGGTGCCGCCACCCTCACGAACTGCCCGTTCCACGCCCTCGCGGAGTCCCACACCGACCTCGTGTGCCGGATGAACCTGGCCCTCGTCGAGGGGCTCGTCGACGAGATCGGCCCGGGCAACGTCGAGGCGCATCTCGACCCGGCCGCTGGACGCTGCTGCGTCACGCTCACGCGATCCAGGTAACCGCCCGCGCGACTGGGATACGCTGCCGCAGTGCATCCGCTCACGCTCCTGGAGGCCACCGGAGGCGACAGCTTCGACTGGGTGGCGTTCGCCTCGATCCCGGTCTTCACCGCCGTCGTCGGGTGGCTGATCAACTGGACCGGGCTGATCATGCTCTTCAGCCCGATCCGGTTCTACGGGTTCCGGGTGCCCGGCCTGAAGGAGCTCGCGACGCTGGTGCCGCGCAAGATCCAGGAAGTGCCCGGGATCATGGAGGGTCGCATCGGCTGGCAGGGCATCGTCCCGGCCCGCGCCGCGAAGATGGGGTCGATCGCCTCCGACAAGGCCATCTCGAAGCTCGGAACGGCGGCGGAGTTCTACCAGCAGCTCGAGCCCGACCAGATCGCCGAGCACATGGTCCTGTTGTTCGAGCCGCAGATCCCGGAGGTCGTCGACGGGGTCATGCAGCGCGAGCAGCCCGAGCTGTGGGACACGCTGTCACCGCGGATCAAGGAAGCCGTCTACGACCGGGTCAAGAGCCAGCTGCCCAAGATCGTCACGGGCATCACCACCGAGATCGGCGTCCACATCGACCAGCTGCTCGATCCGAAGCTGATGGTCATCGACCACTTCGAGAAGAACCCGGAGCTCGTCGTCCGAATCTTCCGCGACATCGGCAAGAGGGAGCTGCGGCTGATGGTGAACGTCGGCTTCGTCTTCGGCTTCCTGCTCGGCATCCCGGTCGCCCTCATCGACGTCACGCTGCATCAGTGGTGGCTCCTGCCGATCCTCGGCGTGATCGTCGGCTGGACCACGAACCTGCTCGGCATGAAGCTGATCTTCGAGCCCGTCGAGCCCACCACGTGGGGCCCGGTCAAGATGCATGGCCTGTTCCTGCGCCGGCAACCCGAGGTGGCCGAGGTCTACGCGGGCATCATCGCCGACGACGTCGTCACCCTGGAGAACATCGGCAACACGCTGATGGACGGCCCCCGCGGCGATCGCACCCGGCAGATGCTGGCGGCGGCGATGCGTCCGGCGATCGACCGGGCCGCGGGTCCGGCCAAGGCGGCCGCGCGGGTCGCCGTCGGCTCCCGCCAGTTCGACTCGATCCGCGAATCGTTCGCCTCCGAGGCGGTCGACCGGACGATCTCCCCGTTCCGCGATCCCGCCTTCTCGAAGCGCCAGAGCGACAAGATCCGCACCCTGTTCGCCCGGCGCACGAAAGAGCTGCCCTACAAGGACTTCGTCGAGATGCTGCGCTCGGCGATCAAGGAGGATGAGTGGATGCTCTACGCGCACGGGGCGATCATGGGTCTGGCCGGCGGCTTCCTCCACCTCGCGATCTTCGGGGTCTCCGGTGGCTGAGCACGACGGTCCTTCGATCGACGACAGCGGGGACGACGCCGACGAGCTGCTGGGCGTGCTGCGCTTCGCGGCCTCAGCGACCCTGCGCACGGCCGAGTTCGGCATCCAGACCTACGTGCAGACCGGTCGCCGACTCATCGTCGCCCTGACGCCGGAGCCGGCCCGTGGCCTGGCCCAGGACGTCGAGCGGGCGGCCCGTTCGCTCGCGGAGAGCACCGGCGTGGCCCGCCGCTTCGACGAGGTGACGTCGTCGAATGAGCTCCTGCGTGTCGCCACCGGCGCGGTCCGCAGCCTCGTCGCCGGCTCGCACCCGAACAACCGGCAGCTCAGCCTGCCCACCCTGAAGGAGAGCGGAGCGGACCTGATGCGTCGCTCCCGCGACGTCTGGAACGACGAGGAGGCTCACCCCGCCTACGGACGGATCCTGAGCGAGCTGGCTCCCGACGAGGGGCGAGTCCTGATGCTGCTGCTGAGCAAGGGGCCGCAGCCCAGCGTCGACGTCCGCACGGGCGGGCCGGTCGGCATGCTCAGCTCGCGCCTGATCGCGCCCGGGCTGACCATGATCGGCTCGCGCGCCGGCTTGCGCTACTCCGACCAGGTTCCCGCCTACCTCAACAACCTGTTCCGTCTCGGTCTGGTCTGGTTCTCCCGGGAGACGTTGCGCGACGTGCACCAGTACCAGGTCGTCGAGGCGCAGCCCGACGTGCTGGAGGCCATGCACTCCGTGCGCTACGCCAAGATCGTGCGGCGGTCGATCCACCTGACCCCGTTCGGCGAGGACTTCTGCCGGGCCTGCCTGGTGCTCGACGCCGTCGACGTCGCCAACCTCCCCAAGCACGCCCAGCCGGCCGTGGACGACACGGTGGCACCGCCAACCCTGGGCGACGCCTGACGCCACTGATCCCTTGACGCCAGCCCCCTCACGGTCGTATATTCAACGCATGATGAATAACGCCATCGAGGTGAGAGCCCTCCGGGTGAGACGAGGCGGCAACCTCGTCATCCCCAAGCTCGACGTCACGATTCCGAGCGGCTCGGTCACCGGACTCCTGGGTCCGAGCGGCTGCGGCAAGACGACGCTCATCCGGTGCATGGCCGGCATCCAGATCACCGAGAGCGGGCACGTCACGGTTCTCGGCGGACCTGCCGGCTCGGCGGTCAACCGGGCCCGCGTCGCCTACGTCACCCAGTCCAGCTCGGTGTACCCCGACCTGACCGTCCGGCAGAACCTCGACTACTTCGCCGCCCTGTGCGGCGGCAGCGACGCGGACGTCGTAAGGGCCCTCGAAGCGGTCGGCCTCACCGACCGCGGCGGCGCGCTCACCGGCGAGCTGTCCGGCGGTCAACGCACCAGGGTGTCGCTGGCCGCCGCGCTGCTCGCCGACCCCGACGTGTACCTGCTCGACGAGCCGACCGTCGGCCTCGACCCGGTGCTCCGCCGCGACCTGTGGAAGCTGTTCAACGACCTTGCCGCCGATGGTCGCACGCTGCTCGTCTCCAGCCACGTCATGGACGAGGCCGGCCGCTGCGACCGGGTGCTGCTGATGCGCGACGGCGAGCTGATCGCCGACGAGACGCCGGACGGTCTGCGCCGGGATGCCGAGACGGACGACCTCGAACAGGCCTTCCTCGTGCTCGCAGAAAGGACTGCGGCATGACCACCACGACGACCCCCCACACCCACCAGGCCCGACGCAGCGTCGGCATCGGCCGAACCCTGGCCTGCGCCCGCCGCGTGCTGGAGCAGCTCAGCCACGACCACCGCAGCGTCGCCCTGATCGTGCTGATGCCCTCGGTGCTGCTGCTGGTGTTCCGCTACGTCTACGACAGCACACCGATGATCTTCGACCGGATCGGTCCGCAGATGCTCGGGCTGTTCCCGTTCATCATCATGTTCCTCGTGACGTCGGTGACGATGGTCCGCGAGCGCACGTCCGGCACCCTCGAACGTCTGCTGACCACTCCCCTGCGCCGTGGCGAGCTGATCGGCGGCTACGCACTCGGGTTCGGTGTCGCCGCCCTCGTGCAGTCGCTGGTCAGCTCGGCGGTCGCGATCTGGCTGCTCGGCCTCGACGTCCAGATCCCGTGGGCGATCGGCCTGTTCGCCATCGTCGACGCCGTGCTGGGCACCGCGCTCGGACTGATGATGTCCGCGTTCGCCACCAACGAGTTCCAGGCCGTCCAGTTCATGCCGCTCATCGTGTTGCCGCAGGTCCTGCTATGCGGCCTGCTGCTGCCGCGCGACCAGATGCCGCGCGTGCTGGAGCTCATCTCCGACGTCCTCCCACTCAGCTACGCCACCGACGCCTTCACCGAGCTCAACAACACTGACACGTTCAACGGCACGATGACCCGCGACCTCATTGTGCTGGTCGGGTTCGTCGTCGTGTCCATCGCGCTCGCCTCGCTGACTCTTCGCCGCCGGATGCCGTGAGTCAGCGACGCCAGCGCGGACGTCCGGCCGGCGGATCGACCGGCGACACCCGCGCCGCCATCCTCGACGCGGCCCGCTCGCAGTTCGCCAGCCAGGGTTACACCGGCGCGTCCCTGCGGTCGATCGCCCGAGAGGCCGGCGTCGACGCGAGTCTCATCAGCCACTACTTCGGTGACAAGTCGCAGCTTCTCGTGGCCACGATGGAGCTCCCGGTCAACCCGATCGAGAAAATCACCGGCGTCGTCGCGGGCGGGGTCGACGGCATGGGTGAGCGGCTGCTCCGCACCTTCCTCACGGCGTGGGACCCGCACCGCGACGCGTTCAGCGCCTTGGTCCGAACCCAGCTCGCCAGCGCCGATGCCCAGGTGCCGATGGTCCAGCTCATGCGTGACGTGGTGACGCACAAGGTCGCCGACGTACTCGAGGGCGACGAGCGCAAGCTGCGTGCCGCACTCGTGGCGTCCCAGCTCATCGGCATGGCTCTCGCGCGTTACGTCGTGCTGCTCGACCCGCTGCCCGACACCAGCGTCGACGACGTGGTGGGTCGCTACGCACCGTCGCTTCAGCGACTCATGGACGGCTGACCGGCGCATACTGAGGCATGGCGGACTGTTGCGAGCCGAACGGCTACGACTCGGTGTTCGACAGCCGGTTCGCACGCCGGCTCTCCAGGCGCTATCGCCGACGCGGACTCAGCCGTCCCTCACGAGCGATCGTCTCGTTCCTGGCCGAGCAGGGAGTCGAGGGTGCGACCGTCCTCGAGATCGGTGGCGGGATCGGCGACATCCACGTCGAGCTGCTCCGGCGCGGGGCAAGTCGAGCGACCAATCTGGAGATCTCGACCAGCTACGAGGACGAAGCGGCGTCATTGCTGGAGTCCGCCGGCCTCCGAGACCGCGTCGACCGCAGGTTCCTGGACGTGGCGCAGGAGCCCGAGGCGGTGGAGCAGGCAGACATCGTCGTCCTGCACCGGGTGGTCTGCTGCTACCCGGACCACGCAAGGCTGCTCGGAGCCGCGGCAAGCAAGGCGGGACGAGTGCTGGTGTTCAGCCATCCGCCGCGCAACGTCGTGTCGAGGGCCGCGCTGTGGCTGGATAACCAAGGGAGGAAGTGGAGAGGAGAGACGTTCCGGAGCTTTGCCCACCCGCCGGCGGAGATGATGGCCGTGCTGGCGCGAGCAGGAATGCGCGACACGTATCGGTGGCGTGGGTTCGGCTGGCGCGTGGTCGGCCTCGAAGCGTCAGATCGCGGAGGCGAGTGAGCCGATCACCGCGAACAGGGCCACGACAGCGGAGATCGGCACGAGCCAGAGTGCCGCGATGGCGAGGGTGACCGTGGTGCCGATCCTGGGCGGCACGAAGTACCGGGCACGGGGAAGGTCGCCGACTTCGTCGATCCAGCGACCGGTCATGCTCACTCCGCTCCACACACCGCGCAGGCGGGACATGACGCGCCACCCTCCCGCACCCGCGAACTGGGTCAGGGCGGTGCGGGTCTCGTCGACCTTGCCGCTGAGGCTCACGGCGATGCCGAGCTCGGTGGCCAGCGCGCTCGGTTCCTCGACCGCCCGGAGAATGCGCTGACGACGCACCCCGAACACGAGCGAGACCGCCGCCATCAGCAGCCCCAAGACAAGGCCGATCACGCGCCCGGCACCCTCGGCGTTCAGTGCGAGCAGCAGCGTCGCCACGATGAACGGGATGGGAGCGATGAGCACCAGGAGCGTCGGGATGCGCAGCACCCGCAAGCCGAGCACGATGACGGCGGTCGCGTGCTGGGCGACCTCACCGGTCTGACCGTCCACGCGCGACGCCATGTCCTCGATGCCCCGGTTGGCCCGCGCACCCCACGACGGCCTGCGTCTCTGCATGCGTCGAGTCTAGGTGCGCGGGTCCAGCCGTCAGGGTCAGGCGACCAGTGCGCCGCGGTGCGACGGCTCTGGTGTCTCCGCCCTGGCGATCCGGCGGCCCAAGATGCCGAAGGCGAACATCGCCGGCAGCGCGGCGCTGCCCAACGAGGTGACCATGAGGATCCCGACCGCCATCGGGATCATCAGCGCCAGCAGCACGGCCGGGATGACCGGCCGGAACCGCTTGACGAGCAGGGTGACGCCGAGAACGGTCGAGCCGAGGAGGGTCACGAGCAGCCCGGGAACGGACACGAACCAGCCGGCCGTGAACAAGGTGGCTTCGATGCCATCACCGTTGTAGTCCCCGGTCCATTGCGTCCAATAGTCGAGGAATACCCCGGCACAGGCCACGACGTATCCCGCGAGCGCGACTCGCCACACCCACTTCTCGAACCCGCCCGGCTGGCGGCGCTGGTACACGACGAACGCGGCCAGGGTGAACGCGACGAAGACGGGGAACCAGATCTTGCCGTACGTGATGTAGACGATGTCGGGGTTCGCCCAGGTGAGCAGTGGGCTCAGCACGTCCGCGGCCGGCTCGGCCCAGGCTGCCACGAGCGGGAGCTCCAGGTCCTCCTTGCCGTCGGCGGTCGCGAACCGCGACAGGGCATGTAGCTGCCCCACCACGAGTCCGACCCAGGCCATCACCCAGGCGAACCGTCCGATCGTCTGCTGTCGTGCGTCCATGAGTTCTCCTCCATGCTCGAATGTTGACCTCGAGCGTCGTCCGTCCGGACACCTCGAGTCGTCAACCCTGGAGTCGGACCTCGTCTCCACCCGCAGGTTGACGCACAAGGCCCGTCAGCGGCCGTACGCTCGAGGCGTGGACGAGGATGGCCCCGTCGGGTGGCGCGATGCCTGGCTGCCGGCGCTCTTGCTGACGCTCGGTGCTGCCGAGCTGGCCTCGCTCGGGAGCCGTGGGTGGACTGCATCCGTGGCACTCGAGGCGGTTGCGGCACTGCTGTTGGTGTTCCGCCGGCGTTACGCCCTCGTGGTCGCCCCGGCCGCGGCCGTCGCGCTCGTGGCCATTCCGCTGACCGGCACCGAGATGAACGACGCGGCCGCGCCGATCCTCTTCTACATCCTGGGAATCTTCAGCCTTGGACGACGCATCGGCGACCTGCGTGGCGTGGCTGCCCTGATCGTCGTTCTCGTCCTGGTCTTCGTCACCTCGACCCTCGTGGACACGCGCGAGCAGGACTGGACCGATGTCGTCTTCGTTCTCTCCTTGGCCGTGCCTCCGTACGTGTTCGGCCGGATCGTCCGGCGTCTCGATGAGCAGGGCCGGACGCTCGCCGCGCAGCAGGAGATGATCGCGCGG
The DNA here is from genome assembly GCF_050700635.1 of Aeromicrobium sp. Taxonomy (GTDB): domain Bacteria; phylum Actinomycetota; class Actinomycetes; order Propionibacteriales; family Nocardioidaceae; genus Aeromicrobium. The sequence goes on from NZ_JBOHDT010000154.1 coordinate 7,298, forward strand.
CAGGCCGTCACCGAGGAGCGTGCTCGCATCTCACGTGAGCTGCACGACGTGATCGCCCACTCGATCAGCGTCATGGTCGTGCAGACCGCCGCCGCACAGGACCTCGTTCGCAGCGACCCGGACAAGGCGTCCGAGCTCCTCGCCTCGGTCGCCGAAGCGGGTAGAGAGGCGTTAGCGGAGACCGGTCGCCTGCTTCACCTCGTCCGCGACGAGTCGGACGAGCTCGGGCTGCGGCCGGCACCCGGCTTCGCCGACGTCCCGACTCTTGTCGAGTCGTTCCGTGCCGGCGGTCTCCAGGTCGAGGCTGACCTCGACCTCCCGACCGAGCCGGCGCCCGGCGGCGTGGACGTCTCCGCCTACCGAGTCGTCCAGGAGGCGCTGACCAACGCCCTCAAGTACGGGAAGGGCCACGTGCAGCTCGTCATCGACACCGACGACGACCACCTGCGGATCTCGTGCACGAACCCGGTCGGGACGACGACCGGCTACGGTGCCGGCCTGGGCCTGCTCGGCATGGCCGAGCGGATCGACCTGCTCGGAGGCACGCTGGAGCGCGGGACGGGACAGAACGGGAAGTTCGTGGTCGAAGCGAGGATCCCACTGGCTCGGGAGCACCCCTCGTGACCACCGTCGTGGTCGCCGACGACCAGGAGCTGGTTCGTTCCGGACTCCAGCTCGTGCTCGAGGCTCGGGGCTGCGAGGTGGTCGGGACGGCAGGCGACGGACGGGAGGCGGTCGACGTCGTGCGGCGGACCACGCCCGACGTCGTCCTGATGGACATCCGGATGCCGGTGCTCGACGGAATCGCGGCCACCCGCGAGCTGGTGGCCGCGGAGGTGCCGAGCAAGGTGCTCGTGCTCACCACCTACGACCTGGATCGGTACGTCTACGAGGCGCTCGAAGCCGGGGCGGTCGGATTCCTGCTGAAGGCCACGCCACCGGACCGGCTGGTCGAGGGGATCCGGACCGTCTGCGCGGGCGAGTCGCTGCTCGCGCCGAACTTGACCCGACGGTTGATCGAGGAGTACCTCCGGCATCCGCCGCCGTCCGACGATCCACCCCAGCGGCTGGGTGAGCTGACCGAACGCGAGCGTCAGGTGCTCGTGTTGATGGCGCACGGACTGTCCAACGACGACATCGCTGCCGAGCTGGTGGTCGCCCAGGCCACGGTGAAGACGCACGTGAACCGGGTGCTGGCCAAGCTCGGCGTGACCACCCGGGTACAGGCCGTCGTGACCGCGTACGAGTGCGGCCTGGTCCGTCCGGGCGGGTGATCGCCGAGACGCTCGGGCCTCCCGGCTAGCCTGCAGCCGTGGCGATCGTCCTGGCTCTGCTCTCGGCCATGGCGTATGGCGTCTCGGACTTCCTCGGCGGCATCTTCTCCAAGCGCGCGAGTCCATGGCAGGTTGCCGTGGTGGCGCAGATGTCGTCGACGGCGTCAAACGTGCTGATCGCCCTGGTCTTCGGCGGTTCACCGACCGCGAGCGACTGGATGTGGGGCGCCTTCGCCGGCCTGGGCGGCGGCTTCGGCGCCGTGTTCCTCTACCGCGGGCTCGCCGGCGCCCGCATGGGTGTGGTCGCGCCGCTGTCAGCAGTCGGCTCGGCGTTGGTACCGGTGGCTGTCGGTCTGGTGACCGGCGACCGGCCGAGCCAGCTGGCCGTCATCGGCATCATCTGCGCCTTCCCGGCCATGTACCTCATCTCGCTGGTCGTCGACGAGGACCCGAGCCATCGCGGCGGCGTCATCGACGGGATCCTCGCCGGGCTCGGCTTCGGTGCGCTGTTCGCCTGCATCGGCCAGATGAGCGGCGACGCGGGGCTGATGCCCCTAGCGCTCGCGCAGGCGTTCGCCGTCCTCGCGGTGATCATGACGGCGGTGGTGCTGCGCCAGGACTTCGTCCCGCGCGGACGAGCACCGTGGCGGGCCCTGTGGATGGGGCCGCTGGGGGCGACCGCGACGGGCGCCTTCCTCTACGCCACCCAGTACGGACTCCTGTCCGTCGTCTCCGTGATCGCCGCGCTCTACCCGGCCGGCACCGTCGCGCTGGCCACCGTCATCCTGCGGGAGAAGATCCACGCATGGCAGGGCGTGGGACTGGCTTTCGCAGTCGCTTCCGTCACCCTCGTCGCCCTGGGCTGAGCTCCTACTTCAGGAACTTGCTGGTGCTGCGGTCCTTGAGGGGCTTGCCCCCGGTCTGACATGTCGGGCAGTACTGCAACGACGAGTCGGCGAAGACGACCTCGGCCACGGTGTCGCCGCACACCGGGCAGGCCTCGCCCGCGCGGCCGTGCACGCGCATGCGGCTGCGCTTGTCGTCCTTGAGCTCTGCGGCCGGCTTGCCGTGCGCCTCGGCCAGGGCCTCCCCCAGCACCTCACGCATCGCCGCTTCCAAACGTGTGACCTGCTCGTCGTGGAGGTCGGTCGCGATGGCGAACGGCGACAGCTTGGCCGCGTGCAGGATCTCGTCGCTGTACGCGTTGCCGATGCCCGCGACGACCTTCTGGTCGCGCAGGAGGCGCTTGACCTGCATGCGTCGCCCGTCCAGCAGCGGAGCCAGCTCGAAGCCGTCGGCGAGCGGATCGGGACCGAGTGCGGCGATGCCCGGGACGTCCTGCGGGTCGCGGACCGCGTAGACGGCCAGGCCCTTGCGGGTGCCTGCCTCGGTGAGGTCGAACCCGACGTGCGGGCCGTCACCTGCGTCGAGCCGCACCCGCACGGCGAGTGGCCCGTTGCCGAGCTTCAGACGCTTGTCGGAGAGGTGGTCGGACCACCGCAGCCATCCCGCTTTGGCCAGGTGGATGACGAGGTGCAGTCCGTCGACATCGAGGTCGACGAACTTGCCATGCCGCTCGACGCCGGTGACCTCCAGCCCGGCGAAAGCGCTGACCGGCGGATCGAACGTCTTGAGCACCGAGATCGACGCCAGCTCGATCTCGGCGACGACCGCACCGACAGCTCGACCGTTGAGGTCGGCCACCAGCGCGTCCACCTCGGGCATCTCGGGCACGGGCCAAGCCTAGAACGGCTAGGCGTCGTGACGCGTGTAGAACTCCTGCATGTTCGGCCAGGTGGTCCTGCGCGCGGCGCGACCGGTCAGCACGCCCAGGTGACCACCGGGAGCCGTGACCAGGTCGGCGTCGGGCGAGCCGGTGACGAGGTCGAGCAGGTGGGTGACGGCCGGCATCGGGGCCAGGGTGTCGTTCATACCGGCGACGACGAGGACGGGCTTGTCGATCGTGGCGAGCTCGACCGCGCGCCCGCCGAGCTGCATCGTGCCGGTCGCGAACTCGTTGCTGCGCATGACCACGTGGTACAGCTGCCCGAACGTGCGGCCCGGGTAGGCGTACATGTTGCCCATGAACCGGTCGACCGCCTCGAGCTGGGCGAGGAAGTCGCGGTCGTCGGCATTCATCAGCATCGCGATCGGCTTGGTGAGGTACTTGTCGATGGCCGACAGCTGGAAGCCGAGGCGGGTGAGCGGCGCCGGGATGCCGCCGGCGAGCCGGTAGGTGCTGTGGACGATGCGCACGCCGGCCCGGTTGAGCGGCCGCGCGATGGCCAGGATCGGCACCGCGTGGAGGTCGAACGGGCTCGCGACCGCCGTGGCCGACGCGATGGGCAGCTCTGGGTGCGCAGCCGTGGTGAACATCGTGAAGATGCCACCGAGGCTCCAGCCGGCCAGGTGCACGTCTGTCCCGGCGTCCTTCGTGACGGTTTCGACCGCCCACGGCAGCACCGTGTCGGTCCAGTGCTCGATGCCGAGGCCGCGGTGCCCGAAGTTCACCGGCCCGTAGTCGACGAGGTACACAGGCCGACCCTGCTCGATGAAGTACTCGACGACGCTGCAGCCGCGTCGCAGGTCGAATGCGAGAGCGGGCGCGGCGAGCGGCGGCACCAGGAGCAGCGGCTTGCCATGCTGCTCGACGCCCGGAACGGAGTCGTAGCGGTAGAGCGCCGCGTGTTCCGTGCGCTCCACCAACGCTCGGGGAGTCAGACGAAGATCGGCGATGGGCTCGCGGCGAACCTTGTCGCGCACGTTCGTCGCCGCGGCGCCGAGGTCGTGCGGGATGCGCAGGGTCGGTAGGGCCACGGGCCGAGTGTGGCAGCCCATCAGGTGAAGGTCAGAGAACGGGTCAGCGCACTCGCTGTGGCTGGCGTCGACGATTCCGGTTCCGGTTGCGGTTCTTGCCCGCGTTCCGGCTGTTCGACGAGGGGCGAACCGGGACCACGCTTGCCTCCTGGCCGCTGTCGGCGAGTGCCTCGACGGTGAGGGGTCGTGGCGCCCGACGGGCGTCGTGACGTCGCGCGGCCACACCGGCCTTGCTCTGCATGCGCAGCACGTCGTCGAGAGCGGCGGGCGTCGTCATGGTGACGACGGCGCCGGACTCGCCGGCTCGCGCCGTGCGACCCGACCGGTGGGTGAAGGCCTTCGGTTCGGCAGGAGCGTCGTAGTGCACGACGAGGCCGATGCCGTCGATGTGGATGCCGCGGGCGGCGACGTCGGTGGCCACGATGACGGACGCGGCGCCGGAGCGGAACCGCTTGAGGTTGCGTTCGCGCTGACCCTGCGAAAGGTCGCCGTGCAGGTCGACGGCCACGACCTCGCCGGTGCTGAGCTGGCGGGCCAGCCGCTGGGCGCCGCGCCGGGTGCGCGTGAAGATGATGGACCGCGGGTTGGCGGTCACGAGGTCACGAGCCACCGAGAGACGCTCGGTCTGCTCGGAGACCAGCAGGTGGTGCTCCGTGGTGTCGGAGAGCTGGTCGACGGGATCGACCTCGTGGCGGCGGTGCTGGGGCAGGTGTCGGCGGACGAGCTTGTCGACCGGGCCGTCGAGGGTGGCCGACAGCAGCAGGCGCTGGCCGTCGGACGGCGTCGCGGCAAGCAGGCGGT
>NZ_JBOHDT010000155.1:0-3163 GCF_050700635.1 Aeromicrobium sp.
CCGTGGAAGGCCTTGCCGTCGTAGGAGAGGTCGAGTCGAACACGCACGACGGTCAGGTTAGGGCACCGGCTGCGGTCAGAGCAGGACAGTGACCACGACGGTGGTGACGACGACGACCGCGGCACCGGCGAGCTGACGCCGCCACGTCCACCGTGCGGCGGGTTCAACTCCTCCGAGCAGGGCAACGATCTCCAAGGTGGCCGCCGGGATGGACAGCAGAACGAACCCGTTGCGGATCGCTTCGCGTTCTGCGCTGCCGTTGCCCGCCCGTGAGTCCAGGACGTAGGCGATGGCGGTGCCGACGAGGACAAGGACGAGAACCTGCGTGACGCCACGCGGCACCGCCGGTGCCAACCGGGTGAGGTCGGGGATTCGGTCGCCGAACAGGGCCAGGAGCTGGGGGAGGGCGAAGATCGTCACGCCCGCCCAGAGCTGCCAGCAGTTGCCGATGAAGGCGCCGACGAAGAAGGCCAACAGCGCAGCCCGGACGGCGAGGCCGCGCAAGTGGTGGATCGTGGCGGGTTCGCCGACGCCGACCGCCTCGACGGCGGCCAGGCGGCGGGGGTATCCGGTGGCGGTGACCTCCTCGATGCCGAACCTGCCCACCACGGCAGCGATCGCCAGCAGGGCCAGTGCGTCGGCGTGTTCGGTGATCGGGAGGTCCTTGCCGGTGAGGTCTCCGAGTCCACCCACGATGCCCTGAACGGCCCACCCGCCGAGCAGGGCGGCGATGACGACGTCACCGAACCGGTCCCAGCCGTAGACATGCCCGGGTTCGGACGCCCGGCGCAACGGTCTGGCCGCGGCCGCGACGAGCGGCGTGACGAACCACAGCGCGCCGAGGCCGAGAAGGCCACGGACGCCCTCGCCGAGTTCGAGACCGTCCGCTGTCAGTCCGCCTCGGGCGACAGTCACCGCCGCGAACGCCAGGACCGCGGCGATCCCGGTGGCGGAGTCGAGCACCGCGAGCACCAGCAGCGTGGCGGTCAGCGCGAGGGCGGGGGGCAGAGGCGCTGCGCTGCCGCCGAGGGCAGCCACGACTCCGAGTGCCATCCCGCAGATCGGGAGGAGAACCCACAGCACGCCGAGCGAAGCCCGCAGGTACGCGGCATCGGACAGCACGCGGGCGACCAGCGGCAACCGGGTCGAGAGCAGGGCCGGAACCGCGACGCTCAGGACATCGAGTCGTGGCCAGCCGGGGAACCGCCACGTCATCGAGCGGTCGCCGAATGCTTCGCCGAACAGGTTCGCGCGGCCGGCGTCGTCGTCGGCTCCCTCGACCACGCCGCCGCCAACCGCCGCGACGGCAGCCACCGCACCGCCGCGGGACACGCTTTGCGGCCCGGGTCCGCCCGTCGCTGCGGTCGCCGAGGCCAGCCGCCGCGGCACCGCCACGCCCCGGGGGCCGACCATCGACAGGATCGTGAACGCGGTGATCGCGAGAATCAGGATGCGCAGAACGTCGATGGACGTCGGGACCGGCGACAGAGCCAGGTCCTGCTCGTCCGGGGTCGGCGGATCCGCAGGAGGTTCAGGCGACGGCTCAGACCCTGGCTCTTGCGGTGGCTCGAGGAGTCCTGGTCCTGGCGGCGGCGCCAGCGGGATGGGCGCGGTCGAGTCGCCGAGCGGTGTGGGAGCGCCCGGCGTGCCCGGTGCCCCGGGGTTCGGGGCGTTCGGTGGCGCGGGACCCGCGACGTTGAAGACGAACTCGATGGTGTCGATGGGCGGGACGACTCCGGGCTTGTACTCCTCGATCGTGGCGGTGTACTCCCCACCGGGGAGAACGCTCGGCAGGGTGAACATCGCCGGGCGCATCGCGGCGGCCGACGGTTCCGCCCGTCCGGTTCCCCGGTCGTCGTAGGTGCAGCTGAACGCCGAGCCCTCGCCGCCGCCCGCCGGGAAGTCGACCACACACTCCTGTGGCTCACCGAGCAGATCGGTGGATCCGCGCCTCAGCGTCCACTGCACGGTGACGTCGAACTCTTCGCGTTCCCCCAGCAGCGTGATGGTGTCGCCGCTGGGCAGGCTGGGCGGCGTCGTGACCTGAAACCGGGACTCCGCGAAGTTGATGGTCACGACCGTGGGCGCCGACGACTCGTCGTCGGCGTTGACCTCGTGGAACGAAAGCACGGTGCTGGTGCCGGCGAGCTCGGCCGAGGTGTACAGGTCGACAGGAGTGCACTCGAAGAACCTCAACCCGTTGTTGGGAATGGGCTCCTCGCACTCGACGGCGTTGCCTTGCGCGTCCTTGACCTCGATGGTGTTGGCCGCGACGTTGCGATTCCCGCGGATCGTCTCGGAGCCGAAGTAGTCGAACGTGAAGGTCGTACTCCCCTGGATCTCCGGCGGAGGCGGTGCCACAGAGTTCGCCACCTGTGGGACAAGCAGCACCGCGGTGCCGACCACAGTCACCAGCACCGCACTCCAGCCCCAGGGGAGGCCCATCGATCCACAGTAGACGGCGGATTGCCGTCATGTTGAGCTTTGCGGTCCTAGGCCCAGCGCTTGGCGGCGGGGACGAACTCGAGCTGGCGGTCGCCGGTGTAGATCTGCTTGGGGCGGGCGATCTTCTGCTCCTTGTCGTCGACCAGCTCCAGCCACTGGGCGAGCCAGCCGGCCGTGCGCGGGATGGCGAACAGCACGGTGAACATCTCGGGCGGGAACTGCAGGGCCTCGTAGATGAGTCCGGAGTAGAAGTCGACGTTGGGGTAGAGCTTGCGCTTGACGAAGTACTCGTCCTCCAGCGCGATCTTCTCCAGCTCAAGCGCGATGTCGAGCAGCGGGTTGGTGCCGGTGACCTCGAAGACGTCCTCGGCGGACTTCTTGATGATCGTGGCCCGCGGGTCGTAGTTCTTGTAGACCCGGTGGCCGAAGCCCATCAGCCGCTCGTTGCCGTCCTTCACGCCCTTGATGAAGTCGGGGATGTTCTCCTTCGACCCGATGCGGCGCAGCATCCGCAGCACCGCCTCGTTGGCGCCGCCGTGCAGCGGGCCGTAGAGCGCGGCGATGCCGGCGGCGACCGCGGAGTACGGGTCCACCTGGCTCGATCCCACTGCGCGGACCGCGCTCGTCGAGCAGTTCTGCTCGTGGTCGGCGTGGAGGATGAAGAGCACGTCGAGGGCCCGAGCCAGCCGCGGATCGGGCTCGTAGCTCGCGTCCATCT
>NZ_JBOHDT010000156.1:0-21282 GCF_050700635.1 Aeromicrobium sp.
GCGTCGGCCGGCGGGGAGACCACGGCCGCGCCCATCGAGACGAGCCGGGCAGTTATGGCGTCCACGTCGTCGACGGCGACGTACGTGTTCCAGACGGCCTCCCGCGGCTCTCCGCGTTCCCGTGGTCCCGCGATCGCGGCGGCGTCGCGTTCGTCGAGCTGCGCGATGACGTATCGACGCGGGGCATCGGGCGGCGTCAGATCATGGAAGGTCCATCCGAACAAGCCGCCATAACTCGAGTGCGGCGTCCACATCGGGTTGGTCGGTGTTGATCCAGCTGGTCACGCCGGCCGGGTACGTCCGTGCCTGGTCACCTGGAGACGTCGGGGTCATGCTTTCAACGTTGCACGGGCTCGGGTGCACGGCCAAGTCAGGAGCGCCCAGACGGCGGCGATGATCGCAATCTCGACCACGATGTACAACGGCCACGGTCCGAGCAGGTCGAGGATCGATGCGCTCTCGGGCTTGGCGTTGACGTAGCCGTAGTTGGCGTCGGCGCTGGAGTTGTAGATGAAGACGGCCACCGCCCACGCGGCGGTGATCGCGACCGTGCGCCAGTAGGTCGCCCACGTCGGCAGGATGCGCAGGCCGAGGACGAGATAGAACGCCGCCCAGATGATCAGCAGGTGCATCGCCCAGAACATCAGGTAGCGAGCTTCCGGGAAGTCCGAGGCGAGATCCGGGGTGATCATCGCCTGCGTCGTCAGGGTGATGCCCCACAGGTAGGTGACCGTGGCCGTGAGCCGGCTACGGGTCCAGAGCGCGTGCACGGCGAACATCCACGCGAGGTCGCACAGCTGGAACGGCAACGATGTTCGGGGATTCCACTCGTCGGGCAGGAACTGCAGGATCTGCAGCGGAACGGCCACCACCAGGATCGCGATGGCGACAACGCGGCCGACGTGGGCCTCGGCATCCGTGCCGCGAATCCGACGGCCGAGCCACACCACGCCGACGATGCCGACGACGCACAGGGCGAGAGCGGCGAGGTGGGAAGTGCCGTACGTCTCGAATCGGGCGTCCACGAGGCCAGTCACCGGCCCACCGGCGCTCGGACCAGACCCGCGAGCACCACGACGCGGGAGTCGAGGTCGGTATCGGCCGCCGCGTGCGCATCGTCGACCGTCATGGCTGAATCGTAGGTCGTAGACGCCATCCGGTGCATCGTTCACGTTCCATGTCGTTCGTAGATCTCGCGAAGGCACCTATCGCCCGGGCTTGCGTACGAACGTGACTGCGAAGTCGGCGGCATCGCTGAACGGCACGAGGTCCCAGGTGGCGAAGCGCTGCTCGAGAGTCAGGCCGGCGGCTTCGAGGTCGCGGTCGAAGGCCGCCAGCGTGTAGTCGCGGTCGAGATGGAAGCCGGTGACGATGCGCCCGCCCGGTCGGACGTGCGCGGCGACGTGCGTGAGCACGTCCACCTCGCTGCCGGGCGCCAGGAACACCATGACGTTGCCGGCCATCACCGCGACGTCGAACGGCTCCTCGTCGAGACTCAAAGTGGCAAGGTCCTGGACCACCCAGCGAGGCCCCGGGTGGTCGGCCTCCGCGGCTTCGATGAGCACCTGGTCCACATCGACGCCCACCACCGTGTGACCTCGTGCGTGGAGCTCGGCACCGGTGCGCCCGGGACCGCAACCGGCGTCGAGGATGCGTGAACGTGGGGGCACGATCGCATCGACGAGACGGGCCTCGCCGACCAGGTCCTCACCGTCCGCGGCCATCGCGCGGAAGCGCTCGACGTACCACTCGGAGTGCCCGTCCTTGGTGCCCGTGAACCAGCGGGGGCGTTCGCTCATGCGCCCATCGTCGTACATTGCTCTCGGAGAGGTGATGGGCATGGGCGTGGACGTGCAGACCGAGATCAAGATCGAGCGGCCCGTCGACGTCGTCGCCCGTTACGCGGGCGACCCGACCAACGCCCCCGAGTGGTACGTCAACATCCAGTCGGTGACCTGGCAGACGCCACCACCGCTCGCCACCGGCTCACGGCTCGAGTTCGTGGCCCGGTTCCTCGGCCGCCGGCTCGCCTACACGTACGAGATCGTCCGGCTCGAGCCGGAGGCCCTGCTGGTGATGCGTACGGCAGAGGGTCCGTTCCCCATGGAGACCACGTACACGTGGGCGCCCTTGGACGACGACCGCACGCTGATGACGCTGCGGAACCGCGGCGTGCCGTCCGGCTTCTCCTCCGTCGCCGCTCCCCTGATGGCAAGGGCGATGCGCCGCGCGAACACCCAGGACCTCCGCCGCCTGAAGAGTCTGCTCGAGTCGCGGTGACCTGCCAGCGGGCCACGGGATCCTGCCAACGTCGCCGTGCGAGGGAATATCCGTGCACCTCGCAACGTCGCAGTTGACGTGAACGAGTCCCGCAGCGGTCTGGCCATGGGTGCCGGCGCCTATTTGTGCTGGGGCATCTTTCCGCTGTACTGGCCGCTGCTCGACCCGGCTGGGTCGCTCGAGGCGCTGGCCCACCGGGTCGCGTGGTCGCTGCTGGTCGTGGGCCTGCTCCTGACCGTCACCAGCCGGTGGGAGGCCTTCCGGGCCATCTGGTCCGATCGCAGGCGAGTCGTCTACCTGGGGTTGGCGTCGGTCGTCATCGCGATCAACTGGGGCGCGTTCATCTACGGCGTCACCCACGACAAGGTCATCGAGACGTCGCTCGGGTACTTCATCAACCCGCTGGTGACGGTGCTGCTCGGTGTGTTCGTGCTCCACGAGACACTCCGCCGTCCGCAGTGGGTGGCGGTCGCCATCGGCGCGGTCGCCGTGGTCATTCTCACCGTCGACTACGGGCGGCCTCCGTACGTCGCGCTCACGGTGGCGTTCTCCTTCGCGACCTACGGCTTCCTCAAGAAGAAGCTGCAGCTCGGGGCGGTCGAGGCGCTCGGGGCCGAGACGTTGCTGCTCACCCCGGTCGCGCTCGCGTATCTCGGCTTCCTCGAGGCGAACGGCACGCTCTCGTTCGGCCACCAGGGCCTGTCCAACGCCCTCCTGCTGGCGGGGACCGGCGTCGTCACGGTCCTTCCCCTACTCATGTTCGGTGGCGCCGCCACGCGCCTGCGACTCACGTCGATCGGACTGCTGCAGTACCTCGCACCGATCCTGCAGTTCGTGTTCGGTCTCCTGCTCTTCAACGAGCCGATGGGCACCGCCCGCTGGATCGGCTTCGTGCTCGTCTGGATCGCGCTGGTGATCTTCACCGTCGACGTCCTGCGCGGCCGCCGCCGGGTGCTCGACCGCGCCGCCGAGAACGTCGCCGCCTGACCCCTCCCGCTCAGGAGAGGCGGGTGGCAAGGGTGTCGCAGATGGCCCGGAGTGCGACGCGGGCGGGCGTGTCCGGGAGCTTGGCGAGCAGGGCGCGGGCGGCATCGGCCTCGGCCTGCACCACGGCGCGGGCCTCGTCCATCGCCGGGTGGGCGCGCAGCGCGTCGAGCGCGCGGGAAACGTCGACGTCGTCGGTGATCGGGCCCGACAGCAGGCGGACGAGCTCGGCATCCGCGGGGTCGGTGGAGCGTTGCACCAGGATCACTGGCAGCGTCGGCACCCCTTCGCGGAGGTCGGTGCCGGGTGTCTTGCCGGAGTCGCTGGACTCACTGGCGACGTCGAGGATGTCGTCGCTCAGCTGGAACGCCACCCCGATCCGCTCGCCGAACTCGGTGAGAGCGGCCACGACGTCGTCCGGAGCGCGCCCCATCGTGGCGCCGAACTGCGCCGACGTGGCGATGAGCGACCCGGTCTTGTCGGCCACGACGCTGAGGTAGTGGGCCAGCGGGTCCTCGCCGTCACGCGGACCGATGGTCTCGCGGATCTGACCCTTCACCAGCCGGGCGAACGTGCGGGCCTGAACCCCGACGGCCTCCGGGCCGAGGGTCGAGACGACCTCTGACGCGTGCGCGAACAGGTAGTCGCCGACCAGGATCGCCAGCGAGTTGTCCCAGCGGGAGTTGGCGCTCTCGGCACCGCGGCGGATGTCCGCCTCGTCCATGACGTCGTCGTGGTAGAGCGTGGCGAGGTGGGTGAGCTCGACGGCGGTACCGGCGGGGACGACGTCGGGATGGGTCGGGTCGCCGAACTCGGCGCATACCAGCACCAGCATCGGACGGAATCGCTTGCCGCCCGCGTTGAGCAGGTGGGCAGCGGCCTCCGTGATGAACTGCTCGTCGCTGTCGATCACCCTGGCGAGATGCTCCTCGACGAGGTCGACGCCGTGACTGACGCGCGCCTCGAGCGCGTCGTCGGCGAACGCCACACCCAGACTCGTCACAGGATCTCCTTCGGACCCGTCAGCGCACGAACGCGCCCGCGTGCTGTGCCAGGTCGAGCATCGGTCCCGGCAGGACGCCGAGAGCCACCGTGACCACTGCGGCCGCGGCGATGACCACGGTAGTCAAGGCGCTCGGAACGGCCACCGTCGGCCCTTCTCCCACCGGGTCGGTGAAGAACATCAGGACGATCACCCGCACGTAGAAATAGGCGGCGATGGCGCTGACGACCACGCCCGCCACGACGAGCGATCCGTAGCCGCCGGACCACGCGGCCGTGAAGACCCCCCATTTGCCGATGAAACCGGACGTGAGGGGGATGCCGGCGAACGACAGCATGAACAGGGCGAACGACCCGGCCAGGAACGGCGACGCCTTGCCCAGCCCGGCCCAGCGGGACAGGTGGGTGGCCTCCCCGGCGGCGTCGCGGATGAGCGTGACGATCGCGAAGGCACCGATCGACGCGACCCCGTAGACGGCGAGGTAGAACAGCACGCTGGACACCGAGGTGATGCGACCGGACACTCCGGCATAGGCGCCGGCGAATCCGACGAGCAGGAAGCCGGCGTGCGCCACCGAGGAGTACGCGAGCATGCGCTTGACGTCGGTCTGGGCGATGGACACGAGCGAGCCGAGCAGCATGGTGATGAGGGCGATGACCCAGATGGTGGGCCTCCAGTCCCACGAGGCGCCGCCGAAGGCCACGAAGAACACCCGCAGCAGCGCGACGAACGCGGCCGCCTTGGTGCCGGCCGCCATGAACGCGGTGACCGGTGTGGGCGCCCCGTGGTAGACGTCCGGGGTCCAGGCGTGGAACGGCACGGCGCTGATCTTGAAGAGCAGGCCCACGGCCATGAGCGCGATGGCCGCGAGGAGCAGGTTCTCGCTGCCGGTACGCGTCGAGACGGCGACGTCGATCTCGGCGAGCTCGAAGCTGCCCGCGTAGCCGTAGGCGAGTGCGATGCCGTAGAGGAAGAACGCCGACGAGAACGCCCCGAGCAGGAAGTACTTGAGCGCGGCCTCCTGGCTGAGCAGGCGACGCCTCCGAGCCAGGCCGCAGAGCAGGTACAGCGGCAACGACAGCACCTCGAGCGCCACGAACATCGTCAGAAGGTCGTTGGACGCGGCGAACACCATCATCCCGAGCAACGCGAACACCGCGAGCGGAAAGACCTCGGTGTGCTCGATGTTGGCCGCCTGGGCCTCGGCCTCCCCCGCCGACCCTGGCGCATCGGCGGCCCGGCCGGTGAAGGCGCTGAGCCCGCCCTCGAGGCGTCGCTCCGCGAACAGCAGGAAACTCATCAGCGCGAACACGAGCAGGATGCCCCAGGTGAAGACGCTCGGTCCGTCGACGGAGAGCGCGCCCTCGGTGGAGATCTGGCCCCGCGCGGTCTGCTTGCTGTCGATGGCGTCGAGGGACAGGTACACGACGACGGTGTCGATCAGGGCGGCGACCACGCCGACGACGGCGATGACCGCCTGGATGAGGAAGCGATGCCGCCGCGGCACAGCGGCCTCGACGACGGTACCGATCACCGCGGCCGCGGTGATGATGAGGATCGGGGCGATCAGCGCGTACTCGATGTTCGGACCGGTGATCGGCGGCAGCTCTGCGGCGATCATTCGTCGCCTCCTTCCGCCGGCGTTCCGGCCAGGTCAGTCGGCGCCTTCGGTGCCGGGTCGCCGTCACCGACCTGGCTGACGACCTCGTCGACCGCCGGGTTGATGACGTTGAGCACCGGCTGCGGGTAGAAGCCGAGCCCGACGATCAGCACGATCGCGGGTGCCAGCGCCGCGACCTCGAACGGCTTGAGGTCATAGACGCCCTCGTTGCCGTCGCGCAAGGGTCCGGTCATCGTGCGCTGGTACATCATCAGGATGTACATCGCGGCGAGCACGATGCCGAGGGTGGCGAGCACACCGGCCACCGGGCTTCGGGTGAACGTGCCGGCGAGCACCATGAACTCGGAGATGAACGGGGCGAGCCCGGGTAACGACAGGCTCGACAGACCGGCCACGAGCAGGACACCGGACATGATCGGCGCGATCTTCTGCACGCCGCCGAAGTCGCCGATGCTTGCCGACCCGCGACGGGCGATCATGATGCCCGTCACCAGGAACAGCGCGGCCGTGGACATGCCGTGGTTGAACATGTAGAGCGTCGCACCGGCCGTGGACGTCGACGTGAACACGAAGATGCCCATGATGATGAATCCGAAGTGCGACACCGACGTGAACGCGACCAGCCGGCGGATGTCGTCCTGGCCGACGGCCAGCAGTGCGCCGTAGAGGATGCTCACCACCGCGAGACCGATGACCACCGGGCTGGCCCACTCCGACGCGCCGGGGAAGATCTCGAGGCACCAGCGCAGCATGCCGAACGTGCCGATCTTGTCGACGACGCTCACCATCAGCACCGATGTGGACGGCGTCGCGGACGCGGCCGCGTCGGGCAGCCAAGTGTGGAACGGCCACAGCGGGGCCTTGATGACGAACGCCGCCATGAAGCCGACGAACAGCAGCCGCTCTGTGGTGGTACCGACCTCGAGGTTCGTCAGGTCGCTCAGCAGGTACGACGCCTCGCCCTGCTGAGCCGTGACGGCGTACACCCCGACGATCGACGCGAGCATCAGCAGGCCGCCGATGAGGTTGTAGATGAGGAACTTCACCGCGGCGTACGAGCGCTGCGGCCCGCCGAAAGAGCCGATCAGGAAGTAGATCGGGATCAGCGTGGCCTCGAACAGCACGTAGAACAGGAACGCGTCGGTGGCGGCGAAGACGCCGATCGCGAGACCCTCCAGCGCCAGCATCCAGGCGAGGTAGGAGTTGACGCTGCGGTTGCCGGGCAGGCGGTCGTCCCACGCGGCGAGCACCACGATGGGCGTGAGCACCGTGGTGAGCAGGATCAGCGTGACGCCGATGCCGTTGACGCCGAGCGAGTAGTACGCGCCGAACTGCTTGATCCAGGTGTGCTGCTCGGTGAGCTGGTAGCCGCCGGCGCCGACCTCGTAGCTGGCCATCATCGCCAGCGACAGGGCGAGAGTGAGCACGCTGAAGCCGACGGCGGTGGCCTTGACCACCGGGGCGCGGCCGGCCGTGCGCGGAAGGAGCATGACGACGAGCGCGCCGACGAGCGGCGTCGCCGCCAGGATGGAAAGAATCATCCGAGCGTCACCGCCAGGAGCGCCAGGACGACGACGGCCGTGCCGCCGAAGAAGCTGAGCGCGTAGCTGCGGACGAACCCGGTCTGCGGTTTGCGCAGGATCTGTGATGCGTCACCGAGACGGTCCGCGAGACCGGTGACGAAGCCGTCGACGCCCTTGCCGTCCATGAACACCAGGAAGCGGGTGAGGTGGCGGGTCGGACGCACGACGACCGCGTCGTTGAGCTCGTTGCCGTAGAGCTCGTGGCGGCCGGCGCGGGCGAAGATCGACACCGAGCCGTCGGCCGGCATCTCGCCGGCGATCGGCCGGGTGCCGTAGAGGAAGTAGCCGAGCGCGACGCCCGCGGCGACGACCAGCGTGATGATCAAAGTCAGGAGCCCCGCCGAAATGGCGAGCTCGTGGTGCTCGGCGTGGCCGACCACCGGTTCGAGGAACTCGGTGATCCAGTCGCCGAACAGCAGCGCGCCACCGAGCAGCGAGAGTGCACCCAGCGCGATGAGCGGGTACGTCATCACGTTCGGCGACTCGTGCGGGTCGACGTCCTCCTTCCACCGCTGGTCGGAGATGAAGGTCATCATCATCAGGCGCGTCATGTAGAACGCGGTGACGCCGGCGCCCACCAGCGCGCCGAGCCCGACCCAGAACGAGTGACCGAACGCTGTCTCGATGATCTTGTCCTTGGAGAAGAAGCCGGAGAACCCGGGGAAGCCGATGATCGCCAGGTAGCCGAACAGGAACGTGACGAAGGTGATCGGCATGGCCTTGCGCAGGGCTCCGTAATGGCGCATCTCGACGTCGTCGTTCATGCCGTGCATCACCGAACCGGCGCCGAGGAACAGGTTGGCCTTGAAGAAGCCGTGGGTGAGGAGGTGGAAGATCGCGAACGCGTAGCCGGCCGGGCCGAGGCCGGCGGCCAGCATCATGTAGCCGATCTGGCTCATCGTGGAGCCGGCGAGCGCCTTCTTGATGTCGTCCTTGGCGCAACCGATCCAGGCGCCGACGAGCAGCGTGACGAGGCCGACGGCGATGACCGCGTCGCGGGCGATCTCCGAGGCGTCGTAGATGCCGTTGGAGCGAACCACGAGGTAGACGCCGGCGGTGACCATGGTGGCCGCGTGGATGAGCGCCGAGACGGGGGTGGGGCCCTCCATCGCGTCGAGCAGCCAGCTCTGCAACGGCACCTGCGCCGACTTGCCGCAAGCGCCGAGCAGGAGGAGCAGGCCGAGCGTGGTGGCCACGGCAGTCGACGCTCCGCTGATCGACTCGTTGACCGGCGCGACGGCCGTCGTGCCGAACTGGGCGAACATCACCATGATGCCGAGCGCCATGCCGATGTCGCCGACGCGGTTGATGACGAAGGCCTTGGTGGCGGCGGTCGCCGCGGAGTCCTTGTGCTGCCAGAAGCCGATGAGCAGGTACGACGCGAGGCCGACACCCTCCCAGCCGAGGAACATCACCAGGTAGTCGGACGCGAGCACCAGCGTGAGCATCGACGCGATGAAGATGTTGAGATAGGCGAAGAACCGGCGCCGGCGGGCGTCGTGCTCCATGTAGCCGATCGAGTAGATGTGGATCAGGGAGCCCACACCGGTGATCAGCAGCACGAAGAGCCCGGAGAGCGGGTCGAACGTGTACCCCATGTCGACGTGGAACGGGCCCGCCTCGATCCAGGTGAACAGCTCACGGGAGTACGAGCGGTCGTCCGCGGGGCGCGTGAGCAGCTGGATGAACGCGATGGCACCGATGAGGAACGAGATCGACGACGCCACGGAGCCGACGAGGTGACCGACGCGGTCACCCTCCTTGCCCCAGACCAGCAGGCCGAGGCCGGAGACGAGCGGGACCGCGACGAGCAGCCAAGCGAGATCGAGCCCAATGTCATTCACTTTGGGCCCCTAGAGCTTCAGCAGGCTCGCCTCGTCGACCGAGGCCGAGCGACGCGTGCGGTAGATGGACACGATGATGGCGAGGCCGACGACGACCTCGGCGGCCGCGACGACCATGACGAAGAAGGCCGCCACCTGGCCGTCGAGGTTGCCGTGCTGGCGTGAGAACGAGACGAACGCGAGGTTGGTGGCGTTGAGCATCAGCTCGACGCACATGAAGATCACGATGGAGTTACGCCGCACCAGCACACCGGTGGCACCGACGGTGAACAGGATCAGTGACAAGGTCAGGTACTCGGTCACCGGTCGTCACCGTCCTCCTCGTCGGTGACAGCGGGATCGAGCTCTCGCTCGATGGCTTCGACGTCGTCCTCGAACCCGTCGCGGGTCTGGCCGCGGGCGACGAGGCTGGCGGAGATCGACTCCTCCAGCGGACGACCGTCGGGCAAGAGGGCCGGGGTGTCGACCGCGTTGTGGCGGGCGAAGACCCCCGGCGTCGGCGGGTTGCCGGGGTGCCGGCCGTGCTCGGCATAGTCGCGGAGCCGCTGGCGGGCGATGTCGGCCTGGCTGCTTCGTGGGGTGAGCTTCTCCTTGTGGGCCAGCACCATGGCGCCGAGCGCCGCCGTGATGAGCAGGGCGCTGGTGAGCTCGAAGGCGAGGACGTACGGACCGAACAGCAGCTTGGCGAGGCCGTAGGGGTTGCCGTTCTCGTTGGCGGCCGTCAGTCCGGTGACGGCACCGGTGACGCCCTGCCCAATCGCGACGACGGCGGTGAGAGCAAAGACCGTCCCCACCACAACGGCAGCCAATCTTTGACCTTTAAGTGTCTCGGCCAGCGAGTCGGACGTGTCGACGCCGACCAGCATCAGCACGAAGAGGAACAGCATCATGATCGCGCCGGTGTAGACGATGATCTGCACCGCGAACAGGAACGGAGCACCCTGCGCGGCGTACAGGACCGCGAGCCCGATCATCACGGTCGCCAGGCAGAGCGCCGCGTGCACCGCCTTGCGCGCGAAGAGCAGCCCGAGCGACGCCACCACCATGATCGGCGCGAGGATCCAGAACGTCGTCACGACTCGTCCTTCCCCGGGACCCCGCGTGGGTTGACGTCGGCGGTCTCGGCCGGGTCGGAGGGAAGGAGGGGCAGCGTCTTGCCCTTGTAGTAGTCGTGGTGGTCGTCGCTGATGAGCATCGAGTGGGGCGGGTCGACCATGCCCGGCAGCAGCGGCGCGAGCAGGTCGGACTTCTCATAGATGAGGTCGGCACGGTTGTCGTCGGCCAGCTCGTACTCGTTCGTCATCGTGAGCGCGCGGGTGGGGCACGCCTCGATGCAGAGGCCGCACAGGATGCAGCGCAGGTAGTTGATCTGGTAGACGCGGCCGTAGCGCTCACCGGGGCTGAACCGTCCGTCCTCGGTGTTCGACGCGCCCTCGACGTAGATGGCGTCGGCGGGGCAGGCCCAGGCGCAGAGCTCGCAGCCGATGCACTTCTCGAGTCCGTCGGGCCAGCGGTTGAGCTGGTGGCGTCCGTGGAAGCGCGGCGCGGTGGGCACCTTCTCGAAGGGGTACTGCTCGGTGACCACCTTCCTGAACATCGTGCGGAAGGTGACACCGAAGCCGGCGATCGGATCCCAGAGCGTCTCGCGAACCGTGTTGGTCATCGTCCGGCCTCCTTGTTCTGCATCGGGGGGACGGGATACCCGTCGGCGAACGCGTCGAACTCGGGCTCCTCCGGCGGAGTCGTCCCCGGAGGCTTCCGTTCCGGGATCAGGAACGTGGCGAGGAAGAGCACCCCCGCCACGATGGCGGCCAAGATGAGCGTCTGTTGGTCGAGCAGGTCGTCCTGCTTGAGCTTGCGGATGAACGCGACGGCGACGATCCAGGCCAGCGAGAACGGGATGAGGGCCTTCCAGCCGAAGCTCATGAACTGGTCGTAGCGCATCCGGGGCAGCGTCCCGCGCAGCCAGATGAACAGGAAGATGAACCCGAGCGTCTTGCCGAAGAACCACAGCACCGGCCAGTAGCCGCTGTTGGCGCCCTCCCAGATCTGCGCGATGCCGAAAGGTGCTCGCCACCCGCCGAGGAACAGCGTGGTGGCCAGGGCCGAGACGGTGACCATGTTGACGTACTCGGCCAGGAAGAACAGCGCGAACTTCAGCGAGGAGTACTCGGTGTGGAAGCCGCCGACCAGCTCGCCCTCGGCCTCGGGGAGATCGAACGGTGCGCGGTTCGTCTCGCCGACCATCGCGATGACGTAGATGACGAACGACGGGAAGAGCGGCAGGAAGTACCAGGTGTCGGCCTGGGCGGCGACGATCTCCGACGTCGACATCGACCCGGCGTACATGAACACCGCGACGAACGAGAGTCCCATCGCGACCTCGTAGGAAATCATCTGGGCGCTCGAGCGCATGCCGCCGAGCAGTGCATAGGTGGATCCGGACGACCAGCCGGCGAGCACGATGCCGTACACGCCGATGGAGGTGACCGCGAGGATGTACAGCACCGCGACCGGCAGGTCGGTGAGCTGCAGCGGCGTGACCGTGTCGGTGAACGGAATCTGGACCTCAGGACCGAACGGGATGACCGC
This sequence comes from Aeromicrobium sp., assembly GCF_050700635.1. Classification (GTDB taxonomy): domain Bacteria; phylum Actinomycetota; class Actinomycetes; order Propionibacteriales; family Nocardioidaceae; genus Aeromicrobium. The sequence goes on from NZ_JBOHDT010000156.1 coordinate 11,908, forward strand.
CCAGGCGAGGAACGCCGGGATGGTGGCGAGGATCGGCGCCGCGATGTAGACGACCTTGTCGGCCGCCTTGACGACGATGTCCTCCTTCAGCGCGAGCTTGACGCCGTCGGCGAGGCTCTGCAGCAGGCCGAACGGTCCGTGCACGTTGGGGCCGATGCGGTGCTGCATGCGGGCCACGACGCGGCGCTCGAACCAGATGTTGAACAGCGTGAAGACGACCAGGAACACGAAGATCAGGACGGCCTTGAGCGCGACGACCCAGAAGGGTTCGTTGCCGAAGAGCTCGCTCATGAGTCGCCTCCTTCGGCCCGAAGGCTCACGACGGTGCCGTGTCCGGCGCGAATCGTCCGGAGATTCGTGCCGGAGTTGGCCGGGGCCCACACGACGCCCTCGGGCATGTCGGCGACCTCGGTGACGAACGTGGCGCTGCCGTGCTTGGTGCCGATCGTGGCCGTGGCTCCGGGGACGACGCCCGCCGCCTGGAGCGTCGCGGCGTTCGCGCGGAGCACAGCCGGACGCGCGGTGACGTGGTACTTCGGCTGGCCGTCCTGGCCGCGGCCGTCGTCGATCATCTGGCGCCAGGTCTCCAGCACCACGCTCCCCTTCGGGAGATCGACCGGCTCGGGCGCGGCGGCGTGCGGAGCCGCGGTGCGGTTGCCGTCCCACGGTCCGGTCTCGGTCATGCGATCGAACGCTGCCGCGGCAGTGCGGAAGCCGAGCGGCGAGCCCAGCTCCTCGGCGATGCCGGCGAGGACGCGGATGTCGGTGAGGGAGCTGGGCTCGTCCAGCACTGTGCCGAACGGGCGAAGGCGGCCCTCCCAGTTGACGAACGTGCCGGACTTCTCGACCACCGGCGCCACCGGCAGCACGACGTCGGCGGCGCGGGTGACCTCACTCTCGCGGACCTCAAGGCTGACGACGAACGCGGCCTTGAGCGCCTTGCGGGCGCGAGCGGGGTTGGGCAGGTCGTCGACCTCGACGCCGCCGATGACCAACCCGCCGAGCTTGTGCTTGGCGGCGGCCTTGATGATCGTCCGGGTGTCGCGACCGGCGCGGGCGGGCAGTGAGTCGACCGCCCAGGCGGCCGCGAGGTCGGCGCGGGCCTCGGCGTCGGCGACCGGGCGTCCGCCCGGCAGCAGGGTGGGCAGGCATCCGGTCTCGACGGCACCGCGGTCGCCGGCCCGGCGGGGCACCCACGCGAGCCTGGCGCCGCTGCGATCGACCAGCTGGAGCGCGGCGCTCAACGCACCCGGCACGCTGGCGAGGCGTTCGCCGACCAGGATGACGGAGCCGGGGTCGAGCTTGAGGTCGTCGAGAGCCGCGGCTTCCTGACCTGGGACGGTGGGTACCAGACGGCCGCCCATCTTGGTCAGTCCGCGGGTGGCGTGCGCGGCCACCGATACGACCTTGAGCCCGGACAGCGAAGCCTTGCGCAGTCGCAGGAAGATCGCGCCTGCCTCGTCCTCGGGCTCCAGCCCGACGAGCACCACCGTCGACGCCTGCTCGAGGTCGCGGTACGTGACGGCGAGGTGGGTCGTGGCGACGTGCGCGGCGAGGAAGTCGGCCTCCTCTGCGGAGTGCGCGCGGGACCGGAAGTCGATGTCGTTGGTGCGGAGCACCGTGCGGGCGAAGACGCTGTAGGCGAAGGCGTCCTCGGCCGTCAGCCGCCCCCCGGGCAGCACCCCGACCCCGCCTTCTGCCGCAGCCAGCCCGCGAGCGGCGATCGCCAGCGCCGCCGGCCACGAAGCCGGCTCGAGCTCGCCGGACTCACCGCGCACCAGCGGGTGGCGCAGGCGGTCGTCCTGGCTGGTCCAGGTGAAGCAGAAGCGGTCCTTGTCGGTGATCCACTCCTCGTTGACCTCGGGGTCGTCGCCGGCGAGCCGGCGCATCACCTTGCCGCACCGGTGGTCGACGCGGATGGCCGAGCCACACGCGTCGTGCTCGGCGACGGCGGGGGTCGAGACGAGGTCGAAGGGGCGCGAGCGGAACCGGTAGTCGGCGCTCGTGAGCGCCCCCACCGGGCAGATCTGGATCGTGTTGCCGGAGAAGTAGGAGTGGAACGGGACGCCCGGGGCGGTGCCCACCTGCTGCTCGGGTCCGCGCTCGAGCATCTCGATGAACGGGTCGCCGGCGATCTGCTCGGAGAACCGGGTGCACCGGGCGCACAGCACGCATCGCTCGCGGTCGAGCAACACCTGGGCGGACACCTTGACCGGTTTGGGGAACGTGCGCTTGGCCTCGGTGAAGCGGGACTCGCCGCGGCCGTGGCTCATGGCCTGGTTCTGCAACGGGCACTCGCCGCCCTTGTCGCACACCGGGCAGTCGAGCGGGTGGTTGACGAGCAGGAACTCCATCGTGCCCTGCTGCGCCTTGTCGGCCACCGGCGACGTGACCTGCGTCTTGACGACCATGCCGGGCGCGACCTCGAGGGTGCACGACGCCTGCGGCTTGGGCATGCCGCGACCGTTGCCAGCATCGGGGATCTCGACCAGGCACTGACGGCAGGCACCGACCGGCTCGAGCAGCGGGTGGTCGCAGAAGCGCGGGATGTCGACGCCGATCAGCTCGGCCGCCCGGATGACCAGCGTCCCCTTGGGCACGCTCACCTCGACGCCGTCGATCGTCAAGGTGATGAGCTCGACCGCCTCGGTCGTTGAGCCTGTCGAAACGACATCAGTTGTCATCGGTTGGCTCCTTTCGACAGGCTCAAGGTGTCTTGGAACAAGGTGGACGCGGCCGGCGGGAACAGCTCGGTCGACGGGGTGTGCATGCCGGCCTCGAACTCCTCGCGGAAGTACTCGATGGCCGAGGTGATGGGGCTGGTGGCGCCGTCGCCCAGCGCGCAGAACGAGCGTCCGAGGATGTTGTCGCACAGGTCGAGCAGCAGCTCGATGTCGCCCTCTTGCCCTTCACCTCGATCCAGGCGGCTCAGGACCTGGACCAACCAGTACGTTCCTTCCCTGCAGGGCGTGCACTTGCCGCAGGACTCGTGCTTGTAGAACTCGGTCCAGCGCAGCACGCACCGCACGACCGACGTGGTCTGGTCGAAGCACTGCAGCGCCTTGGTGCCGAGCATCGAGCCGGCGGCACCGATCGCCTCGTAGTCGAGCGGCACGTCGAGGTGCTCGTCGGTGAGGATCGGGGTGGACGAGCCGCCGGGCGTCCAGAACTTGAGCTCGGCGCCCTCGCGCATGCCGCCGCCCAGATCGAGCAGCTCTCGCAGCGTGATGCCGAGCGGCGCCTCGTACTGGCCGGGCTTCTGCACGTGCCCGGACAGCGAGTAGAGCGTGTAGCCCTTGGACTTCTCGGTGCCCATGGAGCCGAACCAGTCGATGCCTTCAGTGATGATCGACGGCACCGACGCGATGGTCTCGACGTTGTTGATCACGGTGGGGCAGGCGTACAGACCCTCGACGGCGGGGAACGGTGGCCGCAACCGAGGCTGGCCGCGGCGTCCCTCGAGAGAGTCGAGCAGCGCCGTCTCCTCACCACAGATGTAGGCGCCCGCGCCGGCGTGGATGACGAGGTCGATGTTCACGCCGCTGTCGTGGATGCCCTTGCCGTTCAGCCCTGCGCCGAGGTGTCCGGCAGCGTACGCCTCGCGCGTGGCTGCCTGGAGCCGGCGGACGACATGCAGCACCTCACCACGCACGTAGATGAACGCGGTGTTCGCCCGAATGGCGTGTGCCGCGATGATGACGCCCTCGATGAGGGTGTGCGGGCTCGCCAGCATCAGTGGGATGTCCTTGCAGGTGCCCGGCTCGGACTCGTCGGCGTTGACGACCAGGTAGTTGGGCTTGGCACCGCCCGGCAGGTCGGGATCGTGCGGGATGAACCCCCACTTCATGCCGGTGGGGAATCCGGCGCCGCCGCGACCGCGAAGACCGGCCTCCTTGACCAGCTCGGTCACGTCGCCGGGTGCCATCGACAGCGCCTTCGTGAGGCCCTCGTAGCCGCCCTGCTCCTCGTACGCCGCCAGGGTCCAGGCGCGGTCGTCAGCCCAGTTCTTGGTGAGGACGGGGGTGAGCACGTCAGTCATCGTCCGGTCCCCTGCCCTTCGCGTCCTTGCTCGTCGGCTGAGCGGTCCACTCGTTCTCGAGGGCGATCTCGAGACCGACGAGCGACGGACCGGCGGCCGCGGGGCCTTCGTCGGCGAGTCCGTCCTCGAACCCGGCGAGCACTCGCTCTGCCTGACGCCAGCTCGTGATCGTGGCTCCCCTCGTGGCGCGAACGGTCTCGCCGGCCTGCAGGTTGTCGACGAGCTCGACGGCGCTCTCGGGTGTCTGGTTGTCGAAGAACTCCCAGTTGACCATCAGCACCGGGGCAAAGTCGCAGGCCGCGTTGCACTCGATGTGCTCGAGCGTGACCTTGCCGTCCTCGGTGGTCTCGTCGTTGCCGACGTCGAGGTGGCCCTTGAGCCGCTCGAAGATCTCGTCACCACCCATCACCGCGCACAGGGTGTTGGTGCAGACGCCGACGTGGTGCTCGCCCATCGGCCGGCGCTTGTACATCGTGTAGAACGTCGCGACGCCCGAGACGTCGGCCTGGCTGAGGCCGAGGATGTCGGCGCACGTCTCGATGCCGTCGGCGGTGACGTAGCCCTCGACCGACTGCACCAGGTGCAGCATCGGCAGCAGGGCGGATCGGGCCTGCGGGTAGCGGCCGGCGATCTCGAGCAGCTCGTTGCGGGTCGTCTCATCGAGGCTCAACGGTCAACGCCTCCCATGACCGGGTCGATGCTGGCGATCGCGACGATGACGTCCGAGAGCATGCCGCCCTCACTCATGACCGACGTGCCCTGGAGGTTGACGAAGCTCGGGTCGCGGAAGTGCGCGCGGTACGGACGCGTACCGCCGTCGGACACGACGTGGCAGCCGATCTCGCCGCGCGGTGCCTCGATGGCCACGTAAGCCTGTCCGGCCGGCACCCGGAACCCCTCGGTGACGATCTTGAAGTGGTGGATGAGCGCTTCCATGGACTCGCCCATGATGCGCCGGATGTGCTCGGCCGAGTTGCCCTGCCCGTCCGCGCCGACGCTCAGCTGCGCCGGCCAGGCGATCTTCTTGTCGGCGACCATGATCGGCTCGCCCTCCATCTTGGCGAGGCGGGCGACGGCCTGCTCGACGATGTGCAGCGACTGCCACATCTCCTCGAGGCGGATCCGGAAACGTCCGTAGGCGTCGGGCTCGTCCCAGGTGACGACGTCGAACTCGTACTCGTCGTAGCCCCAGTACGGCAGCGCGCGGCGAAGGTCCCAGTCGTAGCCGGTGGCACGCAGCACCGGGCCGCTGAGGCCAAGCGCCAGGCAGCCGGCCAGATCGAGGTGGCCGACGCCCTTGAGGCGTCCCTTGAAGATCGGGTTGGCGTTGCAGAGCGCCGCGTACTCGGGCAGCCGGCCCTTGAGAATCCGCACCGTGGTGTGCAGCTTCTCGATCGCACCCACCGGGAGGTCTTGCGCGACCCCGCCCGGCCGGAAGTAGGCGTGGTTCATGCGCAGCCCGGTGATCATCTCGAAGCAGTCGAGGATGAGCTCGCGGTCACGGAACCCGCACGTCATGACGGTGAGCGCGCCGATCTCCATGCCGCCCGTGGCGATGCACACGAGATGCGAGCTGATCCGGTTCAGCTCGAGCATGAGCACCCGGATGATCTGTGCCTTCTCGGGGATGTCGTCCTCGATGTCGAGCAGTCGCTCGATGCCGGCGACGTAGGCGGCCTCGTTGGAGAACGGCGCCACGTAGTCCATCCGCGTGCAGAAGGTCACGCCCTGCGTCCAGGTGCGGAACTCCATGTTCTTCTCGATGCCGGTGTGCAGGTAGCCGATGCCGGGGCGCGCGTCCTTGACCGTCTCGCCGTCGATCTCCAGCACCAGGCGCAGCACCCCGTGCGTCGATGGGTGCTGCGGGCCCATGTTGACGACCAGCCGGTCGCCCTCGACGGCCGAGGAGTCGATGGAGTCCCAGTCCTGACCGGTGACGGTGAACACCGGGCCCGCGGTGGACTCGGTGGTGCCCGCGTACGGGTCTTCGGTCGTCGTCATGAGTACGCCCTCCGCTCGTCCGGCGGCGGGATGGTGCCGCCCTTGTACTCCACCGGTACGCCGCCGAGAGGGTAGTCCTTGCGTTGCGGGTGGCCGGGCCAGTCGTCCGGCATCAGGATGCGGGTCAGGCCTGGGTGGCCGTCGAACTGGACGCCGAAGAAGTCCCACGTCTCGCGCTCGTGCCAGTCGGCGGTGGGGTAGATGCTGACGACGCTCGGCACGTGCGGGTCGTCATCGGAGCAGGTGACCTCGAGGCGGATGCGGCGGCGGTGCGTCATCGACAGCAGGTGGTAGACCACATGCAGCTCGCGGCCTTCCTCGTGCGGGAAGTGCATGCCGCTGATGCTCGAGCAGAACTCGAACCGCAGGTCCTCGTCGTTGCGCAGGTGGGTGACGACCTCCAGCAGGGCGTGGCGCCGGATGAAGAACGTGATCTCACCGCGGTCGACGATGACCTTCTCTATGACGCTCGTGTCGTGGGCGTCGGCGAGCGTGGACAGCCGGTCGTGAACGTCGTCGAACCAGCCGCCGAACGGCGGCTTCGACGCGCCGGGCATGATGACCGGCCGGGTGAGTCCGCCGTAGCCGCTGGTGTCGCCGGTGCCCTTGACGCCGAACATGCCCTCCTGGACGTCGACGATCTCGAGCTCACGGGCATCACTGGGCACGAGCTCGCGCTGCACCTCGTGGGACGCGTCCTGTGTGGTGCCGGACGTGGAGTCGACCGTGGACTCCTTGTCCGCCGGGGTGTCCTTCTTCTTCTCGGCCACTACCTCATCAGCCCCTTCATGGCCGACGTCGGCGTGGCCTGGAGCGCCTCCAGCTCGAGCTCCTCGATCTGCGAGGCACGGTTCGAGCCGAGCTTCTCGTGCCGGATCGAGTCGTGCAGCTTGAGGATCGCGTCGATGAGCATCTCGGGGCGGGGCGGGCAGCCGGGCAGGTACATGTCGACGGGCACGACGTGATCGACGCCCTGCACGATCGCGTAGTTGTTGAACATGCCGCCGGAGCTGGCGCAGACGCCCATGGCGAGCACGTACTTGGGCGCGGCCATCTGGTCGTAGATCTGACGCAGGACGGGCGCCATCTTGTTGCTGACACGGCCGGCGACGATCATCAAGTCGGCCTGGCGCGGCGAAGGACGGAAGACCTCCATGCCGAACCGGGCGGAGTCGAAGCGCGGGGCGCCAAACGTCATCATCTCGATCGCGCAGCAGGCGAGGCCGAACGTGGCCGGCCAGAACGAGGCCTTGCGCATGTAGCCGGCCAAGCCCTCGACAGTGGAGAGCAGGACCCCGCTCGGCAGTTTTTCTTCTAGTCCCATTCCAGACCTCCGCGGCGCCAGACGTAGGCGTAGGCGACGAACACCGTGGCCATGAAGATGAACATCTCGATCAGGCCGAACCAGCCGAGCGAGTCGAACGCGACGGCGAACGGGTACAGGAAGATGATCTCGATGTCGAAGACGATGAACAGCATCGCGATGATGAAGTAGCGAACCGAGATGCGACCGCCACCCTCGGGCAGAGGGCTCGGTTCGATGCCCGACTCGTACCGGTCGAGCTTCGCGCGGTTGTAGCGGGCCGGACCGGTGAACGGCGCGATGCCGACGCTGAAGATCGCGAATCCGGCTGCAAGGGCACCCAGAACCAGGATCGGCGTGTACGCGTTCACGGCGCCTCCCTCGAGCCGGTACGGGCGTCGTGGTCATTCGGATGTGCGCTTGTGAACAGGTTCACAACGTGACCACGAGGACACCCTACGCCCGACGGCGGGGCCTTGTAACTAGAGGTCCTTTTCACTTCCGCGCCGTTCAGGGTTTGACGGAGCTGTGAAGGGCGACGACGCCGCCGGACAGGTTGTGCCAGTCGACCTTGCCCCAGCCCGCTTCGACCATGCGCAACGCCAGGCCGCGCTGGTCCGGCCAGGCGCGGATCGACTCGGCGAGGTAGACGTACGACTCGGGGTTCGATGAGACCCGCTCGGCGATGCGTGGCAGGGCCTTCATCAGGTAGTTGGAGTAGACCGCCTCGAACGGCCCCCAGGTGGGCGTGCTGAACTCGCACACCACGATGCGACCGCCGCGGCGGGTGACGCGCAGCAGCTCGCGGAGACCTTGCACCGGGTCGTGGATGTTGCGCAGTCCGAACGAGATCGTGACGGCGTCGAACGTGTCGTCGCCGAAGGGCAGCTGCATGCCGTCGCCCGCGACGAAGGGAAGGTCCGCCCGGGTCTTCTTGCCCTCGGTGAGCATGCCGAGGGAGAAGTCACAGGGCACGACGGTGGCACCGGCGGCGGCGAACGGGGAGCTCGAGGTGCCGGTGCCAGCGGCGAGGTCGAGGATCAGCTCGCCCGGCCGCGGATCGACCATCCGGACGACCTGACGACGCCAGCGACGGTCCTGTCCGAGCGACAGCACGTCGTTCGTCAGGTCGTAGCGCTGTGCGACGTCGTCGAACATCCGGGCGACGTCATGTGGCTCCTTGTCCAGACCGGCTCGCGTCACCGGATCACTGTCCCACGGGTACCGTTGCTGCCGTGAGCAACCCCGGCCTCGACACTGCGGGCTCCCCGGCAGCGATGCCGCTCGTGGTCCGCACCGTCGAGATCGACGACCCCGGACCGCTGCTCTCCCTGCTCCCCCGCGACGACAACGTGGCCTGGATCCACCACGACGACGGCCTGGTCGGCTGGGGCCGGGCCACGACGTTCACGACGTCCGGACCGCGCCGGTTCGCGCAGGCTGCTACTTGGTGGCGCGAGATCACACGGCACAGCGTGGTGCGCGACGAGGTCGACGTCCCCGGCACTGGTCTGGTGGCCTTCGGCACGTTCACGTTCGCCGATCACGGCGCGGGCAGCGGCCTCACCGTGCCGGAAGTCGTGGTCGGACGACGCGACGGTCGCTCCTGGGTCACGGTCGTCGGCGCGGGCATCACGACTCCACCCGTGGTCGCCGCCACCGATGCCCCCGAGTTCCCCAGCACGGTCGCGTTCTCCGACGGCCCGGTCGACCCCAAAACGTGGAAGGACATCGTCGCCGAGGCGGTCGGACGCATCTCTGACGGCGGCATCGACAAGGTCGTCCTGGCCCGCGATCTCCTGGCCACGCTCGACGAACCCCTCGACGTCCGCGCTCCCCTGGCCCGTCTGGCCGACGACTACCCCGGCTGCTGGACGTTCCACGTCGACGGATTCTTCGGCTCGACGCCGGAGATGCTCGTGCGGCTCGAGCGCGGACTCATCACCTCGCGCGTGCTGGCCGGCACCATCCAACGCACCGGCGACGACACCCACGACCTCGCCCTCGCCGCGTCCCTGGCCCGCTCCAGCAA
>NZ_JBOHDT010000157.1:0-5472 GCF_050700635.1 Aeromicrobium sp.
GCCTCAGAGCGAGGCGGCGCGCTTCGCGATGGCCGACTTGCGGTTCGCGGCCTGGTTCTTGTGGATGACACCCTTGGACGCGGCCTGGTCGAGCTTGTGGTTGGCGTCGACGGCCAGCGTCTTGGCGTCGTCGGTCTTGCCTGCGTCGGCGGCATCGTGGAAGCGGCGCACGGCCGTCTTCAGCGCCGAACGCACGGCCTTGTTGCGATCGCGAGCCGCGTCGTTCTGGCGGTTCCGCTTGATCTGCGACTTGATGTTCGCCACGTGTCTGACCTGTCTGTTTTCGGCTGGTGGAGGGTGATGCAAGAAGAGGAGCGTGCCCGAGCACGCGACCGCTCACATTACCAGCCACCGCAGCGGCGGCCCAAATCCGTAGCCCTGACACAATGGGCAGGCCATGCCGAAATCCCCTGATCACGCCCCCCAGCCCGGCGCGACCGACCCCCAGATCCTGCGCAACTTCTGCATCATCGCGCACATCGACCACGGGAAGTCGACGCTCGCCGACAGGATGCTGCAGCACACCGGTGTCGTCGACGGCCGCGCGATGCGGGCCCAGTACCTCGACCGGATGGACATCGAGCGCGAGCGCGGCATCACCATCAAGAGCCAGGCCGTACGGCTGCCGTTCACCAAGTCCACCGGCGACGACGCCGGCACCACGTACGTGCTGAACCTCATCGACACACCGGGTCACGTGGACTTCACCTACGAGGTCAGCCGCAGCCTCGAAGCCTGCGAGGGTGCGGTGCTGCTCGTCGACGCCGCGCAAGGCATCGAGGCCCAGACGCTGGCGAACCTCTATCTCGCGATGGAAGCAGACCTCCACGTCATCCCGGTCCTGAACAAGATCGACCTGCCGGGTGCCCAGCCGGAGAAGTACGCGGCCGAGCTGGCGCACATCCTCGGCGGCGAACCGGAGGACGTGCTGCGCGTCTCGGCCAAGACCGGAGAAGGCGTCGAGACACTGCTCAACACGATCGTCGATGAGGTTTCGCCACCCCAGGGCGACCCGGACGCACCCCCGCGCGCCCTGATCTTCGACTCGGTGTACGACACGTACCGCGGGGTAGTCACGTACGTCCGGGTCTTCGACGGGTCCCTCACCCACCGCGACCGCATCAAGATGATGTCCACCGGCGCCGTGCACGAGATGCTCGAGGTCGGCGTCATCTCACCCGATCCGGTCAAGGCCGGCAAGATCGGCGTCGGCGAGGTCGGCTACCTCATCACCGGTGTCAAGGAGGTCCGGCAGAGCCGGGTCGGCGACACCGTGACGTCGAACGTCCACGGAGCCACCGAGGCGCTGGGCGGCTACCGGCACCCGAACCCCATGGTGTTCGCCGGTCTGTACCCGATCGACGGCGACGACTACCCGGGACTGCGTGACGCCCTCGACAAGCTGCAGCTCAACGACGCCGCCCTGTCGTATGAGCCGGAGTCGTCCGGCGCCCTCGGCTTCGGCTACCGCATCGGGTTCCTCGGCCTGCTGCACCTGGAGATCGTTCGCGAACGGCTGGAACGCGAGTTCGACCTCGACCTCATCAGCACCGCGCCGAACGTCGTCTACCGCGTCGACATGGAAGATGGCACCGAAGTGGTGGTGACCAACCCGAGCGAGTACCCGACCGGAAAGATCGCGAGGGTCTTCGAACCAATGGTGAAGGCCACGGTGCTGAGCCCGTCGGAGTACATCGGCGCGATCATGGAGCTCTGCCAGGCCCGCCGCGGCCAGCTGCAGGGGATGGACTACCTGTCCGAGGACCGCGTCGAGATCCGCTACACGCTCCCCATGGGCGAGATCATGTTCGACTTCTTCGACGCATTGAAAAGCCGCACGAAGGGGTACGCATCGCTCGACTACGAACTTACCGGCGAGCAGGAAGCCGATCTGGTGAAGGTCGACATCCTGCTGCAGGGTGAGCCGGTCGACGCGTTCAGCGCGATCGTCCACCGCGACAGCTCCTACGCCTACGGAGTCGCGCTTGCCGGAAGGCTCAAGGAGCTCATCCCGCGGCAGCAGTTCGAGGTGCCCATCCAGGCAGCGATCGGGGCGCGCATCATCGCCCGTGAGAACATCCGCGCCCTCCGCAAGGACGTCCTCGCCAAGTGCTACGGCGGCGACATCAGCCGCAAGCGCAAGCTGCTGGAGAGGCAGAAGGAGGGCAAGAAGCGCATGAAGATGGTGGGGAGAGTGGAGGTCCCCCAGGAGGCATTCATCGCGGCGCTCTCCACCGGCGACACCCCGGGATGAGCAGACGCCCGCCGCCCCGATCGCCTGACCAGTCCGTGGGTTAGGGTGAGCGACACCACATTCCCCCGGTACGAGGTGTGAAGGATGCTCATGAGCCCAGTCGTCGCAACCCCGGAACAGCTCGAGATCATCGAGAACCGAGCGCCGAGTGTCGCCCGGATGTTCTATGACCGGGTCGAGAAGTCAGCCGGCCGCGAGGCCTATCGCTACCCCGACGAGGACGAGGTGTGGCACTCGCTCACCTGGCGCGAGACGGGTGAGCACGTCACCAAGCTGGCCGCCGGCCTCGTGGCGCTCGGCATCGAACCGGAGCAGCGCGTCGCCATCGCCTCGGGCACGAGGTACGAGTGGATCTTCGCCGACCTCGCCATCAACGCCGCCGCCGCGGCCACGACCACCGTGTACCCCACCACAGCCGCCGAGGACGTCGCGTACATCCTGGCCGACTCGAGCAGCCGCATCGTCTTCGCCGAGGACGACGAGCAGATCAAGAAGCTCATCGAGAAGCGCTCGGAGCTGCCCGACGTCGCGAAGGTCGTCACGTTCGACGGTCAGACCGACGGCGACTGGGTCATCGGGTTCGACGATCTCGAGCAGCTCGGCGTCGATCTCCTCGCGAAGGACCCGAAGGTCGTCGAGCAGCGCGTCGCGGCCATCGAGCCCGGCGACCTCGCCACCCTCATCTACACATCGGGCACCACCGGACGCCCCAAGGGAGTCCGCCTCAGTCACGACGGCTGGACGTTCGAGGGCGCCACGCTCCAGGCCGGAGGTTTCCTGTCGGAGGACGACCTGGAGTTCCGCTGGCTGCCGATGGCGCACTCGTTCGGCAAGGTGCTGTTGACGGCCCAGCTGGCCGAGGGGTTCGCGTGCGCGATCGACGGGCGCGTGCCCAAGATCGTCGAGAACCTGGCGGTCGTGAAGCCGACGTTCATGGGCGCTGCCCCGCGCATCTTCGAGAAGGCGTACGGCCGCATCGTCGGCATGGTCGAGGAAGAGGGCGGCGCCAAGCTCAAGATCTTCAAGTGGGCCGAAAGCGTCGGTCGTGAGTACTCACGCGCCATCCGCTCCGGCCAGTCCGTGTCACCGGTCCTCAAGGCCAAGCACGCCGTGGCCGACCGGCTGGTGTTCAGCAAGATCCGTGAACGCTTCGGCGGTCGGGTGAAGTTCTTCATCTCCGGCGCTGCGGCGCTCTCGCAGGACATCGCCGAATGGTTCCACGGCGCGGGCGTCCTCATCCTGGAGGGCTACGGACTCACCGAGACGTCGGCAGGCGCGTTCGTCAACCGCCCGGACGCCTACAAGCTGGGTTCGGTCGGTCTCCCGCTGCCGGGAACCGAGGTCAAGATCGCCGAGGACGGCGAGGTCCTCCTCAAGGGCCCGAACATCATGCAGGGCTACCACAATCTCGACTCCGAGAGCGCATCCGCGCTGGTGGGCAACGGATGGCTCGCGACCGGCGACATCGGTGAGCTCGACTCAGAGGGCTTCCTCAAGATCACCGATCGCAAGAAGGACCTCTTCAAGACGTCCGGTGGCAAGTACGTCGCCCCGTCCTACGTCGAGGGAACCTTCAAGGGCGTGTGCTCGCTCGCCAGTCAGATGATCGTGCACGGCAGCGACCGCAACTTCTGCTCGGCGCTCATCACGCTGGACCCCGATGCCGTCGCCGGCTGGGCCGAGTCGCACGGGATGTCCGGCAAGTCCTACGCCGAGGTCGTGAAGTCCCCGCAGATGCACGAGCAGATCAGCAATGACGTCGACGAGCTCAACTCCAAGCTCAACCGCTGGGAGACGATCAAGAAGTTCGAGATCCTCGACCACGACCTCACGGTCGAGTCCGGCGAGCTGACCCCGAGCCTCAAGCTCAAGCGCAAGGTGGTCGAGGAGAACTACCGCGACATCCTCGACGGCTTCTACGCTGACTAGATGCTGACCGAAGGACTGTCCATCCCGCCGGTGGACGGTCCTTTCGGCGTCTACGTGCACGTTCCGTTCTGCTCGGTGCGTTGTGGCTACTGCGACTTCAACACCTACACGACCGACGAGCTGGGCGAGGGAGCCACCCGCGCGGCCTACGCCGACACCGCGATCGCCGAGATCGAGCTCGCGGCCAGCACGCTCGGAGCGCACGGCGAGCTGCCGGAGGTCGAGACGGTGTTCGTCGGCGGCGGGACTCCGACCCAGCTGCCGTCCGGCGACCTCGTGGGCATGCTCCGGGCGCTCGAGGAGACGTTCGGGCTCGCCAACGACGTCGAGGTGACCACCGAGGCGAACCCGGACAGCGTCACGCCCGCCTCGCTCGCCGAGCTGCGTGACGGCGGGTTCACGCGAATCTCGTTCGGCGTCCAGTCAGTGGTCCCGCACGTGCTCGCGACGCTCGACCGCACCCACGACCCGGGCCGCGTGCCGGAGGCGGTGCGATGGGCCAGGGAAGCCGGGTTCGACCAGATCAGCGTCGACCTCATCTATGGCACACCCGGCGAGTCGATCGACGACTGGCGGGCGAGCCTCGACCACGCCATCGGCCTCGGGCCCGACCACGTCAGTGCCTACGCCCTGATCGTCGAGCCGGGCACCGCCCTCGCCCGACGCGTGGCGCGCGGTGAGATCTCGGCGCCCGACGACGACTCGATGGCCGACAAGTACCTGATGGCTGACGACGCGCTCACATCGGCCGGGTTCGGCTGGTACGAGCTGTCCAACTGGGCCCGCGACGACGCCGCCCGGTGTCGTCACAACCTCCTGTACTGGCACAGCGCCGACTGGTGGGGGGTGGGACCGGGAGCGCATTCACACATCGGCGGCGTGCGCTGGTGGAACGTCAAGCACCCGGCCGCCTACGCCCAACGGTTGGCAGCGGGGGAGTCGCCGATGCACGACCACGAGGTCCTCGACCCCTCGGCGTCGGTGATGGAGCGGGTGATGCTCGAGGCGCGGCTGCGCGAGGGCCTGCCGCTCGGCATCCTCGAGGACGGGCGCGCGGCCGTCCCTGCCCTGACCGACCGTGGCCTGGTCGAGGTCAAGGGCGATCACCTCGTGCTCACGCGCGATGGTCGCCTGCTGGCCGACGCCGTGGTGCGTGACCTGACCGGCTGATATAGGTCTGGGTAGTCCTTCACGGACACCTCCGGAGGTGCTTGGAAGGGACCGACAGGTTCCATTCATCTGAAGGTCAGGCGTTAGCGCGCCGTGGCCTTCTGGCACCCCCGGAGGTG
>NZ_JBOHDT010000158.1:0-5416 GCF_050700635.1 Aeromicrobium sp.
CGTCGTCCGCGCCTCCGCCCGGGCTTGTTCGAAGGCGCGCCGACCGACCCGATCGAGCAGGGAGTCGGCGCGGGAGGTCATGGGTCGAATCTACGGAGCTGGGAAGGCGAATTCACCGTCTGACCAGCGAGTTGTGGACGGATCGAGGGAGGCTGCGTCCTGTGGGAAACGTCATCAACCGAGGAGCGGAGCCCGCTGCTGGTGAGGCAACCCGAAGAGCTGATGCAGGGCCTGGGCGCGTTTGAAGACCAAGTGGGCGTCGTGCTCCCAGGTGATCGCGATGCCGCCGTGCAGCTGGATCGTCTCGGCCGCGACGGCCATCGTCGTTGACGTGGGCCTGGATGGCGGCCCAGGCGCCCGCGCGGGACATCTGGACCGGACCAGCATGTCGACCATCCGGTGCTTGAGCGCCTGGAAGGAGCCGATGGGGCGGCCGAACTGCTCGCGCTGCTTGGTGTGCTCGACCGTCATGTCGAGGCCGCGCTGGGCGCATCCGACTTGGAGCGCCGCGGTCGCGAGGGTGCCGACCCGGTGCGCCGCCATCAGGGCCGCCGTGACGTCCAAGGCGATCGGCTCCGCGTGACAGCCCGACCCGTTGATCGTGGGCGGACGTTCATTCGGCGGCCGGGTCGCCTGCCGGACTGCTGGGGACGTCGGGGCAGCCGGGGTGTGGTGTCTGGCCTTCCCGCTACACCCGCCGGGCCGCCCTGAGAGGTCCCGACTTCCAGAGCTCACGACCGTGACCGTGCCAACCCAAGACCCTGCCCAGCGGGATCACCCTGGTCGTGGTGTCGGGCGACCACTCTCTGAAGAAGGACGCACCCGCGATCCGCGCCGCCATCACCACCTGGCTGGCCGCGGTACTACGCTCAAATGAGTGAGCAGGACCTTCACGACCAGCTTCGCCTCGGTCTATCCCCACTACGTGACGAATGTGCGATGCCCAGAAAGTGTTGTCCCCGCCACGCTTTCGCCGCAAGGTATCGGCCGTTGACAGGCGACAGGTGCAGCCCGGTCGGCACGCGGCTGTTGACGCGGATTCCCGCGGCTTGCAGCTGTGCCGCCTTGTCGGGGTTGTTCGTGAGCAGATCGAGCTGGTCTACCCCTAGTGCAAGCAGCATCTGTGCCGCGACGGTGTAGTCACGTTCGTCCTTCGCGAAACCAAGGGCCAGGTTCGCCTCGTAGGTGTCCAGACCCGCATCTTGCAAGGCGTAGGCTTCGAGCTTGTTGTACAGGCCGATGCCTCGCCCCTCCTGCCGCAGGTACAGCAAATAGCCACCGGCGTCGGAGATGCGTTCGACCGCTTCCCGCAGCTGCGGACCGCAGTCGCAGCGCTGGCTGCCGAAGACATCCCCGGTCAGGCACTCGCTGTGCAGCCGCACCAGCGGGACGGCCGCCGTCCCGGTGGGGCTGTCCACCGCGCGGTCACCGAGCGCGAGCGCGACGTGCTCTCGTCCGTCACAGAGGCCTTCGAAACCGATCACCCGGGCGTTCGTGACGTAGCCGTCGTCGAGGCGCAGCGGCACCTGGATCTGGCCGCGGACGGTGGCGGGTGTGACTGGTGACAGCACGCGGTGCTCCTTCTCAGGATGTCGCGACGAACCGCGAGGACAAGGCGTAGCGCAGCAGCACCACGTCTCCGATCTGCCGGGTCTCCGCGAGGTGGGCCCGGTGGCCGGGATTCCAGGGGAACGCGCCGTCACCGACGAAGCGGTGCGCGCGCGAGTTTCCGACGAAGAACGGCGCTATCACCAGGTGCAGCTCGTCGGCGAGGTCGGCGGTCAGGAACTGGGTGTGGACCCGTCCGCCACCTTCGACCATCAGCCGTCGAACGCCGCGGTCGTGCAGGTCCTTCACCACCTGCGAGAGGTCCACCGGCTGGCCACCGTCGATCACGGTCGCCACCGCACCGAGCCGCTGGTGCGCGTTCGGGACAGACCGACTGGCGCAGTAGACGAGCTTCTCACTGTCCCCGGTCACGAAGAACTTGCTGCACGCGTCCAGATCGGCATGCCCCGTGATGGTCACCTTCATCGGCGACTCCCGCAGCCCGCGAGCCTTTCGCTGCTGACGCAGCGCGGGTTCGCGCACGAGCAGGCGCGGGTTGTCGTTCCGCACGGTCGCGGCCCCTACCAGGATCGCGTCGCACTGCGCGCGGACTGCGTCCACCCGCTCGAGGTCTACTTCGTTGGACAGCACCAGCCGCTCCTTCGTGGCAGCATCGAGGTACCCGTCGAGAGACATGCCGCAGCTCAGGATCGTGTAGGGGCGCTCACCCATGGGCCCGGTCTCCCTCGGCGACGTGGGGCTGCCCCGACGGCGATGGCTCCACCGAGCGAACGTCGCCACGACGACCCGATGCCACCACCAGGACGACCGCACCGGGAAGGTTGGCGACGAGCACAATGACCCCGTACGCCACAGCAGTGGCGACACCCTGGTCGGCACCCAGACCTGCGGCACCGAACGACCAGGCGGCCATGCCCTCGCGCGGTCCCCAGCCTGCGATGTTCAGTGGCAGCCCCGCCGCGAGGAGCACGAGTAGCGCCAACGGGAGAAGTTTCAACGGGGAAGTCGTGACGCCGACAGCCCGTGCCGCGACGAAGTACGTCGAGAGGTGAAACGCCACGGCCACCGTCGTGGCGAGCACCACTCCCGGCCAGACGCGCCGGACCAGGAGACTGGACCGAACGTCGTCTCGCACCGCTCGCAGCATCCGCGATACTGACGAGATCCGGCCGGTCAGAGGAACCTGCCGGACCACCAAGGCAGCAGCCACGAACCCCGCAGCCAGCACGCCGAGCATCGCCGGCACGGACGAGCGCACGGGCGACGGGAGGAGCAGCAGGACCACAATCGCGATGGCGACCTGCACGACCTGGCCCGCGAGCCGCTCCCACACGACGGCCCGCAGTCCGCGTCCTGCGTCGCCTGCGTCCCGCCCGTGGCGCACGCCGCGGTGCACATCACCGACGATCCCGCCCGGCAGGGTCGTGTTGAGGAACTGGGCGCGGTAGCAGGAGGCCACCGCGGGCCCCATGTCGACCCCGACGCCCAGCTCCCTCGCGACAAGATGCCAGCGCCACGCGCACGCAATGGTGACCGGAACCGCGAGGGCCGCGCCGAGTGCGAGCGTCCACAGGTCGAGCGAGCGGAGGCCGCCGACGAAGGGACCGGTCCCCGTCCGCCACAGCACCGCACCGAGGACCGCCGCACCGACGGCAAGGCGCACGGACCTCCACGCGGACCGGCTCATGCGGCCACCTTCACCAGGACGCGACCTACCCGGTCAGCGGTTTCCGACCAGCCGGTCAGCCCAGCTCGACGGTGACTGGCCGCGTCGCGGAGGCCGCTGCGCAGGGCCGGGTCACACAACCAACGCCTCAACGAGCCGGCGAGCGCATGGTCGTCACCGGGCGGCAGGAGTAGGCCCGGCCGCCGCCCGTCCGTGGCCACGCCGAGCGCCTCCGGAACCCCGCCCACGTCGGAGGCCAGCACCGGCAGCGCCCGCGCCAACGCCTCAGTGACGACCATGCCGTAGGTCTCGCTGCGGCTGGCGAGCACGAGAGCATCGGCCGCGGAGTACGACGCTTCGAGCTCGCGCCCCGTGCGAGGGCCGGTCAGCACGAAGCGGCCGTCGAGGCCCGCGGTGCGGATGCCACCCCTCAGCTCCGCGACGAAGGCGGGCTCCCGGGTCAGCGCGCCGACGCACAGGCATCGCCAGGTCAGGTCGGCGATCCGGGTCAGGGCCGCCAGCAGCACGTCGTGGCCCTTGCCGGGCGTCACCGCGCCCACGCAAAGGAGGTTGCTGCCGCTGCCGCTGCCGACCGCCCGCTCGGCGGGATCGACGCCGGGGTGGGCGACATGAACCCGCGCTGGGTCCAGGCTGTACGCCGCGAGTACCCATTGGCGGGACCAGCCGCTCGTGGCGACCACCGCGGCCGACGCGCAGAGGACGGCCCGCTCGTGCTCGAGAGCATCGTCGCGGCCGTCCCGGTGGCCGATCGGCATGTGTAACAGGACCACCAGTCGCAGCCGCCGGGATGCAGGCACCAGGACCTCCGGGACAGCGGAGGCGACCAGACCGTCGACCAACACGACGGATCCGTCCGGAACAGCTCCGATTGTCTCCTCCAGCGCAAGGCGTGACGCCTCCCCTACCCGCGGCCAGGCCCCGGCCACGGCCTGCGTACGCACAGACCAGCCGACGGCCACCAGGTTCTGGCAGAGTCGCCGGTCGTAGGTGTTGCCGCCACTCGGCCGCAGCGGGTCCTCGATCCCTTCCGGGACCACCACGTGCACCGTTCGCGTCCGGTTCACGGGACCCGCTCGTAGCTCGCCCAAGCGATGTGTGACTCGTGCAGCGTCACGACGAGACCGGTCACCCGCGCAGAGGGGCCGAGAGCGCCCGCACGAACACGCTCGGCGAGCCGGTCGGCCAGATGTTTCGCGAGCACCTCGGTGGTGGTGTTGGTGCCGGCGAACTCCGGTTCGTCGTCGAGGTTCCGATAGCTCAGGTCGGCCACCGCGCTA
This sequence comes from Aeromicrobium sp., assembly GCF_050700635.1. GTDB lineage: Bacteria > Actinomycetota > Actinomycetes > Propionibacteriales > Nocardioidaceae > Aeromicrobium. Next base: position 4,534 of record NZ_JBOHDT010000158.1, read on the forward strand.
CGCAGCTCGTCGGCCGCCCGACCGATGTCGACCAGGATGCCGTCGTCGTCCAGGGTGTCGCCACGGAACGTCGCGTCCACGACGAACGTCGCGCCGTGCAACCGCTGGGCGGGGCCGAAGACCTCACCATCGAAGCTGTGAGCCACCATCATGTGGTCGCGGACGGTCACGCCGAACATGGCACCTCCGCGGTGTCGTAGGTCACCGTGTGGCACAGAGCCGGCAGCTCCCCCCGGACGAGCCTGGCCATCACATCGGGAAGCTCCTCGAAGGGGGACTCACCGGTCAGCAGGGCGTCGAAGGCCGGGTCGCGAAGCAGGTCGAGGGCAAGCGCGAGCCGGTCGGCGGTCGTGCGCCGGCCACTTCGTGACGGGGCCACCGTGCCGACCTGGCTGGCCCGGACGGTAAGGCGACCCGAGTGGAAGCTGCCTCCGAGGGACAGCGTGGTCACGTCGTCGCCGTACCAGCTCAGCTCGACGACCGTGCCCTCCGACGCGAGCAGGTCGAGCGACAGCTGGAGCCCGGCCGACGTGGCACTCGTGTGGACGACCAGGTCGCGGCCACCGGGCGCCTGCTCAACGAGGGCGAAGTTCACCCCCAGCGACGACGCCACCTCGGCGCGGAGTGGGTCGATGTCGACCAGAGTGACGGAGACGCCGGGGAAACAGGAGATCAGCCGCGCCACGCAGCAGCCCACCATCCCCGCGCCGACGACAGCCACCCGATCCCCGATCAGCGGGGCGGCGTCCCACAGTGCGTTCACAGCCGTCTCGACGACGCCGGTGAGCACGGCCCGCGTCGCCGGCACTTCCGCGGGTACGACGGTCACGGCGGAGGCGGGCACGACGTATGCCGTCTGGTGGGGATGCAGGCAGAACACGGT
>NZ_JBOHDT010000159.1:0-4211 GCF_050700635.1 Aeromicrobium sp.
TGGTGAGGGAAGGGTCAATGACCGCACGAACGCGTCCCAGTCGCTAACCAGTGACTCGACCGCGGACTGATGAGCCAGCAGCCAGTTCCGCTTCGCGGAGTACGCCGTCCAGCACTCGTCGACGGTCTGCTCGCCGAACTCGGCGAATGCGCGTACGACCGCGTCCCGGCCCGTGGTTTCCCCCGGTACCCGAATCTGGACAGGTGCCGACCGGATCGTGGAGTCCACCAACTGCCACACGCGTACGGCCAACCGCGTCGCGACCGTGACCTGCAGGCCGTGTGCGGCGGCGGGCCTCCCCTGCCGGCTGCGCTCCATCTCCAGCAGGTGAGAGACCGCGTGCTCGGTGCCCGATGCAGGCGCCGTCGAGCCGACGATTCCCATCGACAGTCCACTGGCCGCCAGCAGCCGGGCCAGATCAGCGATGCCCGCCGGCTCAGCGTCGCGCGCGGCCGCCGCGAGTGCAGGAAGCACTGGGTTCGCGGCTAGGACATCGTCGACGATGGCAGGCATGTACGGAGGTCCGTGGCCTAACCGGGCGGCGAGCTGCCATTCGGCGACCGCGTTCGGAACCGTCGAAAGATCCCCCACCCCAGCGAGGTTCAGCTGCCACGGCGCCGCAGCGAGGATGTCGGTGTCAGCGATGAGCACGTCGGGCCATCGCGAATGGACGGTGCGTTTCGCGCCCGCGACGACAAGGACGCTGCGGTCGGCGATGAACCCATTGATGCTGCAGGCGGTTTGAACCGCCACGTGACGGCTGCCAGTCCGCTGCGCGGTCACCTTCGCGATGTCCGTGAGCGTGCCGGATCCGACGGAGATGAGCAGCCGGTGCTCCCCGACTTCGGCCACCGCGCGCTCGACGGTTTCCTCGTCGGCGCGGACCGTCCCTGTTCCGACCTGGATCACCTGGCATCCGAGCCGCCCGGCAATCCGATCAACGACCGCCCCCGCCTGTGTGCGGTATGGCCCGCCGTCGCTGAGAATCATCGGCTCTGCCGCGACGAATCTTTCGAGGCTGGCGGTGATCGCACCGTCCAGCACCGATGCTCCGATATGGACGTCGACGTCGGGCAGACCGGCATGACCGTCAGCGCGCAACGAGGCGAGGAGCGCGGAAGGGTCAGGAACGGTGATCATGGCGGCCGAGCCGACAAGTCACGCGGCGTCAGCGCGGATTCGACGGCGTCGAACGCGGCGAGATAGCGACGGTAGGCGTCTTCGTACGTCTTGGTCGCCTCTGGGTCCGGGTCGATGGCGGCCGGAGCCAGCCGGACGGCAACCGATGCCGCCGAGAAGTCCGCGAAGAACCCGGTGCCCACCCCGGCGACCATCGCCGCGCCGACCGCGGTGGCTTCCTCGGTCAGCACACGGCGAACTGGCCTTCCGAGCACACTGGCCTTGATCGCCGCCCACAGGTTGTCGCGCGCGCCGCCGCCGACGATCCGAATCTCGCCGCGACCGAGGCCGAGCGCGTCAAGTCGTTCGACGATGTCGCGCAACGCAAATGCACAGCCCTCGAGCACCGCCCGCGCGACGTGTGCTTGCGTGTGGTTCATCGCGAGGCCTAGCAGGCCGCCACGCATCCGGTCGTTCCACCGCGGTGCCGTCGAGCCCGACAGCGCCGGCAGGAACAGCACGCCGTCACTGGCCACTGGCGCCGCGAGCGCGAGCGTGAAGATCTCGGCCTGAGGCACACCGAGAAGCCCGCCCAACCAGAGTGTGCTGCCACCGCTGACGAACCCTGGATTCTCGATCAGCCATGACCCAGGAACCGCGTGGCCGTGCGTCTCGACGAGGCCGAGCGGGTCGCGCACGGGCGCCGCGGACACGGTCGTCACTGGTTCGGCGGTACCGGTGACGTCGACGACGACTCCCGCCTCGATCGCGCCGGCCCCGACCGACGCGGCGTGTTCGTCTCCCGTTCCGACGACAACCGAGCAGCTCGCCGGTAGGCCGAGCTCCGAGGCAATGCTGGGCAGCAGCGTGCCGACCACCTCGGTCGAGGGGCGAACCGGCGCGAACATCGACGGGTCGAGCTCAGCCGCCGAGCACAGCGCCTCGTCGAACTCGCCGCGGGCGACGTCGTACATCATCGTCGACGACGCGTTCGCGGCATCCTGAGCATGAGTGCCGGTCAGGTGATGCAGCAGGTACGACCCGACGGGCGCGAGGGTTGCCGCGCGATGCCAGACCGTTGGCTCGTGGTCGCGAATCCACATCATCTTCGGTGCACTGTGCGAGGCATCGGCCACCAAACCTGTTCGCTCGGCAAGCTTTTCCTCCCCGACCGCGGCCACCAGGCGATCGCACTGCTCGGTGGCCCGCTTGTCCAGCCAGATGATCGCCGGCCGCAGCGGTTCACCGTCGGCGTCGGATGCGACGACGCCGTCGACCTGACTGCCCAAGCCCATCGCCACGACCCGCGTCGGTTCGATGCCTGCGGTCGCCGCGCAGACCGCGTCGCGAAGTGCGCTGCGGTAGGCGAAAGGGTCCTGTTCTGCCCAGCCGTCGTGCTGGTGCGTCATGGTGAGTGCGGCCGAACCGGTGGCCACGACGTCCCCACCCTCGTCGACGAGGACGACCTTGATGCTCTGCGAGCCGACATCGACTCCCAGGACCAGTGACACGTCGACCCCTCAGGTCACGTCACTCGGTGGGCGGGTCGACCTGTCGTCGGCCGCGATCTCGGTGACCGAGACCGTGCCGTAGCCCTCCTCTTCCAAGTGTGCTCCGTGCTGCCCCTGCGAAAGTGCGAACTCCTCTTCCGGCGACAGCACGAGCTTGTGCCGCCCGGCGATCGCGAAGTAGGCGATTCCGATCAGGAAGTAGATGAGCACTCCGACAACTCCGGGCCGGTAGTCCGCGTTGAGGAAGAGTGAGACGAGAGCGACGAGTGCAATCGCGCCCGCGATCCCCGCGCCCCATACACCCACAGGACTGCGGTACGGCCGTTCGATATCCGGCAGCTTGCGGCGCAGCATGATGAACGCCAGGCACTGCATGAAGTAGGAGATCACGGCACCGAAGACGGCCATGTAGAGCAGCGCTCCGACGATCTGACCCGCGAGTGCGCTCTCGCTCTGACCGGCGTAGTAGATGACCAGCGCGAGGGCATACCCGACGACCGCGCCGGCGATCAGCGCGACGTGCGGCGTGTTCCTGGTCGGGTGTGTGATCGACAGGAACTTGGGGAAGTATCCCGCCCGCGACAGCGAGTAGGTGTTCCGGCCGTAGGCATAGATGATCGTGAAGAAGCTGGCGATGAGCCCGATCAGCCCGATCAACGCAAGCAGGGACGCCGCGGTGCCATCCCCGAAGACCGCCTTGAATCCGTCGAACAACGGGGTTGCCGACGTGCCGATGCTTGCGGCGCCGCCGCCGACACCCGTGTTCAGGAACAAGGTGAGAACGGCGAACAGGACCAGCGTGTTCAGCCCCCAGATCGTGGCACGGGGGATGTCCCGCTTCGGATCGTGAGACTCCTCGGAAGCCAGTGGCAGTTCCTCGATCGCCAGGTAGAACCAGATCGCGAAGGGCAGGGCGGGGAAGATCCCGGCGATGCCCATGGGCAGGAAGCTGCTCTCGCCTTCTTCGGGTTCGATATTGGTGAGCAGGCTGGCATCGAATGAGCCCTTGAAGATCACGGCGAGGTAGAAGAACGCGAGGATGCCGAGCGCCAGCACGGTGATCACCACGGTGAACCGCATGGTGATCTCGATGCCGAGGATGTTGATCCCGACGAAGACGATGTAGAAGATCAGCCACCAGAGCACGGGGCTGTTCCACCAGCCGTCTTGTCCTGTCAGGTCGAGAACGATGTCGTGCGAGAGGAATCCCATCGCGCCCACGACGACCGCGGGGGTGATGACGTACTCGATGTTCTCGGCCAAGCCGGTGATGAAGCCACCCCAGGGTCCCATCGCGGAGCGAGAGAAGGAGTAGGCACCACCCGTGTGCGGAAGTGCCGGCGACATCTCGGCGATGCTGTAGCAGAGGCCGTAGAACATGACCGTGATGACGACGCCGGCGATGAGCAGACCACCGAAGCCTCCGGCGTCGAGACCGAGGTTCCAGCCGTAGAAGTCTCCTGAGATGACCGCGCCGACGCCGAGCGCCCACAGTGACCAGAAGGCGGCGTGACGACGCAACTTGCGCTTCTCGAAATAGCCGTGCTCGGCGTCCCGATAGGTGACCGACCCGACGGCCCG
>NZ_JBOHDT010000160.1:0-68468 GCF_050700635.1 Aeromicrobium sp.
CGTGACCACGGTCTTCGAGGCGTCGGAGAAGTACATCGCCGAGGGCGTGCCTCTCGTGGTGCTCGCCGGCAAGGAGTACGGCTCCGGCTCGTCCCGCGACTGGGCCGCCAAGGGCACCGCGCTGCTCGGCGTCAAGGTCGTCATCGCCGAGTCGTACGAGCGCATCCACCGCTCGAACCTCATCGGCATGGGCGTGCTGCCGCTGCAGTATCCGGAGGGTGAGAACGCCGAGTCGCTGGGCCTCACCGGCGAGGAGACGTTCGAGGTCACCGGCATCACCGCGATGAACGAGGGCAACACGCCACGCACCGTGAAAGTCAAGGCCGATGACGTCGAGTTCGACGCCGTCGTCCGGATCGACACCCCCGGCGAGGCGAACTACTACCGGCACGGCGGCATCATGCCGTACGTGCTGCGCAGTCTCCTCGACTAGCTGTCAGCGGGGCCGGGTGGCTTCGGAAGAACGGCCCACATCACAAGGTAGATCACGAACTGCGGTCCGGGAAGGATGCCGGACAGCACGAACACGATCCGGACATTCCGGGTCTTCCAGCCGTACCGCTCGGCGATGCCTGCGCAGACACCACCGATCATGCGGTTGTTCGAACGTGTCAGGGTCGCCATGGCACCGACGATGCCACTGGGCACCACGCGGCAACATCGGTGAGAACCCTGGTTTCCTGCGTCTGCGCCATCCCACCCATGCACCGGATTCCCGAATGGGTGGATCGCCCGATGCGGCGTCAGGGCCGCGATTCCTACCGTGTGAGACCTCATCACCTGGAGGTCATCATGTCTGTCGAACACATCGAGACGCTGATCATCGGAGCCGGCCAAGCCGGGCTCAGCACGGCCTATCACCTGCGGCGCAACGCGCGGGACTGCCTGATCGTGGACGGCAACGACCGCGTGGGCGACGGCTGGCGACGGCAGTGGGACACCCTCAAGCTCTACAGTCCGGCGAGGTATGACGGACTGCCAGGCCTACCGTTCCCGGCACCCCCGTGGTCGTTCCCGGGCAAGGACGAGGTGGGGGACTACTTAGAGTCCTACGCGAAGCACTTCGACCTTCCGGTGCGTCTCGGCACCCGGGTCGATCGGCTCGCCGCCCACGGCGACGGCTACGTGGCCACGGTCGGAGACGACTCGATCTTCGCGGACAACGTCGTCGTCGCCACCGGGACGTTCGGCCGGACTCCGTACGTCCCCGAGTTCGCCGACGAGCTCGACCCGATGATCATGCAGCTCCACTCCAGTGAGTACCGCCGGCCCGCGCAGATGCGCGAGGGAGCGGTCCTGGTGGTTGGCGCTTCGCACTCCGGTGCCGACGTGGCGTACGAAATCGCCGCGGAGCAGCCCACGATCCTGTGCGGCCGCGACCGCGGGCAGATCCCCGTGCGGCTCGAGTCGCCGATGTTCAAGGTCTTCTTCCCGATGTTGGTGTTCGTCTTCAAGCACGTGATGACCAGACGGACCCCAATGGGCCGACACATGATGGAAGAGGTCCGGTTCCACGGTGCGCCGGCACTGCGCGTCAAGGATTCGGACCTGGTCGCGCGCGGTGTCGAGCGGCTTCACGAACGCGTCGTCGGCGTGCAGGACGGCCTTCCCGTCCTCGAGGGTGGTCGGGTCGCCGACGTGTCGAACGTGGTGTGGTGCACCGGCTTTCGTCAGGCCTTCGGATGGATCGACCTGCCGATCCTCGGTGAAGGCGGCTGGCCCGTCGAGATGCGGGGGATCGTCGATGCCGCACCCGGTCTGTACTTCTGCGGACTCGGTTTCCAGTACGCCGCGTCATCGATGCTGATCGCCGGGGCGAACCGCGACGCGGGCTTCATCGCGAACCACATTGTTGAGCGCAGAAGCGCGCCGAGTCGAGCGACGGTCAGATCTGTCTGACGACGGACCGTAGGCGTAGCCTTCCCCATGGAGGTTGCGGTGAACATCGTCGACGAGCTCATCCGGGGTCGAGAGGCGTTCGAGCGGGGCGAATGGACAGCCGCTCGAGACCGATTGTCCGTTCCCGACCTCGCCGAGCTCGAACCCGCCGATCTCCATGCCTTGTCGACCGCGGCTTATTTGGTCGGCGATACGGAGACGAGCGTTCGTGCCCTGCAGCGGTCGTTCCAGGTTTCCAGCGAGCGTGGTGACCACCTTGCCGCATCTCGCGACGCGCTCGAGCTGACCACGCTGCTTCACAATTCGGGCAACCACGCTGCGGCCCAGGGCTGGCATGCGCGGGCCTCACGTCTGTTGGAGTCCGAGGCCGACACCGCTGAGCACGGCTACCTCAGGATGCACGAGATGTTTCACCACGTCTTCGGCGGGCAGGTCGAGACCGCTCACGACCTCGCAGTATCGGTGGCCGAAGCCGGCCGCCGGCACGGTGAACCCGACCTCGTCGCGATCGGCATGGTGTGCCAGGGCCGAATGCTCATCTACCAAGGTCGGGTGCCGGAGGGCCTTGCCCTGTTGGACGAGGCGATGGTCTGCGTTGCGGCCGGCGAAGTCACTTCGATCATGGCAGGCAGGGTCTACTGCGCGATGATCGAGGCCTGCCAGGAGCTGGATGACGTCCGCCGGATGACGGACTGGACCAGGATGCTGTCCACCTGGTGCGAACAGCAACAGGGACTCGCCCAGTACACCGGGCAGGCGGCTGTACACCGGGCCCAGATCATGCGGGCCCAGGGTGCCTGGGCCGACGCGCTCGAAGAGCTCACCCTCGCCGAGGCTCGTTACCAGGAGCTGGGCCTGGGTCGCGCGGTCGGAGAGGTCTACTACGAACGCGGAGAGGTGCTCCGCCTCACAGGTGATCTCGACGCAGCTGCAGCCGCGTACGCCGCGGCCGACGAGCACGGCCATGATCCACAGCCCGGCCTGGCGCTGCTGTGGCTGGGGCAGGGACGAGTCGACGCCGCCGGAGCCGCGGTGAGGAGACAGCTCGATGAGGACCACAACCCCGTACGCCGAAGCCGGGTCATTCCGGTCGCGGTCGAGGTGCTGCTCGCGGCCGGCGACATCGAAGGCGCTTCCGCAGCTGCCGACGAGCTGGAGGAGATCGCCGCCTCCTTTGCCACTCCGGCGCTGTCTGCTTCGGCCGCATACACGCGCGGATCCGTCTGCCTCGCCGTGGACGAGCCATCCGTGGCCTTGCCGCATCTGCGCACGGCATGGCGAGGCTGGCTCAGCCAGGGCGCCCGGTACGAGGCGGCCTGGGCCCGCACCCGCATCGGACAGGCGTTCCGGGCGATGGACGACGAGGACTCGGCTGCTGCGGAGCTCCAGGTGGCTGGGCGGACGTTCGCTGACCTCGGAGCGCCATTGGCACAGCGCGAGGTGGAGCGTCTGCTGGGACGGGCGCGACCGGACGGCCTGACCGCGCGGGAGCTCGAGGTGCTCCGCCTTGTCGCGGCCGGCCGCACCAACCCACAGATCGCAGCCGAGCTTTTCCTCAGTGAGAAGACGGTCGCCCGTCATCTGAGCAACATCTTCGGCAAGACGAACGTGAAGTCGCGCACCGCCGCGGCCGCCTACGCGTTCCAGCACCAACTGGCTTGACCGGCCTACGCTGACAGGTGTGACGATCCACTCCGAGCACCCGTTCGTGCCGCCCGAGGGCGAGCGCGACCCGCTCCGGCGCCTTCGCGGGCACCTGCCGGCTCCGGTGACGGTCTGGGCGGCCGGTTCCGGACGCGAACGGCGCGGCCTCACCGTCTCGTCGCTCCTGGTGGCCGCGGGCGACCCGGCGCACGTGCTGGGGCTGGTCGACGAGGAGTCGAACCTGTGGGACGAGCCACCCACGACGCTCATCGTGAACGTTCTCGGACCCGGCCACACGTACCTCGCCGAGGCGTTCGCCGGCACGGTTCCCGCGCCTGGCGGGCCGTTCACGCTGGGGGAGTGGCGTGAGTCGGAGTGGGGACCGGTGCTCGCCGATGCGTCCGCCTGGCTGGGCGTCCGGCTGGAGTCCGCGCCCCCACGTCATGTCGGCTGGGGAATCCTCCTGGAGGGAGTCGTGGAGCACGTGGAGACGAGCTCGGCGGAGGTCCTCACCCACGTTCGCGGTCGATATGTCGACGGGTCCTGAGAGCGCTCCTGACCACCCCCGCGGGTTGATCCGCACTCGTTAGACTGACCCAATGGCCGTGCTCGACACCCTCACCGGACCTGCCGACCTACGGCAGATGTCCGACGAGGAGCTCACCCGCCTCGCTGAGGAGATCCGCGAGCTCCTGATCTGCACGGTCGCCGCCAACGGCGGCCATCTCGGCCCCAACCTCGGTGTCGTCGAGCTCGGCATGGCCATCCACCGGGTCTTCGACTCCCCGCGCGACCGCATCGTCTGGGACACCGGCCACCAGTCGTACGTCCACAAGATGCTCACCGGTCGTGCCGGCGAGTTCTCCACGCTGCGCAAGGAGGGAGGGCTGTCCGGCTACCCGTGCCAGGGCGAGTCCGAGCACGACTGGGTCGAGAACTCGCACGCCTCCACGAGCCTGTCGTACGCGGACGGGATGGCGAAGGCCAACCAGATTCTCGGCAAGGACGACCACGTCGTCGCGGTCATCGGCGACGGCGCTCTCACCGGCGGCATGGCGTGGGAGGCACTCAACAACATCGCCGCCGGCCAGGACCGCCGCCTCGTCGTCGTGGTGAACGACAACGGCCGGTCCTACACGCCGACTGTGGGCGGACTGGCGAACAGACTGACTGAGATCCGCACCAACCCCAGGTATGAGCCGGCGCTCAGCGCCATCAAGGACCGCCTCAACCGCACCCGTGCGGTCGGTCCGGCCTTTTACGATGCCCTGCACGCCATCAAGAAGGGCATCAAGGACGCGCTCGCGCCGCAGGGGATGTTCGAGGACCTCGGGCTCAAGTACATCGGTCCGGTCGACGGCCACGACCGGCCGTCGCTCGAGCACGCACTGGCGCAGGCCCGCAGGTTCGGCGGCCCCGTGCTCGTGCACGCCATCACCACCAAGGGCCAGGGCTACGACATCGCGGTCGCCAACGAGAACGACCAGATGCACCAGGCGCCGCCGTTCGACCGCGAGACCGGCGACGCCACCGCCGTGGCGCCGGCCGGCTGGACCTCGGTGTTCCGCGACGAGATCGTGCGCATCGCCGACGAGCGTCCCGACGTCGTCGGCATCACCGCCGCGATGCTCTATCCGGTCGGTCTCGATGCGTTCGCCGACAAGTTCCCCGACCGCGTGTTCGACGTCGGCATCGCCGAACAGCACGCAGTCACCAGCGCCGCGGGCATGGCGATGGCCGGGCTGCACCCCGTCGTCGCCGTCTACGCCACGTTCCTCAACCGGGCCTTCGACCAGGTGCTGCTCGACGTCGCGCTACACAAGTGCGGCGTCACATTCGTGCTCGACCGCGCTGGCGTCACGGGTGACGACGGCGCCAGCCACAACGGCATGTGGGACATGTCGCTGCTGCAGATCGTGCCCCGCCTGCGTCTCGCGGCACCGCGCGACGGCTCCCAGCTGCGCGAGCTGCTGCGCGAGGCCGTCGACGTCGACGACGCACCCACGGTCGTGCGGTTCGCCAAGGGTGCGGTCGGTCCCGACGTACCCGCGCTCGAGCGCCTCGGCGTGGCCGACGTGCTTGCCAGCGACGAGTCCCCAGACGTCTTCGTGCTGGCCGCCGGGTGTCTCGCCCAGACCGCCCTTGACGCGGCTGCGATCGTCCGGGGTTCCGGCCTCGGCGTCACCGTCGTCGATCCCCGGTGGGTCAAACCGTTCGACCCGGCCGTCGTCGAGCTCGCGGCCCAGCACCGGCTCGTGGTCACGGTCGAGGACAACGGACGTCAGGGTGGCGTCGGCGCGGCCTTCACCCAGGCCCTTCGCGACGCCGGAGCTGAGGTTCCGGTGCGCGTCCACGGCGTCGAGCAGGAGTTCCTCGACCACGCCAAACGCGACGTCATCCTCGGACGGCTCGGTCTCACCCCCGACGCGATCGCCGACGACATCCTGGCCGCGCTCGGGCGGAATAAGCCGGACGCGTGAGGCGCTGACGATGAAGTGGTTTTCCCGACGTGATGACGAACCCGTGAATCCGTCCGAGCGACCTGTCCTCATCCATGCTCTCGACGGTTTCCTGACCGCTGGAGCTGCTCCGCGTCTCGCGGCCACCCAGCTCCGCACGGGCCATGGCGAGGTGGTGTGTCGCTTCGATCTCGACAAGCTCTACGACTTCCGGGCCCGTCGTCCGTTCATCACGTTCCGGTCCGACCACTACCAGGACTACGAGGACCCTTCGCTCGAGATCGTGCTCGAGCACGACGACGGCGGAACCCCGTACCTGCTGCTCTCCGGACCCGAGCCCGACTTCCGGTGGGAGTCGTTCGTCGACGGTGTCCAGGAGGTCGTCGAGGAGTTCAACGTTCCGCTCACCCTCGGGCTCGGTGCGGTGCCGATGGGGGTCCCGCACACCCGTCCGCCCATGATCACCGCGCACGGTTCGCGACCCGAGCTCGTCGACCGCAAGAACCTGTGGTCGGCCGAGGTGCGAGTGCCGTCATCGGTTCAGGCACTGCTGGAGTACCGGTTCGCGCAGCGGGGTCTCGATGCCGCCGGTTACGTCGTCCACGTGCCGCACTACCTCGCGCAGGTCGACTACCCGACCGCCGCCGTGGCCCTGCTCGATGCTGTGGTTGACCGGCTCGGCCTGCAGCTCGACTACGAGACGCTGCGCGCCTCCCAGGGCGAGGCGCTGGCCGAGATCGAGCAGCAGATCGCCGCGCAGGACGGCGAGGACGTCCTGTCGGGTCTGGAGGAACAGTACGACGCCTTCACCCGCGGAGCCGCGCAGTCGCTGCTCGCCGAGGACGAGTCGATCCCGAGCGGCGAGGAGCTGGCCGACCAGTTCGAGAAGTTCCTTGCCCGCCAGCGCAAGAACAACGAGCACTAATCGCTCGCGAGAGAGAAATTCACCCCTCGCGAGAGACTTCCTACCCGGTCGCGAGAAAGTCATACACTCCTCTCGAGATTTCCCGTCGTGGCAGCAGTCACGTTCTCTCTCGCGGGCGGTGAATTTTTCTCTCGCGACGGGTGAGTTTCTCTCCCGTGAGCGTGGGTAGGGTGTGGCCGTGCCTGCGACGCTGACGGAGCTCATCGACCTGCTCGACCTCGAGAAGCTCGACGAGGGCTTGTTCCGCGGACGGCAGCTGGACGACACGGGCTTCATCCGCGTGTTCGGCGGACAGGTCGCCGCGCAGGCGCTCGTGGCAGCACAGCTCACTGCACCGGAGGAGCGTCACGTCCACTCGCTGCACAGCTACTTCCTGCTCGGCGGCGACCTGAGCATCCCGATCATCTACGACGTCGAGAACGTCCGCGACGGCGGTTCGTTCACCACTCGACGGGTCGCCGCACGGCAGCATGGCGCGATCATCTTCTACATGACCGTCTCGTTCCAGAAGGTCGAGGACGGGTTCGACCACCAGGACGAGATGCCGGACGTCCCGTCGCCCGACGAGTGCACACCGATGCCCGACATCATCCGCACCATCAATCCCGAGGCCGCCGACTGGTGGGTCAAGGAGTGGTCGGCGATCGACGCCAGGCTCGTCACCGCCGGCGACGACCCGGCGACGCAGCGCCTGTGGTTCCGGTTCGCGGGCACGCTGCCGGACGACCGCCGGCTGCGCAACGCCGTGCTCACGTACTTCTCCGATCTCACGTTGCTCGGCCCCACGCTCATCCCGCACGGCCGGCTGATCGGCTCCCCCGACATGCAGGTGGCATCGCTCGACCACACCATCTGGTTCCACCGGCCGACCGAGGCCAACCAGTGGTTCCTCTACGACCAGCACTCGCCGTCGGCGTCACGCGCCCGCGGGCTCGCCATCGGCCGGGTGTTCAGCGAGGACGGCGACATGCTCGCGACCATCGCCCAGGAGGGCCTCATCCGCCGGGTGAACCCGGCCGACTGAGCACCGTCAGGGAACTGTCGGGAGCGTCAGCTCCGACGGGTACTTGTCGGACGCGTGCACCTTCATCACGGTGAGCGAGCCCGGCGCGAGACCGAGCGATGGCAGCAGGTGGGGAACGTCGAACGCCTGCACGGCCAGCCGGAGCTTGTGCCCGGGCTGGATCGTGGCGGCGGTCGGGAAGACCTCGACGTCGATCGGGGCTACCTCGCCCGGCGCGAGCCGCTTCTGCGCCTCCCGCGTGAACGGGTGATAGGGCTGGATGATCTTCCCGTCGAGGGTGCGGGTGCGTGAGTCGTCGAGCGTGCGGTGCGAGATGACCTGCCAGCCACCGGTCAGACGACTGACCGTGCCGTCGGGTGCGACGTCCTCCACGGCCACCGAGAGCATGCCGTCACCGCTGTTGCTGGACGTGAAGAGATGCGCGTTGATCGGCCCCTGGATCTGCACCGGCGACGTGACCGGCTCGGTCTCGAACACCACCCCGAGCTTGTCGTTCAACGCGTTGTTCTTCAGGCACGGGTTGTCGAATCCGGAGGAGTTCATCACCCCGGCCGTCCACTGGTTGGCCGAGCGGGTGCACAAACCGGCGACCGGGACCGGAAGGACGTCCGACGTGCCGTCGCTCACCGCCTCGGTGGTGAGTCCGCCCGGCTCGGCGATGGTGGCCGAGCCGGAGAGCCGGAAGCTCGTGGCGCGCTGGTCCTCGATCCAGTTGGACGAGGTGGTCCAGGTGTCCGGGCCCTGGTCGAAGTAGGTCAGGTTCGGGATGTCGGAGTCGAGCGCGGGATCGGGGGAGTCCTTGAGGTAGTGGTCGAACCAGCGGAGCTGCAGATCGGCGAGCGACCCGTAGCCCGCGTCGCCCACTTTCTCCCCGGACGAGCCCTCCACGTGGTCCCACGGCCCAACGATCATCTTCGTCGGGACGCCACGCTTGCGGAGGTTCTCGAACAGCAGGGGAGTGCCGCGCTGGAAGAGGTCGTGCTCGCCGCCGATGAAGAACGTCGGCACGTCGACCTGGTCGATCACGTTGATGACCGAGCGTTCGGCGTAGAACGGCCCGTCGTAGTTCGGGTCGCCGCCGAGGGCAGCGGTGATGAGGAGTGGGGACGTGAAGGCCCCGGCGGTCATGATGCGGTCGACCAGCACCCCGATCGTCGACGCCGGGTCGGAGGCCGCATAGGCCGGCGGAAGGATTCCGGTGGTGGTGATCAGTCCGAGCCACAACGGGATGAATCCGACGTCCAGCTGGCCGCCGGATGCCACGACGTCGCGGTAGACGTCGGCGCCAGGGACCTGCGGGAAGATGGCCTTCAGGCCAGCAGGTTTGGCCGAGGCGGCAAACAGCTGGCTGATGCCCATGTAGGAGGCGCCACTCATACCGGTGATGCCGTTGCTCCAGGGCTGCGAGTGCGCCCAGGTCATGATCTCGCTGGAGTCCTTGTTCTCGCGGGCGCTGAACGCCGCCCAGCGGCCGCCCGACGACCCGGTGCCTCGCGCGTCGACGACGACCTGGACGTAGCCGCGCTTGACCAGGTGGTTCGGATCCGGTCCCGCGAGTCCGCCGGCCCCGCCGGCGATGACGGTCTTGTTGTACGCCGTGATCGTGACGATCACGGGGAGCTTCATGTCGACGGCTTGGCCCGCCGCATCCGCGGGACGCGTGACGTCGGCGCGCAGCACGGTGCCGTCGGACATGCGGATCGGCACGTCGGTCTGCCTGGCCGTCTTCGGGTGGTCCTCGGGCCTCGGCTCCCAGCTGCTTCCGGCCGCCTGGGCGGGAGCCGGGCCGCCCAGCGTCAGGCCGCTCAGCACCAAGGCCGACGCGAGCAGTCGGGCCAAGGTCGGTCGATCACGCATACGTGTTCCTCCAGCGACTGTAACGACGAGTTACAGGGAGCGTTACGCAGGCGCGATGCGACCGACCAGGTGCGTGGACGGCTTGCGGGTACTCGTGACGCCAAGCGTGATGACGTTTCCGTCGATGTTGCTGCCGAACACGACCGTGCTCGGGAGCAGGATCGGCTTCTTGAACTCGACGTCGATCGTGAAGGCGTTCGGCAGCTTGTTCTGCAGCGCGGCCAGTGCGTGCGCCTTGGTCCACATGCCGTGAGCGATGTTCCGCGGGAACCCGAAGGCCTTCGCGGTGATCGGGTACAGGTGGATGGGGTTGCGGTCGCCCGACACGGCGCCGTACCGCCGGCCGAGGTCGCCCGCCAGCTTCCAGTGAACGACACCGTCGGGAGCCTCGACTCCCGCGAGCGGAGGCGTGCTGTTCTCCGTGCCGCCGTCGCGGCCGCGAGAGAGCAGCGTGGTGACCTCGTCCCACACGACCACCCCGTCGATGCTGACGGTCGTGACGACGTCGACCAGGCGCCCCTTGCTGTGCGGGCGGAGGTCGGCGGCCCGGACCGAGATGTCGAACGTCTCGTCGACGCCGATCGGACGGTGCTGCGTGATGCTGTTTCGCAGGTGCACCAGGCCCATGGGGGCGAACGGGAACGCGGTGTCGGTCATCAGGGCCATGTGCAGCGCGAAGGCCGCCATGTGCGGGTAGGTGGCCGGCAGGTTGTTGCTTCGGGGGAAGCCGCAGACCTCGTTGTACTGCTCCAGATGACCTGGCTTCGTCGAGACGTTCCGTCGTTCCAGGGTCAGGTCCGGCACCGAGCCGCTGCCGTGCTTGATACCGGGGAGCTCGCCGACCACGGGGATCGCCGGCAGGACGGCCTTCAGCATCAGTGGCGCAGTGGACGGCGCCTTGTCGAACGACCGCGTCGTCATGTCAGGCACCCAGCAGGCTCTGACCGCAGACGCGGACGACGTTGCCGGACACGGCCGACGACCCCGGGTTGGCGTACCAAGCGATGGCCTCGGCGACGTCGATCGGCAGGCCGCCCTGCGACATGGAGTTCATCCTGCGGCCGGCCTCGCGGATCCCCAGGGGGATCGTTTTCACCATCTCCGTCTCGATGAATCCCGGGGCGATCGCGTTGGCGGTGATGCCGTCCTTGGCCACCCGTTTGCTCAGCGACTGGATCCACCCGATGACGCCGGCCTTGGCCGTGCCGTAGTTGGTCTGTCCGTTGTTGCCGGCGATGCCGGCGATGGACGAGATGCCCACGATGCGGCCGCCCTCGCGGATCAGGCCCTGGTCGAGCAGCTCGTCGGTGATGCGCTGAGGAGCGCCGACACTGATGTCGACGACGAGCGCGAAGTTCTCCGGCTTCATGTTGCGCAACCGCTTGTCGCGGGTGATGCCGGCGTTGTGCACGATGATGTCGACCCCGCCGTGGTTGTTCTTGAAATAGGCGGCGATCTCCTCGGGCGCGTCCGCGGCGGTGATGTCGAGCGAGATGGCACCGCCACCGAGCTCGTCGGTAAGCGCCTTCAGGTCCGCCTCGAGCGGCGGGATGTCGAGTCCGACGACGGTGGCGCCGTCGCGGTGGAGCGCACGGATCTCGGCGGCACCCAGACCCCGCGACGCGCCGGTGACGAGAGCGACCTTGCCGGCCAGCGGCTTGGCGGGGTCGCCCGCCTTGTCGGCGTCCTTGAGGTCGGTGAGCCCGATGCGGATGACCTGACCGGACACGTAGGCCGACTTGGGGGAGAGCAGGAACTCCAGGGTGGAGCCGATTGACGACTCCGCACCCTTCGCGACGTAGACGAGGTTGACGGAGCTGCCGTTGCCGACCTCCTTGGCCAGCGAACGGGTGAAGCCCTCGAGTGCACGCTGGGCGAGGGCCGCTGCTTCGGACACGGCTTCGTCGGGGAGCGCTCCGAGGACGACGACCCGTCCACACGCCTCCAGCTGACGCAGCACGGGTGTGAAGAACTCCTGCAGCGACACGAGCCCCTCGCTTGAGTCGATGCTTGAAGCGTCGAACACCAGCCCCTTGTACTTCTTGGTGCCCGACGGGACGCCGGTGGCCCCGATCCTGGCCGCCTTGAGGGCCGCAGTGACGGCCTTGGCGACGGGTGTCTGGGTGGCCGCGCCGGTCAGGACCGTGCCCTTGACCAGAGGGCCGCCCTCGTAGCGCTCGAGGTAGGGCGGGTTCGGCAGTCCGAGGTTCTTGACCACGAACTTGCCGATCGGGTTGTGGGCCAGGTCCTGGTAACGATCCGTCATGGCCGGATGTGTCCTATCTCTCGCATACCATCGGTATCTGAATGTCTCGTGGAACTGTAACCTCGTGTGACAGGGCCAGTCCACCTGTGTGGTGAGGCGCACACGCCCACATCGTCCCAGACTGAGAACGATCCACGAACAGCAAGGAGCACGTCATGGCGGACACGTCGCCGACGAAGAAGACCGCACAGAAGGCAGCCGCCAAGGCGGCGTCCGCCCTGAGTGGCCCCACCCCGGCTGGCTCCGTCCGCCCGGTCGCCGTGATCGGTGGCAACCGCATTCCGTTCGCGCGCTCGAACACGGTCTACACCAACGTGTCCAACCAGGACATGCTCACCGCTGCCCTCGACGGGCTCGTCGAGCGCCACGGGCTCGAGGGCGAGCGCGCCGGCGAGTTCGTCGCCGGCGCCGTGCTCAAGCACAGCCGCGACTTCAATCTCGCTCGTGAGACCGTGCTCGGCTCCCGCCTGTCGGCCGAGACGCCGGCCGCCGACATCCAGCAAGCCTGTGACACCGGCATCCAGGCCACCATCCAGGTCGCCAACAAGATCGCGCTCGGCAAGATCGAGTTCGGTATCGCCGGCGGCGCCGACACCACCTCCGACGCGCCGCTGGCGGTCGGCGACAAACTCCGCAAGATCCTGCTCGAGGCCAACAACGCCAAGGACAACAAGGGCCGTCTCGCAGCGGTCGCGAAGATCCGTCCCGGGCATCTCATCCCCGACCAGCCGCGCAACGCCGAACCCCGCACTGGGTTGTCGATGGGCGACAGTCAGGCCATCACCACCAAGGAGTGGGGCATCACCCGCGAGGCCCAGGACGAGCTCGCGGTGAAGTCGCACCAGAACCTGGCCGCGTCCTATGACGAGGGCTGGCAGGACGACCTGGTCACGCCGTACCTGGGCGTCGAGCGCGACAACAACATGCGCGCCGACTCCTCGATGGAGAAGCTCGCCACGCTCAAGGCCGTCTTCGGCAAAGGCGAGGGTGCCAGCATGACGGCGGCCAACTCCACGCCCTTGTCCGACGGTGCCTCCACCGTGCTGCTCGCTTCCGACGAGGAGGCCGAGCGTCGCGGCTGGACCCCGCTCGCGTACCTCGTCGACTATGAGACCGCCGCCGTCGACTACGTCAGCGGCGCCGAGGGCCTGCTGATGGCGCCGGTCTACGCGGTGCCGCGGATGCTCGCGCGCCAGGGACTGTCCCTGCAGGACTTCGACTACTACGAGATCCACGAGGCCTTCGCCGGGCAGGTGCTCACCACGCTCGCGGCGTGGGAGGACCCCGCGTTCTGCAAGGAGAAGCTGGGTCTCGACGAGCCGCTCGGGTCGATCGACCGGAGCAAGCTCAACGTCAAGGGATCGTCGCTCGCCGCCGCGCACCCGTTCGCGGCCACCGGCGGGCGCATCGTTGCCAATCTGGCCAAGCTGCTGCACGAGAAGGGATCGGGCCGCGGCCTGATCTCGATCTGCGCGGCCGGCGGCCAGGGCGTCGTCGCGATCCTGGAGGCGTAGAGCTCAGGACACCGGGGCAGGTCCCCGCGCCATCGCGCAGGCGGCTTGGGCGACGTACTCCTTCACCTCGTCGAACGACACCGGATCGACCCGGGGATGGCCGGGGTCGAGAGCGCGTACGGAGATCCGCAAGGTGGCCAGGTTCAGCACGCCCAGAGCCTGGGTGTAGAAGATGTTGGCGACGAGGTCGGGGTTCGGGACGTCGAACACGCCCTCCTTCGTGCCGTCCTCGAGCACGCTCACGACATGTGCGGTGCATGCGGTCATGGACCGTCCGAGCCGGAACATCGCCGGCTCGCTGACTTCCGCCATCAGCTCGTCCCCTCGACGCCGGAGCAACGCTTGGGCGCAGTCGACGAAGGCTGGGTATCTCTCGCCGTAGTCGAGGAAGGCGTTGGTGATCGCGATCAGCCGTTCAGAGGGATCCTTCGAGGACTCGGCAGCCTCCTCCAGCTCGACGTCGAGCTCATCCAGGTAGCCGACGAGCGCCATCGCGAAGAGCTCCTCCTTGCCAGAGAAGTGCCGGTAGATGATGGCCCGGTTGATACCGACGGCCTTCGCGATGTCCTCGATCTGGGCATCACGCACTCCTCGTTCGTCGAACAGGTTGCGCGTGGCCGCGAGGATCTCCTGGCGACGAGCTGCGCGGCGATCTGATGAAGGCATGCGGCCAGAGTAAACCGACGAGGTTGCCTGGGCGTTCTGTCGGTTGTGCTCGGTACGCTGGGACGAATGAGACCGGTGTCCGAGCTGCAGCGCCAGGTGGCCCCCATCCGCGTCGTCTCCGACTTCGAGCCGGCGGGCGACCAGCCGGCGGCCATCGACGAGCTCGAGAAGCGGATGACCGGCGGTGTCCAGGATGTCGTGCTCATGGGTGCCACCGGCACCGGCAAGACGGCCACCGCGGCGTGGCTGGCCGAACGACTGCAGCGTCCGATGCTGGTGATGATGCCCAACAAGACTCTCGCGGCCCAGTTCGCCAACGAGCTCCGTGACCTGCTTCCCGACAACGCGGTCGAGTACTTCGTGTCGTACTACGACTACTACCAGCCCGAGGCCTACCTCCCCCAGACGGACACCTACATCGAGAAGGACTCCTCAGTCAACGACGAGGTCGAGCGGCTGCGTCACTCGGCCACCTGGTCGTTGCTCACCCGCCGCGACGTCATCGTCGTTGCCAGCGTGTCGTGCATCTACGGCCTCGGGTCGGCGCAGGAGTACCTCGACCGGATGATCGGCTTCCGGGTCGGTGAGCAGATGTCACGCGATCATCTGCTGCGCACGCTCGTGCAGGGCCAGTACGTCCGCAACGACGTCACGTCCACGCGCGGCACGTTCCGGGTCAAGGGCGACACCGTCGAGATCTTCCCCGTCTATCAGGAGATGGCCGTCCGCATCGAGTTCTTCGGCGACGAGATCGAGCGGCTCATGACGCTGCATCCCCTCACCGGCGAGGTGCTCAGCGAGGACACCGAGCTGTACGTCGGCGCGGCCACCCACTACGCCGCCGGACCCGAGACCATGACCCGAGCCATCGAGACGATCCAGGTCGAGCTCGGTGAGCGCCTGGCCGAGCTCGAGGGTGATGGCAAGCTGCTCGAGGCGCAGCGGCTGCGCATGCGCACCACGTACGACCTGGAGATGATGCAGCAGGTCGGCACCTGCGCGGGCATCGAGAACTACTCGCGGCACATGGACGGCCGCGCGCCTGGCTCGGCGCCCAACTGCCTACTCGACTACTTCCCCGAGGACTTCATCCTGGTGGTCGACGAGTCGCACGTCACGATCCCGCAGATCGGCGCGATGTACGAAGGTGACATGTCGCGCAAGCGCATGCTCGTCGAGCACGGGTTCAGGCTGCCGAGCGCCATGGACAACCGGCCGCTCATCTGGGGCGAGTTCCTCGATCGCATCGGCCAGACGGTCTACCTGTCGGCCACCCCTGGTCCGTACGAGATGGAGAAGGTCGACGGCGATGTCGTCGAGCAGATCATCCGTCCGACCGGCCTGGTCGATCCCGAGGTCATCGTCAAGCCCACCAAGGGCCAGATCGACGACCTCATCGGCCAGATCAAGGGACGCACCGAGAGCAATGAGCGCGTGCTCGTCACCACGCTCACCAAGAAGATGGCCGAAGACCTCACTGACTACCTGCTCGAGGCGGGAATCCGCACGCGATACCTGCACAGCGAGGTCGACACCCTGCGTCGGGTGGAGCTGCTGCGCGAGCTGCGCATGGGGGAGTACGACGTGCTCGTCGGCATCAACCTGCTGCGCGAGGGTCTCGACCTTCCGGAGGTCAGCCTCGTGGCCATCCTCGACGCCGACAAGGAGGGGTTCCTGCGTTCCGGACGGTCCCTCATCCAGACCATCGGCCGCGCGGCCCGCAACGTGTCCGGGCAGGTCGTCATGTACGCCGACACCGTCACCGACTCGATGGCGGCGGCGATCGACGAGACCAACCGTCGCCGCGCCAAGCAGGTGGCGTACAACCTCGAGCACGGCATCGACCCGACGCCGCTGCGCAAGAAGATCGGCGACATCACCGATCTGCTGGCGCGCGAGGACGCCGACACCTCGCGTCTGTTGGCCGCCACCGGCGACCGCCGACGCAAGGGGGCGCCGGTGCCGCTCGGCCAGCACACCGCCGATCTCGCCGATCTCCCCTCGGGCGACCTGGCCGACCTCATCGACCAGCTTAGTGAGCAGATGCACACGGCCGCCGCCGAGCTGCAGTTCGAGGTCGCCGCCCGGCTGCGCGACGAGATCCGCGATCTCAAGAAGGAGCTGCGCGGCATGCTGGAGGCGGGCGTCTAGCCGGCCGAGCGCACCTGCCACACTGGGGTGCGGAGGGGAGTATTCCTTCGCCGCGGTGTCGTCATCACGTCGACCGTCATCGGACGACCGGTGCTGCGGGCCACCCGGGTTACCAGGGGTGGCGGAAGAGACCTCCGGCGTTGTCGACGACCGGAGGAATGTCCGTGCAGGTTTCTCAGACCGAATGGCTCATCACGATCGGCGTCACCATCGCCGTCCTGCTGTTCGACATCGCGATCGTCGCACGCAAGCCCCATGAGCCATCCACGAGAGAGTGCCTGACCTACCTGTCGGTCTACGTCGGGCTGGCCATCGCCTTCGGCATCTGGGTCACGCTGTATCACAATGATCCGAGCGCATCGAACGGCGATTACGGTCTGCAGTTCTTCGCCGGCTGGTTGACCGAGTACAGCCTGTCGGTCGACAACCTCTTCATCTTCATCATCATCATGGCCAGCTTCAACGTGCCGAGGAAGTACCAACAGGAAGCTCTGATGGTCGGCATCGTGCTCGCGCTCATCTTCCGGGGAATCTTCATCGCGCTCGGCGCTGTGGCGATCAACCAGTTCTCCTGGGTCTTCTACGTCTTCGGCGCGTTCCTCGTCTACACGGCGTGGACGCTGGCCAAGGACACCGACCACGACGACGACGCCGAGAACGCCGTCGTGCGATTCGCCCGAAGCCACCTGAAGTTCACAGACCGCTGGGAGGGCCTGAAGCTCTACGTCATCGAGAACGGCAAGCGGCTGATGACTCCGATGTTCCTGGTCATCGTTGCCCTAGGCACCACCGACCTGATCTTCGCACTCGACTCGATTCCGGCCATCTACGGCCTCACCCAGGAGCCTTACCTCGTCTTCACCGCCAACGTGTTCGCCCTGATGGGTCTTCGCCAGCTGTACTTCCTGCTCGGCGACCTGATGAAGCGCCTGGTCTACTTGTCCCAGGGTCTGGCGTTCATCCTGTTCTTCATCGGCGTGAAGCTCGTGCTGCATGCGCTGCACGAGAACGAGGTGCCTTTCATCAACGGTGGCGAACCCGTGCCGGTGCCGGAGATACCGACGCTGCTGAGCCTCGGCGTGATCGTCGTGACGCTGCTGATCACCGCCGCTGCCAGCCTCTACAAGACCAGGGTCCTCGAGCCGGCCGGTCCGGCCGGTCCGCCTGATCCCGTCGATCCAGCTGATCCGGCCGAGCCGCCTGATCCGGCCGAGCCGCGGGACTGACGAGCGCTTAGACCATCTCGTCCGGCTTGTCGATCTTGACGTCCTCACCCCGGGATCGTCGGGCCAGATAGACCGGCACGGACAGCGCGAGGCCGACGAGCAGGAGCAGCCCGGCCACCTGGTACTGCTCACCGGCGCGCCCAGACAGGGGTGTGACCAGATACAGGCACGCGAGTGCGCCGAGCACGGCGACCACCGTGTTCGTGCGGAAGTGGTCGTGCTCGACCGGGTCGCGCCGCAGCACCAGCACGGCGACGTTGACGACGGCGAAAACACCCAGCAGGAGCAGCGCCGTCGTGCCGCCGAGCACGGCGATGGCGTCCTCACTGGCATACGACACGTACGCGATCAGGGCGAACGCGAGCGCGGTGGTGAACAGGATCGACACCCATGGTGTGCGGGTCCGGGGATGCACCTTCGAGAGGGAGCGGGGGATGACGCCCTGCTTGCCCATGCCGTAGAGCAGCCGGCTGGCCATCATCATGTTGATCAGGGCGGAGTTGGCCACGGCGACCATCGAGATGAAGGGAAAGATGTCTCCGATCGGGACATCCGGTGCGCCCCGTTCAACCACCAGGGTGAGTGGTGTGTCGCTGGCTGCGAGCTCGCCCACTGGCACGAGTGCGACCGCGCAGATCGAGACGAGCACGTAGATCAGGCCGGTGACGCCGAGTCCGGTGAGCATCATCTTCGGGAAGATGCCCGGCGGGTCCTTGCACTCCTCGGCCATGTTGACCGAGTCCTCGAACCCGACCATCGCGAAGAAGGCCAGCGACGTCGCGGTGGTGACAGCGAGGAAGATGCTCTTGTCCTCCGGTGTGTCGAACGCGACGACCCGCGAGAAGTCGGCATCGCCCCCGCTGATCGCCCAGATGCCCACGAGGATGACGAGCACGAGGCCGGTGAGCTCGATGAGGGTGAGCACGACGTTCGTCTTGACGCTCTCGCTGACACCTCGCAGGTTGATCGCCATCACCAAGGCCATGAAGCCGATCGCCATCAGCATGATCACGGTGCTCGAAGCCTCCCAGCCGAGGCCCAGCGCGAGGTTGGACGCGAACGCACGCGAGGCAGTCGAGGCCGAGGTGATGCCAGAGCTCATCACGGCGAACGCAACGATGAACGTGAAGAAGTGCACCGCGAATGCCTTGTGGACGTACAGCGCCGCGCCGGCGGCCTGCGGGTACTTCGTCACGAGCTCGAGGTAGGAGAACGCGGTCAGCAGCGCGACGACGAAGGCGACAAGGAACGGCAGCCAGGCGGCTCCGCCGACTTCGGCGGCGACCTGCCCGGTGAGGGCGTAGACGCCGGTGCCGAGGATGTCGCCGATGATGAATAGGAGCAGGAGCTTCGGCCCCATCACCCGCCGCAGCTCGGTGGACTGGCTACTGCCGGCAGTGTCGGTGCTCATGGCGATCCCCTCGCTGGCCGTGTGGGAATGACACGGCGCGCTCTCACCATGCCCAAGTGGGACCCGAAGCCGCAAGAGCACGTGTACTTTCGTGAGCGTGCTGGTGGACGTCAGGACTCTCGTGGGCGGATGGGTCGGTCGGGTTGCCGTCCGTCGACTCCGGAGGAAGGGGATCGACCTCTCCCGGGTCGCCTTCCTCCCCGAACCCACGAAGGTGCCGCTCCAACGGATCGGCTCCGACCCGATCCCCCGTATCGCCGAGATCCGGCGGAGCTCGCCGCTGTCCCGTCTACCGGTGCCGTTCGTCGACTTCCGGGTCTGGCTCCTCACCGGCTACCCCGAGTCGCGCGCCGTGCTCACCGACCGCGACAGCTACAGCAACGACATCCGCCATCTCTTCAACGGCGACGGCCCCGCCACGTCCGACGACATCGGTGGACTGGGGTTCACCGACCCGCCGCTGCACACGCGGCTGCGCAAGATCGTCACGCCGGAGTTCACGATGCGGCGGCTCGCCCGACTCGAGCCGGTCATCGAGGGCATCGTCGACGATCACCTCGACGAGATGGAGGTGCTGGGCTCGCCGGTCGACCTCGCCAAGCACCTGGCTTTTCCGGTGCCGTTCCAGACGATCTGCGCACTTCTGGGTCTGGACTACGACGACCGCGACGGGTTCTCGAAGCTCGGCAGCGCGCGGTTCGACGCCATGGGAGGCGGGGGAGCGGCGTTCGGTGCGATGTCAGAGCAGCGGGAGTTCCTGTTCGACGCGATCGCCCGTCAGCGCCAGGATCCCGGCCCGGGACTGCTCGGCCAGATCATCCGTGACCAGGGCGACGCGATCAGCGACGTCGATCTTGCCGGTCTGGCCGACGGTGTCTTCACGGGCGGGTTCGAGACGACCGCTGGGATGATCGCGCTCGGCACCGTCGTGTTGCTGCGCGATCCCGAGCACGCCGCTCTGGTCCGTGACGGCTCCCGCGACGAGGTCGACCGCGTCGTCGACGAGCTGCTGCGCTACCTATCGGTCGTGCAGCTGGCGTTCCCGCGGTTCGCGAAGCAGGACATGGAGCTGTTCGGCCAGCAGATCCGGAAGGGCGACGTCCTGCTGACATCGCTGTCGGGCGCCAACCGTGATGTCGCGTCGGCCGGCGCCGACCCGGAGGGTTTCGACCCTTTCCGGGTCCCACTGAGCGCCCATCTCGCCTTCGGCCACGGCATCCACCGGTGCATCGGCGCGGAGCTGGCCAGGATCGAGCTGCGCACGGTGTTCCCGCGCCTGCTTCGCCGGTTCCCCGACCTCGCCCTCGCCAAACCCGAGGAGGAGCTGAACTTCCGCCGGTTGAGCTTCGTCTACGGCGTCGACGACCTGCCCGTCCGCTTCTGACCGTTACGCGGAGGTGCCGGTTTCGCACTGGCCCAGCGTGATCTCCTTGTACTTCTGGAACTGCCGTGACGAAGCGAACGCCTCGCGGTACTCGTCCGCCGGCAGATTGGCGTAGTACTCGACCGCCTCGAGCAGATCGTCCGCCTTCTTCTCGTCACTGAGCTCGGCGTACCTCTTCGCGAACGGCTTGGCCTTCACGAAGTGGTCGATGGTGGCGGTGTACTTGCGCTCGTTGAACGCGGCGATGCCGGACCGCACCTCAGCACAGGTCTGCGCCGCGGCGTCATCGATCTCGTCCTGGTCTGCGCCGCCGATCGAAGGGAAGCCGCACCCTGCCAACACGACGAGCGCGGCGCAGGCAACGAGCGGCCTCATGGCAGGACTCTAGTCGTCGCTGCCGACCTCGCTCGGCGATTGACGTCGCGCGGCTTTCACCTGACGACGCCCCCAAGGAGCGAGCCGAGGTCGGCCAAGGCCTCCCGCCTGATGGAGTAGTAGACCCAGACACCCCGCTTGGAGCGGTCGAGCAGGCCGACATCGTGCAGAACCTTGAGGTGATGGCTGATCGTGGGCTGCGACAGGTCGAACGCGTCATTGAGATCGCACACGCATGCCTCACCGTCTGCGTGGGACGCGACCAGCGACAGGAGCCGGAGGCGGACGGGATCAGCCAGCGCCTTCATCAGTGGCGCGATCCGATCGGCCGCAGCATCCGTGAGCGGCTCCGTCGTCAACGGGGCGCAACAGGCGACCGTCTCGACCGGCGTCAACGTCAGCAATGAGTTCGACATGTATCTATATTGACAGGTGTCGATATCCGTGACAAGGTCCGAACATAGACAGTCATCCATGTCCTGAGGAGGACTCATGTCGCGCATCCAGCTGGCGCTCAACGTCGACAACCTGGAGGAGTCAATTGCCTTCTACTCCACGTTGTTCGCGACTGAACCTGCCAAGACGAAGGCCGGCTATGCGAACTTCGCCGTAGCCGAGCCGCCCCTCAAGCTGGTGCTGATCGAAAACCCCGGCCGCGGGGGTTCCATCAATCACCTGGGCGTTGAGGTCTCAGACGTTGACACGGTCGATTCTGAACTGTCGCGCCTTTCCGAAGCCGGGTTCGCGTCGACCGTGGAGAGAGACTCAACGTGCTGCTACGCCAAGCAGGACAAGTTCTGGGTCGAGAACGCCCCGAACAGTGAGCAGTGGGAGATCTACACAGTCCTGTCTGACTCTGAGACGTTCTGGGGCGCCCAGTCCGAAGATGCCGAGTTCCGCGCGAAGCAAACGGCCCGCGAAACACCTGCGTGCTGCTGACTACCAGATCTGGGAGCCACCCCCGGTCTGCGTCTACCAGCCGCGCTCGCGCCACTCGCCGAGCGAAGGACGTTCGGTGCCGAGGGTCGTGTCGTTGCCGTGGCCGGGATAGACCCAGGTGTCGTCTCCGAAACGGCCGAAGAGCTTGGTCTCGACGTCGTCGATCAGAGAAGTGAAGAGCTCGGGGGACGAGGTCTTGCCGACACCACCGGGGAAGAGGGAGTCGCCGGTGAACAGGTGGACGATGCCGTCGGGGTCGTTGTAGGCGAGGGCGATCGAGCCGGGGGTATGGCCGACCAGGCCGATGACCTCGAGCTCGCACGTGCCGACGCGAACACGGGCACCGTCAGCCACCTCGAGGTTCGTGGCGACGGGGATGTGCTCGGCGTCGATGGCGCTCGCGACGGTTTCCGCGGCCGTCCCTTCGACGACGGCGGCAAGAGCCTGCCAGTGGTCAGGGTGCAGGTGGGTCGTCATCACGCGGGCGAGCCCCGCCTCACCGACGAGGCCGAGCAGCGTCTCCGGCTCGTTGGCCGCATCGATCAGCACCTGCTCATCGGTGATCGCGCATCGCAGGAGGTAGGCGTTGTTGGACATCGGGCCGACGGCGACCTTGGTGATGACGAGGTCACCCGCCTCGCGTGTGTCGGACGGACCGCCGACCTCGACCTCACCGGAGTAGCTCATGGCCCCAGCCTGCCATCAGTCCAAACCGCGCCGGGTGAGGAGGTTCTGTCACCGGGCGTCGATACCATGGAGAAGGCCTAAGACGGCCGCCAACTGCGCACGTCCGACTCCGCCATCCACACCGCCAGAGCAGGGGAATCAGTGACCGACCGCCTTGTCGTCCGCGGCGCCCGTGAGCACAACCTCAAGGACGTCTCGATCGACCTCCCGCGCGACTCACTCATCGTGTTCACCGGCCTCTCCGGGTCCGGCAAGTCGTCGTTGGCGTTCGACACGATCTTTGCCGAGGGTCAACGGCGCTACGTCGAGTCGCTGTCGGCGTATGCGCGCCAGTTCCTGGGCCAGATGGACAAGCCCGACGTCGACTTCATCGAGGGCCTGTCGCCGGCCGTCTCGATCGACCAGAAGTCCACCTCGCGCAACCCGCGGTCGACCGTCGGCACGATCACCGAGGTCTACGACTACCTCCGCCTGCGCTACGCCCGTGCCGGCCGCCCGCACTGCCCCGAGTGCGGTGAGCCCATCGCCCGACAGACGCCGCAGCAGATCGTCGACCGCATCCTCGCCCTGGAGCCCGACTCGCGCTTCCAGGTGCTCGCACCGATCATCCGGGGCCGCAAGGGCGAGTACGGCGAGCTGTTCCGTCAGCTGCAGTCGCAAGGATTCAGCCGTGCGCTCGTCGACGGCAAGACCCACAACCTCGCCGACGAGCCGCCCAAGCTCGCGAAGCAGAAGAAGCACACCATCGACGTCGTCGTCGACCGGCTCCAGGTCAAGGACTCGATGAAGCAGCGACTCACCGAGTCGGTCGAGACCGCGCTCAACCTGGCCGACGGCCTCGTCATCGCCGACTTCGTCGACCTGCCCGACGATGACCCACATCGGCTCCGCCGCTTCTCCGAGAGGCTCGCCTGCCCCAACGACCATCCCCTCGCCATCGACGAGCTGGAGCCTCGCTCGTTCTCGTTCAACGCTCCGTTCGGTGCGTGTCCGGAGTGTCACGGACTCGGCACCCGGATGGAGGTCGATCCCGAGCTGGTCGTGCCCGACGACTCCAAGTCGATCAACGAGGGCGCCATCACGCCATGGTCGTCGGCCCACGTCTCGGAGTACTTCTCACGGCTCATCGGCGCGCTCGGTGAGGAGCTCGGCTTCAGTACCGACGCCCCGTACGGCTCACTGCCGGAAGAGGTGCGCGAGACGCTGATGCGCGGGCACCCCACCAAGGTGCACGTGCGCTACAAGAACCGCTACGGCCGCGAGCGTTCCTACTACACGATGTTCGAGGGGGCGATCAGCTACCTCGACCGGCGCCACGCCGAGACGGAGTCGGAAACGAGTCGCGAGCGGCTCGAGGGCTTCATGCGCGAGGTGCCGTGCCCCGTCTGCAACGGCACGCGCCTCAAGCCCGTCATCCTCGCCGTGCTGATGAACAGCAAGGAGTACGGACCCAAGAACATCGCCGACGTCGCCGCGCTGTCGATCCGCGAGGCCGCCGAGTATCTGTCGACACTGGAGATGACCGACCGTGAACGCCAGATCGGCGAGCGGGTGCTCAAGGAGATCCACGAACGACTGCGCTTCCTGCTCGACGTGGGGCTCGACTACCTCAGCCTCAACCGGGCGGCCGGCTCGCTGTCCGGCGGCGAGGCACAACGCATCCGGCTGGCCACCCAGATCGGTGCAGGCCTGGTCGGCGTTCTCTACGTGCTCGACGAGCCGTCCATCGGTCTGCACCAGCGCGACAACCACCGGCTCATCGAGACGCTCGTGCGCCTCCGCGACCTCGGCAACACGCTCATCGTCGTCGAGCACGACGAGGACACCATCCGCACCAGCGACTGGGTCGTCGACATCGGCCCCGGCGCCGGCGAGCACGGCGGGCAGGTCATCGTGTCCGGGCCGGTCGAGGACCTGCTGAACAGCGACGACTCGCTCACCGGGCGATACCTGTCCGGTCGCGAGTCGATCCCGCTACCCGCAATCCGGCGTCCGCGCACCAAGGGGCGCGAGGTCACGGTCCACGGTGCTCGCGAGCACAACCTCCAGGACATCGACGTCACGTTCCCGCTCGGGCAGTTCATCGCCGTCACCGGCGTGTCAGGCTCGGGCAAGTCGACGCTCGTGAACGACATCCTCTACATGTCATTGGCGCGGCAGATCTACGGTGCGCGCACCATCCCCGGCCGCCACCGCAGCATCAGCGGGGCCGAGGAGATCGACAAGGTCATTCACGTCGACCAGTCGCCCATCGGACGCACGCCGCGCTCCAACCCGGCCACGTACACGGGTGTCTGGGACCACGTCCGCAAGCTCTTCGCCCAGACGCCGGAGGCGAAGATGCGCGGCTACCTGCAGGGCCGCTTCTCGTTCAACGTCAAGGGCGGACGCTGCGAGGCGTGCGCCGGCGACGGCACCATCAAGATCGAGATGAACTTCCTGCCCGACGTCTACGTGGCGTGCGAGGTCTGCCACGGCGCGCGCTACAACCGCGAGACGCTCGAGGTGCACTACAAGGGCAAGACCGTCGCCGACGTCCTCGACATGTCGATCGAGGAGGCAGCGGAGTTCTTCACCGCGATCCCGGCCATCGCCCGGCACCTGCGCA
Organism: Aeromicrobium sp.; assembly: GCF_050700635.1. GTDB lineage: Bacteria > Actinomycetota > Actinomycetes > Propionibacteriales > Nocardioidaceae > Aeromicrobium. Next base: position 25,036 of record NZ_JBOHDT010000160.1, read on the forward strand.
CTCTGGTCGACGTCGGCCTCGGCTACGTACGGCTGGGTCAGCCGGCGCCAACGTTGTCCGGCGGTGAGGCGCAGCGCGTCAAGCTGTCGGCCGAGCTGCAGAAGCGCTCCACCGGACAGACCGTCTACGTGCTCGACGAGCCCACCACCGGGCTGCACTTCGAGGACATCCGCAAGCTGCTCGGCGTGCTCGGCAGGCTGGTCGACGCCGGCAACACCGTCATCGTCATCGAGCACAACCTCGACGTCATCAAGACCGCCGACTGGGTCATCGACATGGGTCCGGAGGGCGGCAACGGTGGAGGTCTGCTCATCGCCGAGGGCACGCCCGAGGACATCGCCGAGAACACGGAGAGCCACACCGGAACGTTTCTCGCAACCATTCTCAAGGAACCCGCCAGACGTTAGGGTCGTTGAAGGCGTAACGAGTCCGCCCAAAGGGGAGCAGTCATGACCGAGCTGAGCGACCAGACCACTCGCCGAGCCGTCTTGGGAGGGGTCGCGGCCGTGGGCGCAGGGGCCGTCCTCGCAGCATGCGGAAGCGACGAACCCAAGGACGCAGCGGGCGGAGACGCGACCTCCGGCGACAGTGGATCCGGGGGCGACGCAGCTGCCGGCGGCGAGATCGGCACGACGGCCGACGTCCCCGTGAACGGCGGCACGGTGTTCCAGAAGCAGAAGATCGTCGTCACCCAGCCGACCGAGGGCGACTTCAAGGCGTTCACCGCGGTCTGCACGCACTCCGGCTGCACCGTCGGCGAGGTCAACGGTGACACCATCCAGTGCAACTGCCACGGCAGCCAGTACTCGGCGGAGGACGGTTCGGTGAAGAAGGGCCCGGCACCGAAGCCGCTCGCCGCCAAGAAGCTCGAGGTCGACGGCGACAAGCTCATCGTCAGCTGACGGTCCGAGGCCGCCCGTAGGCTGGTGGGGTGGCAGATCCCGCGACGTATCGACCCGCTCAAGGGGAGATCCCCGTGGGTCCCGGCGTCTACCGTTTCCGCGACGACGCGGGCCGCGTCATCTACGTCGGCAAGGCCAAGTCGCTGCGTGCGCGCCTCAATTCGTACTTCCAGGACATCGCCGGCCTGCACGCCCGCACCCAGCAGATGGTCACCTCGGCGGCGGGGGTCGACTGGACGGTCGTCGACACCGAGGTCGAGGCCCTGCAGCTCGAGTACACCTGGATCAAGGAGTTCGACCCGCGTTTCAACATCAAGTACCGCGACGACAAGTCCTATCCTTGGCTCGCCGTCACGGTGTCCGAGGAGTTCCCGCGGGTCATGGTCATGCGGGGGGCCCAGCGCAAGGGGGTTCGCTACTTCGGCCCCTACGGACACGCCTGGGCCATCCGCGACACCGTCGACACACTGCTCCGGGTCTTCCCGATGCGCTCGTGCAGCGCCGGCGTGTTCCGGCGGGCCAAGGCCGTCGGCCGGCCCTGCCTGCTGGGTGACATCGGCAAGTGCGCCGCGCCCTGCGTCGGCCGGGTCAGCGCGGAGGAGCACCGCGCGATCGTGGACGACTTCATGTCGTTCATGGGCGGTCAGACGACCGCCTTCACGCGGCGCATCCAGAAGCGGATGCGAGAGGCCTCTGAGGCCCAGGAGTACGAGCTGGCCGCCCGGCTCCGCGACGACCTGGCAGCCCTCAACCGGGTGCTCGAGAAGCAGACGGTCGTCCTCCGCGACGGCACCGACGCCGACGTGTTCGGGTTCGAGATCGACCCGCTCGAGGTCGCCGTGCAGATCTTCACCGTGCGCGGCGGACGCATCCGCGGCCAGCGCGGCTGGGTGGCCGATCGTGCCGACGACACCGATGTGCCCGAGCTGGTGCAGCGCGCGCTGGTGACCCTGTACGGCGAGTCGGCGTCCGAGGTCGTCCCCCGGCAAGTGCTCGTGCCCGAGCTCCCGTCTGACGCCGACGTCGTCACCGAGCTGCTCACCGAGCTGCGCGGCGGACCGGTCACCATTCGCGTCCCGCGCCGCGGCAACAAGAAGCGGCTGATGGAGACGGTGGAGCAGAACGCCCACCAGTCGATGGCCCGCCACAAGATGAAGCGGGCCGGCGACCTCACGGCGCGCAGCCAGGCGTTGGAGGAGATCCAGGACGCGCTGAGCCTCCCGACCGCCCCCTTGCGGATCGAGTGCTACGACGTCTCCAACCTCCAGGGCACGGAGATCGTCGCCTCGATGGTGGTGTTCGAGGACGGCCTGCCACGCAAGTCCGAGTACCGGCGCTTCACGGTGCGGCACGAGGGACAGAGCGACGTCGCCGCCATGCACGAAGTCATCACCCGACGGCTGGCGCGGCTGCTCAAGGCCCGCGCCGAGGGTGCAGACGAGCAAGGAGTCGATCCCGAGACGGGCAAGCCGAAGCGGTTCGCGTACGCGCCGTCGCTGATCGTCGTCGACGGCGGCCCGCCGCAGGTCGCAGCCGCCCAGGCAGCCATGCAGCAGCTCGGACTCACCGACATCGCCCTGTGCGGGCTCGCCAAGCGGCTCGAGGAGGTGTGGGTGCCCGACGACGACGACCCGGTCATCCTGCCGCGAACGAGCGAGGGGCTCTACCTGCTCCAACGGGTGCGCGACGAGGCGCACCGGTTCGCCATCGCCCACCACCGGCAACGCCGCGCGAAGGCCATGACCGGCAGCGTCCTCGACGACGTCGCCGGCCTCGGGCCGACCCGTCGTCGAGCCCTGCTCAAGACCTTCGGGTCGGTCAAGAAGCTGAGGGCTGCGAGCATCGAGGAAATCGCGAACGTCCCCGGCGTCGGCCCGGCTACGGCACAATCCATCGTGGCGGCGCTGTCGGATGAAGCTCCTGCACCCGCCGTCGACATGGCGACCGGAGAGATCGTGGAGGATTAGGGTATGCCTTCCAACCCCGCGCGACGCGAATCGCGACCCCGCATCCCGACCGGCGGCGTTCTCGTCGGTCGCCGCACTACCCGGTGCGCCTCCCTCCTCGGCCTTGCCGGATCGGGCGCGGATGCCGCGCTCGCTTCCCACGCGGGATTGGAAGGCACACCCTAAATGACCTCGCTCTCGAAGCTCGTGCTGGTCACCGGCATGACCGGAGCCGGCAAGGGCTCGGCGGCCAAGGGGCTCGAGAAGCTCGGCTACTACGTCATCGACAACCTGCCGGCCGACGTTCTCGTCGAGACGGTCGAGACCGTCGAGCGGTCAGAGTTCAGTGATCAGCTGGCCGTCGTGGTCGATGCGCGGTCGGGCCCGTTCTTCGACCGGCTGGTCGACGTGCTCGAGGAGCTGCGGGCGCGCGGCACGCCCACCCAGATCCTGTTCCTCGAGGCGGCCGACGAGGTCCTGGTCCGCCGGCAGGAGGCAGCCCGGCGCCCGCACCCGCTCAGCCGCGAGGGCCGTCTCATGGACGGCTTCCATCGCGAGCGCGAGCTGTTGACCCGGCTCCGAGGCCGCGCCGACATCGTCGTCGACACCTCGAATCTCAACGTGCACCAGCTCGGCCAGCGCATCCAGGCCGCCTTCGAGGACGACGACAGCAAGGGTCTGCGAGCCTCCGTCGTGTCGTTCGGGTTCAAGTACGGCATCCCGATCGACGCCGACATGGTGGCCGACATGCGGTTCCTGCCCAACCCGTACTGGATCGACGAGCTGCGTCCGCTCACCGGCCTCGACGAACCGGTGCGCGACTACGTGCGCAAGCAGCCCCGGTCTGAGGAGTTCCTCGACCGCTACGAGGGCCTGGTCGCCCTGCTCACCGACGGGTTCCTGCACGAGGACAAGCACTTCCTCACCATCGCCATCGGCTGCACCGGCGGACGTCATCGCAGCGTGGCGATGGCCGAGGCGTTCGCGGAGCGCCTCCGTGCCCACGACGTCCGCACCCTCGTCGTGCACCGAGACCTCGGCCGCGAGTGAAACCCGAATGAGGGTTGTCGCGCTCGGCGGCGGACACGGACTCGCTGCGAGCCTGTCCGCGTTACGGCTGCTCCAGACCGATCTCACCGGTGTCGTCACCGTCGCCGACAACGGCGGCTCGTCGGGGCGCCTGCGCGACGAGCTGGGTGTTCTCCCGCCGGGCGACCTCCGCATGGCGCTCGCCGCACTCTGTGCCGACGACGAATGGGGACGTCAGTGGGCGGGCATCCTGCAGCACCGGTTCGACGGCAACGGCCCCCTGCGCGACCACGCTGTCGGCAACCTGCTGATCGCGGCCATCTGGGAGATCCTCGGCGATCACGTGGGCGGCCTCGACCTCGTCGGTGAGCTGCTCGGCGCGCGCGGACGCGTGCTGCCGATGGCTGCCGTGCCACTCGACATCGAGGCGGACGTCCACCTCCGCTCGGCGCCGGACCGTCTCACTCTGGTGCGCGGTCAGGTCCAGGTCGCGGGCGTCGACGGTCAGGTCGTCAGCGTCCGGCTCGATCCGATGGACCCGCCCGCCTGCCCCGAGGCGCTGGAGGCCGTGCGGGAGGCCGACTGGGTGGTCATCGGCCCAGGATCGTGGTTCACCAGCGTCATGCCCACGCTTCTGGTGCCGGAGCTGCGTGACGCCCTGGTCGGCACCAGCGCGCACCGCGTCCTCGTGCTCAACCTCCAGGAGCAGGCCGGCGAGACCGAGGGACTGACGCCCACCGATCACCTCGAGGTGTTGTCGGCCCACGCTCCCGACCTGGGCCTCGACGCGGTCGTGGCCGACACGTCGCTACCCGACGGCCGAGGCACCCTCGCCAAGGTCGCGCGCGAGCTCGGTGCCCAGCTCGTCACGGCCGACGTCGCACGGAGTCCCGGGTCCGACCAGCACGATCCGCACCGACTTGCTGATGCGTTCCGCGCAATCTTGGACCGTGTCTAGGAAAGGGGCAATAGAGTGGCACCGTTCGACCGCACCGTGGAGGGAGTCACCGCATGGCCATGACGGCACAGGTCAAGTCCGAGCTCTCCAGCACGGCGATCACCAAGTCCTGCTGCCGCAAGGCCGAGGTCTCATCGATCCTCCGTTTCGCGGGCGGAATCCACATCGTCGCCGGACGCATCGTGGTCGAGGCCGAGCTCGACACCGGGGCAGCGGCCCGCCGTCTGCGCAAGGACATCGCCGAGGTCTACGGACACGACAGCGAGGTCGTGGTGATGCAGAGCAGCGGTCTTCGCAAGGGCACTCACTACATCGTGCGGGTCAACCGCGACGGCGAGGCGCTGGCCCGTCAGACGGGTCTCGTCGACTCCGGCGGACGGCCCGTGCGGGGGCTCCCGCCCCAGGTTGTCTCCGGTGCATCCTGCGACGCCGTGGCGGCCTGGCGGGGAACATTCCTCGCGCACGGCTCGCTCACCGAGCCCGGCCGGTCGTCGTCGCTCGAAGTCAGCTGCCCCGGACCCGAAGCCGCCCTCGCCCTGGTCGGCGCCGCCCGCCGGCTCGGCATCAGCGCCAAGGCACGGGAGGTGCGTGGTGTCGACCGCGTGGTCATCCGTGACGGTGAGGCCATCGGTGCCCTGCTCACCCGTCTTGGCGCGCACGAGTCGCTCCTGGCCTGGGAGGAGCGCCGCATGCGACGCGAGGTGCGCGCCACCGCCAACCGGCTCGCCAACGTCGACGACGCCAACATGCGGCGGTCGGCCCGCGCTGCCGTGGCGGCCGGAGCCCGGGCACAACGAGCGCTCGAGATCCTGGCCGACGAGGTGCCTGACCACCTCAAGATGGCCGGCACCCTGCGGGTCGAGCATCGCCAGGCCAGCCTCGAAGAGCTCGGGCAGCTGCATGACCCGCCGCTCACCAAGGACGCAATCGCCGGCCGCATCCGGCGCCTCCTCGCCATGGCCGACAAGAACGCGCAGGACCGGGGCATCCCCGACACCGAGGCCGGTCTCGGCGAAGAAGCCCTCCGCGACGCCTGAATCGCGGACTAGATAGGCTGGGCGAAACCAGACCTTCGATCTGCAGGAGCTCCTTCGCCGTGACCGTTCGCGTAGGCATCAATGGATTTGGCCGCATCGGCCGCAACTTCTACCGAGCGGCGCGTGCTGCCGGCGCCGACATCGAGATCGTCGCCGTCAACGACCTCACCGACAATGCCACGCTCGCGCACCTGCTCAAGTACGACTCGATCCTTGGCCGCCTCGACGGCGATGTCAGCCACACCGGCGACTCGATCACCGTCGGCGACCAGAAGATCGTCGCCTTCGAGGAGCGTGACCCCGCCAAGCTCGACTGGACGTCCGTCGGCGCCGACATCGTGATCGAGTCCACCGGCTTCTTCACCGACGCCACCAAGGCGAAGGCGCACATCGACGGTGGCGCCAAGAAGGTCATCATCTCGGCGCCGGCCAGCAACGACGACATCACCATCGTCATGGGGGTCAACCACGACCAGTACGACCCCGAGGCCCACACGGTCATCTCGAACGCGTCCTGCACCACCAACTGTCTCGCCCCGATGGCCAAGGCCCTGCACGACGGCCTGGGCATCGAGAAGGGGCTGATGACCACCATCCACGCGTACACGCAGGACCAGAACCTCCAGGACGCCCCGCACAAGGACCTGCGTCGCGCCCGCGCCGCGGCGATCAACCTCGTGCCCACCTCGACCGGCGCGGCCAAGGCCATCGGTCTGGTGCTGCCCGAGCTCAAGGGCAAGCTCGACGGCTACGCGGTTCGCGTGCCCCTCCCCACCGGGTCGGCCACCGACCTCACCGTCACCGTCTCGCGCGAGACGAGCGTCGAAGAGGTCAACGAGATCGTCAAGACCGCCGCGGCCGGCCCACTTGCGCCCTACCTCGTCTACACCGAGGACCCGATCGTCTCGGCCGACATCGTCACCGACCCGGCCTCCTGCATCTTCGACGCCGGCCTCACCAAGGTCATCGGCGACCAGGTCAAGGTCGTCGGTTGGTACGACAACGAGTGGGGCTACTCGAACCGCCTCGTCGACCTGATCAACCACGTCGGCGCCACGCTCTGACCCGGTCGGTCAGACACGCTCGTGAAGACCATCGAAGACCTGGGTGACCTGCGCGGCCGGCGGGTTCTGGTCCGCAGCGACCTCAACGTGCCGCTCGACGGCCAGACGATCACCGACGACGGTCGCGTGCGCGCCAGCCTCCCGACCATCAAGCGGCTCAGCGACGCCGGCGCGCGCGTGCTCGTGGTGGCCCACCTGGGCCGGCCCAAGGGCACACCAGATCCGGCGTACACGCTCAAACCGGTCGCTGAACGACTGGCCGAGCTGCTCGGTTCTCCCGTGCTGTTCGCCAACGACACCGTCGGCGCGGAAGCACAGCGAATCGCGTCGGCCATGCAGGACGGGCAGGTCGCCATCCTCGAGAACGTCCGCTTCAACGCAGGCGAAACCAGCAAGGACGACGACGAGCGTGGCGCGTTCGCCGATCAGCTGGCCGCGCTGGCCGACGCCTTCGTCTCCGACGGCTTCGGTGTGGTCCACCGCAAGCAGGCCAGCGTTTACGACGTCGCGGCACGGCTCCCGGCCGCGGTCGGCAGCCTCGTGCAGGCGGAGGTGGAGGTCCTCGAACGACTGACGTCCAGCCCGGAGCGCCCTTACGTCGTGGTGCTCGGTGGCTCGAAGGTCTCCGACAAGCTCGGCGTCATCGACAGCCTGATCGAGAAGGCCGACAGCCTGCTCATCGGTGGCGGGATGGTGTTCACGTTCCTGGCCGCGCAGGGCCACGAGGTCGGCTCGTCGCTGCTCGAGGACGACCAGCTTGACGTCGTCAAGGGTTACATCGAGCAGGCCGCCGCGAAGGATGTCGACCTCGTACTGCCCACCGACATCGTCGTCGCGCCCGAGTTCGCCGCTGACGCGCCACCCACCACGGTCGCCGCCGACTCGATGCCATCCGACCAGATGGGGCTCGACATCGGGCCCGACTCGGCAGCGGCCTTCGCTGACGTCGTCCGGTCGGCGCACACGGTGTTCTGGAACGGCCCGATGGGCGTCTTCGAGATGGACGCGTTCGCGGTCGGCACGAAAGCCGTCGCGCAGGCGCTCACGGAGATTGACGGGCTCTCCGTCGTCGGCGGGGGCGATTCCGCCGCGGCGGTGCGTCAGCTCGGCTTCGCCGACGACGATTTCGGCCACATCTCCACCGGCGGTGGCGCCAGCCTCGAATACCTCGAGGGCAAGACGCTGCCCGGACTCGCAGTACTGGAAGGTGACTCCCCATGACACGCACACCGCTGATGGCGGGCAACTGGAAGTCCAACCTCAACCACCAGGAGGCCGTCGTCCTGGTTCAGAAGCTGGCCTGGACGCTGCAGGACAAGAAGCACGACCCCGAGAAGGCCGAGGTGGCGGTCATCCCGCCGTACACCGACATTCGTGGCGTGCAGACCCTGGTCGACGGCGATCGTCTCACCATCCGATACGGCGCCCAGGACGTTTCCAAGCACGACGGCGGGGCGTACACCGGCGAGATCTCCGCCGCCATGCTGGCCAAGCTGGGCTGCACCTACGTCGTCGTCGGGCACTCCGAGCGGCGTGAGCACCACGGCGAGACCGACGAGGTGGTCAACACCAAGGCGGTCAAGACGCTGGCTGCCGACATGACGCCGATTGTGTGTGTGGGAGAGGGTCTCGACGTCCGTCAGGCCGGCGACCACGTCGCTCACACCGTGGCGCAGATCGACGGATCACTCTCCGGCTTGAGCGCCGAGCAGGTCGCCGGCCTGGTCGTCGCCTACGAGCCGGTGTGGGCCATCGGCACCGGTGAAGTGGCCACGCCCGAGGACGCACAAGAGGTCTGTTCGGCCATCCGTACGCGGGTAGCTGAGACGTTCTCGTCCGAAACCGCGGAGTCGTTGCGTATCCTGTACGGCGGATCGGTCAAGGCGGCAAACATCGCCGCGATCATGGCGCAGCCCGACGTGGACGGTGCCCTGGTTGGCGGTGCAAGTCTCCAGGCGGAGGAATTCGCCGCCATCGCCCGGTTCTACGACATGCCGAATCTCTCGGCCTGAAAGGCTCGACGTGATCATTCTCTTCTCCGTAGTCCTGACGATCGCCAGCTTGCTGATGATCGTGCTGATCCTCATGCACAAGGGGCGCGGTGGTGGACTGTCCGACATGTTCGGCGGTGGCATCTCCAGCTCGCTGGGCGGATCGTCGGTCGCGGAGCGCAACCTCGACCGCATCACCGTCGGCATCGCCGTCGTGTGGGTCGTCTGCATCGTGGCGCTCGGACTGCTGTTGAAGGTGAGCAACTGACATGGCCGCGGGCGCGATCCGGGGTAGTCGCATCGGCTCCGGACCCATGGGTGAGGCCGAGCGCGGCGAAGCGGCTCCCCGTCAGTCGGTCACGTACTTCTGCAGCAACGACCACGTGACCGAGCTGCAGTTCTCCATCGAGGCCGAGGTTCCGGAGTCGTGGGACTGCCCGCGCTGCGGCATGCCGGCCAGCATCGACGAACAGAACCGTCCGACGGCCCCCAAGATCGAGCCGTACAAGACCCACCTGGCCTACGTGAAGGAACGCCGGAGCGAGGAAGAGGCCGCCGAGATCCTCACCGAGGCCATCGAGACCCTCCGCACCAAGCGCAAGTCTGGCGAAGTCATCTTCTGACCCGTCATCGTTCGTCCAACTTCGACGCTGCGGCTTCGTCGACGAACCACAGGGTCCGTTGCAAGCCACGCGCGCCTCGGGCGGGGGTCTCGTCGATCGACCCGTCGTCGGCCAGTGCCCGGGCGACGGCGTCGGCCTTCTCTTCACCTGCGACCAGGAACCAGACGGATTCGGTGTGGTTGAGGGCCGGGAAGGTCAAGGAGACTCGTACCGGCGGCGGTTTGGGGGAGTCGAAGAGCTCGACGCAGTCACGGTCGACCTCGTGCAGGGCGATGTGGTGCGGGAACAACGACGCGACGTGGCCGTCGGGCCCCATGCCGAGGAGCACCACGTCGAACGGGTCTTCCGGCAGCGTGGCGGCATAGCGGTCGGCAGCCTCGGCAGCGCTCAGTGAGCAGTCGTTGCCGACGACGCTGTGGACGCTCGTCGCACTGACCCGGTCGAGGAACGCGTCGCGAGCCTGCTGGTCGTTGCGATCGGCGTGTCCCTCTGGGACGAACCTCTCGTCGCCGAACCAGAACTCGACGTCGGACCAGTCGGCTGCGTCCGCGTCGATCCGCTCGTAGGCAGCCGCGGCGATCGTTCCACCGGTGAGGACGATCCGCGGTTTGTGCCCCTGGGCCTGCGAGCCGGCCACGAGGGTGGTGAGTCGTTCGGCGATCGCCTGGGCGAGCGCATCCGCGTCGGGCAACACCTCGACGGTCATGCGTCGGCCAGGAGGTGCTTGATGGTGGCGGCGTAGATGTCGTCCGAGTCGAGTCGGCGCAGGTCCTCGGCGAGCAGCTCGGCCAGGGTGCGAGCGCCGAGCGGCACCTCGCGCGGTGCCGAGCCCGGGATGCTGAACAGGCACGACCTGGTGTCGATCCGCTCGATGGTGACGTCACCGTGAGTCATGTTCAGCACCACCTTCGAGATCTGTTCCTTGTCGCCGCGTCGCTGCGTGATGGGTACGCGCAGCCGGCTCTCGAGCCAGGCGACCAGGAGCGTCCCCACCGGATTGCCGGGCTTGAACTCGACGGCGCCGCCGGTGACCTTTCCGGCGGACTGGTCGAGAGCGGCGGCGAGGAGGGCTCGCCAAGGCGTGAGGCGCGTCCAGGAGAGGTCGGTGTCGCCGGGGGAATAGTGGCGGGCCGTGGCCTTGAGGGAGCGGACGGGGGAGTCGGTGCTCTCGGCGTCGGTGAGGCGCCGCTGGGCCAGCTGGCCGATGGAGTCGGCCACCGGGTTGGCCGGGGCCTTGTGCGGCCACCAGGCGACGACCGGGGAATCGGGGAGCAGCAGTGGAAGGACGACCGAGTCGGCGTGCTTGGTCAGCGGACCGGACAGCCGGAGCAGCACCGACTCGCCGGAAGCATTCTGGCCGACACGGACCTTCGCATCGACGCGTGGTGCGCCTCGGCCGTCACCCAGCACGATGCCGATGACTCGGGACGGGTGCTCACGGGACAGCAGCGCGGCGGTCCGGAGTGCGTCGCCGACCGTCTCGTCGTCGGTGACCACGAGCAGCGTGAGCACCATGTCCATGGCCGGGCTGCCGGCCGCGATACGTGCCTTGACCATCGCGTGGGCGATGTCGGACGACGTGGTGCCTTCGAGGCTCGTCTCCATCATGGTCGTCTCCAGGTCCGGCCGTCGCGGGCGATCATCTCGTCAGCGGAGGCCGGTCCCCAGGTTCCGGCCGTGTAGGTGTCGATGTTCTCCTGGCGGGCCCAGTGCTCGATGACGGGATCGAGGATCTCCCAGGCGAGCTCGACCTCCTCGTGCTGCGGGAACAGCGGCGGGTCGCCGAGGAGGACGTCGAGGATGAGGCGCTCGTAGGCCTCCGGGCTGCTCTCGACGAACGCACCCCCGTAGGCGAAGTCCATCAGGACGTCGCGGATCTCCATGGTGGTTCCGGGCACCTTGGCGCCGAAGCGGAGCGTGACACCTTCGTCGGGCTGGATGCGCATCACCAGCGCGTTCTCGCCGAGCTCCTCGACGTCGTGCTTGGCGAACGGCTGGTGCGGGGCCGGCTTGAACACCACGGCCACCTCGGTGACACGGCGGCCGAGCCGCTTGCCGGCGCGCAGGTAGAACGGCACGCCGGCCCAGCGCCGGGTGGCGATGTCGATGCGCATGGCCGCGTAGGTCTCGGTGGTCGACCCCCGCGGGATACCCTCCTCCTCGAGGTAGCCGGCGACCTTCTCGCCACCGGCCCACCCCGCGACGTACTGGGCGTGTGCGGTGTGGAAGTCGAGGCGAGGGGTCGGACGGGCATTGGCCAGGATCTTCTGCTTTTCGATCCGCAGGCTCGACGCCTTGAACGAGACCGGCTCCTCCATCGCGATGAGAGCCATCAGCTGCAGCAGATGGTTCTGGATCACATCCCGTGCGGCGCCGATGCTGTCGTAATAGCCGGCCCGGGTGCCGATGCCGATGTCCTCGGCCATCGTGATCTGGACGTGGTCGACGTAGTTGCCGTTCCAGATCGGCTCGAACATCCCGTTCGCGAACCGGAACGCCAGGACGTTCTGCACCGTCTCCTTGCCGAGGTAGTGGTCGATGCGGAACACGCTCTCGCGAGGGAACACCTCGGCCACGACCCGGTTGAGGTCCTGGGCCGAGGCGAGGTCGTGCCCGAAGGGCTTCTCGATGACCACCCGACGCCAGCCGTCGTCGGACGTCGCCAGGCCGTGCTCCCTGAGCTGGGAGACGACCACCGGGAACAGAGCCGGTGGGATGGACAGGTAGAACGCGTGGTTGCCGTTGGTCCCCTGCTGTTCGTCGAGCTCGCGCATCGTGTCGGCAAGACGTTTCCAGGCGGCATCGTCATCGAACTCCCCGGGAACGAATCGGATCCCGGCAGCGAGCTGGTTCCAGAGGGTTTCGCGCCACGGCGTGCGAGCTCCGTCCTTCGCGGCCTGCTTGATCAGCTGAGCGAACTCATCCTGGCTGAAGTCGTGGCGAGCGAAACCGACGAGCCCGAACCCCGGTGGCAGCAGGCCCCGGTTCGCCAGGTCGTAGACGGCCGGGATGAGCTTCTTGCGGGAGAGATCGCCGGTGACGCCGAACAGGATCAGGCTGCACGGGCCGGCGATCCGGGGCAGGCGGCGGTCCTGTGGGTCGCGCAGAGGGTTGGTCATGAAAGGAGCTCGCGCAGGACTGGCAGGGCAGTTGATGCGTCGGACAGGTGCAGGCGGAGGACCGGACGTCCGCTCTTGCGGAGAACCTGCGCGTCGCCCGCGGCCTGGGACGCGATGAACTGCCCGAAGGTGAAGTCACGCCCCGGGACGTCGAGATCGTCCACCGGGTCGCAGGTGAGCTGCAGGTACACGCCGGTAGCGGGTCCGCCCTTGTGGTACTGCCCGGTCGAGTGCAGGAAGCGCGGGCCCCAGCCGAACGTGACCGGGCGGCCGGTCCGCTTGGCCAGGTCCTCACGGAGCGCGGCGTACTCGGGCACGCCGAGGCGGTCGACGTAGGCCTGGACGCCGACATAGCCGTGGAACAGGTCGAGTGAGGCGAGCAGCTCGTCGACCGCGGCCCGCAGGTCGGACGCCGTAGTGCCGTACGCCGCCACCCCCTCGGACTCCAGATCGGGTTGTTCGGAGTTGCTCCCGCCGTCGAGGGCCGCACGGGCCGCCTTCTTGGCGCTCTCGACGTCGGGCTGGTCGAACGGATTGATGCCGAGGAGGCGACCCGCCACGGCCACCGCGGTCTCCCAGACGAGCATCTGCGCGCCGAGCCCGCCGCGCACGCCGGCCGACCACCCCGACTGCGCTTCGGGCGCATTGGGACCGCCGAGGGCGACCAACAAGCTGTCGGCCGTGCTCGGGTTGAAGTTGAACGCGTTCTCGAACGGCACGACGACGGGCAGGATGCCCCGACCCTGCTTGCCGGTGGACTCGGCCACCAGCTGCTCGATCCAGTCGCCGAGGCCGTGACGCGATTGGTCGGCGAGCACGAGCTTGTCGACACCGTGCCGGTTCGCGACGCCGAGCATGACGCCCAGCCTCAGGGCCGGGTTGTCGCCGTCGTCAGCAGCGACGCTCGCCTGCACCGTCTCGGCGTCGTCGAGGAGCTCCCCGATGGGCGCGCCGGCCAGACCGGCCGGCACGAGGCCGAAGGCGGTGAGCGCCGAGTAGCGTCCGCCGACATCCGGATCGGCGCGGAACACCCGGTAGCCGGCCTCGGAGGCCTCCTGGTCGAGGGGGGAGTCGGGATCGGTGACGACGACGATGTGGTCGGCCGGGTCGAGGCCTGCGCTTCGGACGGCCTGTTCGTAGCCGCGCTTCAGGCTGTCGGTCTCGACCGTGCCGCCGGACTTGCTGGAGACCACGACCACGCTGCGTTCGAGGCGGTCGGCGAGGGCGCGCCGAACCATGTCGGGCTGCGAGGAGTCGAGCACCGTGAGCTCCACGCCGGCGGTGTGACAGATGACCTCCGGAGCCAGCGAGGAGCCTCCCATCCCGCACAGGACGACGTGGTCGAGACCGCGACTGACCAGGTCATCGCGCAGCGCCTCGATCTCGTCGACGAGAGGGCGCGACGACGTGGGCAGCGATGTCCACGCCAGGCGGACGGATGCCTCGGACTCGGCCTCGGGACCCCACAGTGTCGGATCCTGGTCGGCGATGCGAGAGGCGACTCGGTCCTCGATGGCACGGTGCATCGCCTGCTCGAACTCACGCTGGACGGGAACGGCGAGCGTGGCGCCGAACGGGAGAGACGTCATGGATCAGGCCTTGTCGAGCTCGTTCGAGACGGTGTCGCGCAGCTCGGCCCATGAGGTGTCGAACTTGTCGACTCCTTCGTCCTCGAGGACGGCGACGACGTCGTCGTAGCTGATGCCCTCCCGCTCGAGCGCCGCGATGACGTCGCGGGCGTCGTCGTAGGTGCCGTGAACCGTGTCGCCTCTGATCTCCCCGTGCTCGGCGAAGGCGTCCATCGTCTTCTCGGGCATGGTGTTGACGGTGGCGGCGACGACGAGCTCGGTGACGTACATGGTGTCCGGGTAGGCGGGATCCTTGACGCCGGTGGAGGCCCACAGCGGTCGCTGCGGGTTGGCACCCTTCGCCGTGAGGTCCTGGAACCGCGGTGATCGGGCCACCGCCTCGAAGGCCTCGTACGCCAGGCGAGCGTTGGCGATGGCCGCCTTGCCACGCAGCGGATGATCGTCACCGAGCCGCTTGTCGACCTCGGTGTCGACGCGGCTGACGAAGAACGACGCGACCGACTGGATCGAGCCCAGGTCGTGCCCGTTCTCTGCCGCCTGCTCGAGCCCCGCAAGGTAGGCGTCCATGACGCCGCGATAGCGGTCGAGCGAGAAGATCAGCGTGACGTTGACGCTGATGCCGTTCGCGATGGTCGCCGTGATCGCGGGCAGCCCCTCCTCGGTGGCCGGGATCTTGATGAAGAGGTTCGGACGATTGACGCGCTGCCACAGCTTCTGGGCCAGCTCCACCGTGTGATCGGTGTCGCGAGCCGCGCCGGGGTCGACCTCGATGGACACCCGCCCGTCGACGCCGTCGGTGGCGTCGTAAACATCGCGTAGGACGTCGCAGGCGCGTTGTACGTCGGTGGTGGTGAGCTCGAAGACGGCGGCGTCGACGCCTGCACCCGACTCCTTGAGCTCGCCGATCTGGTCGGCGTACAGCTCGCCGTCGGATAGCGCGCTCGCGAAGATCGTCGGGTTCGTGGTGACGCCCACGACCCCGGACGACTCGACGAGCTCGGCAAGTCCGCCGGACACGATGCGCTCGCGGGAGAGGTCGTCCAGCCAGATCGACACGCCGGCATCGGTGAGGGCTTGTAGGCGGTCGTTCATGGGTCTCCTTCGCTCGGGGGTGAGTTGTCGGTCAGCCGGGTGCGTCCACGTTGTCTCCGGGTCCGACCGGTCCGGCCGGCCGCGCGTGGAACCCGACGGGCTCGGCGGACGTGGCGGCAGCGATCGACTCGTGCGCGGCGACGACGACGGCGCTCGCGGTGATGCCGAACTGGTCGTACAGGGTGGCGTAGTCGGCGGAGGCGCCGTAGTGCTCGAGGCTCACGATGCGTCCGGCGTCGCCCACGACGTCGCGCCATCCGAATGACACGCCGGCCTCGATCGACACGCGGGCGCGGACCGACGGCGGGATGACGGTGTTGCGATAGGCGACGTCCTGCTGCTCGAACCACTCGCGACACGGCATCGACACGACGCGAGCCTGGACGCCATCGGCGGCCAACGTCTCGCGGGCCTCGACGGCGAGCTGCACCTCCGAACCGGTGGCGACGATCACGACGTCCGGTTCCCGGTCTGAGTCGAGCAGAACGTACGCGCCTCGGGCGACGCCGTCGGCGTCGGCGAACCCACCGCTGCCCCGCGGGAACGTCGGCACGTTCTGCCGGCTGAGCGTGAGCGCCACCGGGCGGTTGGTGATGCCGAGCAGGGTCCGCCAGGCGGCCACCGTCTCGTTGGCGTCGGCTGGGCGGACGACGTCGAGACCGGGGATGGCCCGCAGCGCCGCCAGGTGCTCGACCGGCTGGTGGGTGGGGCCGTCCTCGCCGAGGCCGATGGAGTCGTGGGTCCACACGTAGGTGACGGGCAGCTCCTGCAGTGCGGCGAGCCGAACGGAAGGCCGCATGTAGTCGCTGAACACCAAGAACGTGCCGCCGTACGGCCGGGTGGGTCCGTGCAGGGCGATGCCGTTGAGGATCGCGCCCATGCCGTGCTCGCGGATGCCGAAGTGCAGCACCCGTCCGTACCAGTCGCCCTGGAACTCCTTGGTGGAGCGGTCGGGCGGGATGAACGACGGCTCACCATCCGGGGTGGTGTTGTTGGAGCCGGCGAGGTCGGCCGAACCGCCCCACAGCTCGGGCAGGTGGGCTGCGGCAGCGCTGAGGAACTCGCCGGACGCCTTTCGGGTGGCGACACCCTTCTGGTTGGCGGGGTAGGTCGGCAGGTCGGCGTCCCATCCCGGCGGCAGGGCGCGGGACGTGATCCGTTCGAGCAGGGCCTTGGCCTCGCTGTTCGCCGAACTCCAGGCGTCGAACCGCTCCTGCCACTCCGCATGGACGCGCGCGCCACGCTCGCGGGCCTCCCGCGTCTGGGTGAGCACGTCGTTGGCGACGACGAACGACTCGTCGGGGTCGAAGCCGAGCTCCTTCTTGGTGGCGGCGACCTCGTCGGCGCCGAGCGCCGAGCCGTGCGCAGCCCCGGTGTTCTGCGCCGTGGGGGCCGGCCAAGCAATGATGGTGCGCAGGACAATGAGGCTGGGCCGGTCGGTGACCTCACGGGCGGCCGCGTAGGCCCGGTGCAGTGCCACCACGTCCTCGTCGTAGCCCTTGCCGCCCTTCGTCCAGTCGACGGTCTGCACGTGCCAGCCGTAGGCCTCGTAGCGCTGGGCGACATCCTCGCTGAACGCGACGTCGGTGTCGTCCTCGATGGAGATCTGGTTGGAGTCGTACAGAACGGTGAGGTTGCCGAGCCGCTGGTGGCCGGCCAGCGACGACGCCTCCGACGCCACGCCCTCCTGGAGGTCGCCGTCGGACGCGAACACGTAGACCTGGTGGTCGAAGACGCTCTCGCCCTCGGCGGTGTCGGGGTCGAGCAGGCCACGCTCGCGCCGAGCGGCCATCGCCATGCCCACGGCGTTGCCGACACCCTGGCCGAGGGGTCCGGTCGTGACCTCCACACCAGGCGTGTGGTGGTGCTCCGGGTGCCCCGGCGTCTGGCTGCCCCAGGTGCGCAGGCTCCTGAGGTCGTCGAGCGTCATCGGGTAGCCGGCGAGGAAGAGCTGGATGTACTGCGTGAGGCTGGAGTGCCCGCACGACAGCACGAACCGGTCCCGTCCTGGCCAGAGCGGATCGGCGGGATCGTGCCGCATGATCTTCTGGTACAGCAGGTAGGCGGCGGGAGCGAGGCTCATCGCGGTGCCGGGATGGCCGTTGCCGGTCTTCTGCACGGCGTCGGCAGCCAGCAGACGGACGGTGTCCACCGCGGTGTCGTCGAGCTTGTTCCAGTCCAGTGCGGGGGTTGCCGAGCTCACGCAGGGCTCCTGATCTCTCGTCGTGGAGGTCGCCTCGACGACCTCGTCGTGCCGTCGCTCCGACCCTACTAGCCGTGGGATTAGACTCGCCCCCGTGAGTGCACTCGAGACGCCGTTGGCCCAGGGGTCCCTCGAGGCGTCGTCCCGCACCACGTTCACGGGGGTTGTCGGTGCCTATGTGGCGCTGATGAAGCCACGCATCATCGAGCTGCTGCTGCTCACCACCGTGCCGGTCATGTTCCTCGCGGCCCAGGGCGTCCCGCCGCTGTGGCTGGTGATTGCCACGGTCGTCGGTGGCACCTTGTCGGCCGGCAGCGCCAACGCCCTCAACTGCGTCTTCGACGCCGACATCGACACCAAGATGCGCCGCACCGCGCGTCGCCCGCTGCCACGGCACCAGGTCTCGACCAGCGCCGCCCTGGTGTTCGGCCTGGTGCTGGGTGTCGTCTCCACGCTCTGGCTCGGGGTGCTCGTCAACTGGCTCTCGGCCGGGCTCGCGCTCGCCGCCAACGTGTTCTACGTCGTCGGCTACACGATGATCCTGAAGCGACGGACCACCCAGAACATCGTCTGGGGCGGAGCGGCGGGCTGCTTCCCGGCGCTGATCGGCTGGACAGCGGTCACGGGCGAGCTCGCGTGGGCGCCGGTCGTCCTGTTCGTCGTGGTCTTCTTCTGGACGCCGCCCCACTTCTGGGCCCTGGCCATGCGGTACCGCGACGACTACGCCGCCGCCGGCGTCCCGATGCTCCCGTCGGTGGCCTCCTCGCGCGAGGTCGCGCAGAAGATCGTCACCTACTCCTGGATCATGGTCCTCACGTCGATCGCCCTGTGGCCGGTGGCCGTCACCGGCTGGTTCTACCCCGGCGTCGCGATCGTCCTCGGCATCGTGTTCCTCGTCGAGGCCTACGACCTCCGCACTCGCTCGCACGACAGCGAGGAGCTGTCGGTCATCAAGCCGATGCGCCTGTTCCATCTCTCCAACGCCTACCTCGCGCTGCTCTTCGTGGCCGCGGCCGCCGACCCCTTCCTCCGGTGATCCCCGCCGATTGGCAGCCCTACCACCGCGACGATGGCGAGCTCATCGGCTACCTTGTGGCGGACGAGAGCGGCCTCGTCGTCCCCGTCAACCTGGTCGGCCACCCGATCGGTGCGGCCATTGACCGGTTCGCTGCCGAGGACATGCTCGAAGACGCCGGCCTGTCCTACCTGGCCGAGCCGTGGCTGCTCCGCCGCGACGACGGTTCCGACCAGCGGGTCGTGATCGTCGAGGTGGACGCCGACCACGTCGTGGTGAGCGACGCCGACTTCGCCCTGGTGGTCGGACGCCCCGTGGACATGGTCGAGCGCGTCACGCTGTCGGTTCCCACCGACCGGCTCCGTCCCGCATGAGCACCTCGAGTGGCGACTGGTCGCTCGAAGCCGGGGTGACGATGCGGGTCCGCGAGGTCGGCCCCGACGACTGGGTGGTCTGGCGCCTGCTCCGTCAGCGCTCGCTCCTGGAGGACCCGCAGGCCTTTGCGGCGTCGGTCGAGCGCTGGACCGGCGAACAGGACCGCGAGGGCAACTGGCGCGCTCGTCTGGCCGCGCCCGGCGCTTGCTTCGTGGCTGAGCACGGGGCCGCACCCGTGGGCCTGGTCGCGATCCGGCCCAACGATGACGACGACGGCCAGCAGCTGATCTCCATGTGGGTTGCCCCATCGGCACGCGGGCACGGCGTCGGCCGTGCACTCGTCGGACGGGTGATCGCCGCTGCTGCCGGCCGGCCCCTGTGGTTGCGGGTGCTCGACGGCAACGAGACCGCGATCCGCCTGTACGAACGTTGCGGCTTCGTGCTCGACGACTCCGATCCGGACGCCGAAGGCTGCCGCGCCATGCACCGACCTGAGGCCGTCGCGGGCGGTGACTCTACGTCCAGTCAGCGCAGTTGAGTGGACGCAGAGTCACCGCTTTGGGTGGCGAGTGGACGCTCATCCACCTTCGCGGCTGACCGGACCGCCAGCACGAGGCGCGCCCCCGAGGCCACCAGGATCGCGGCACCCACCAGGTGGGCTGCCACGAGCGCGACGGGCAGATCGGTGAGGTACTGCACGAGGCCGATGGTGACTTGCAGGAGCTCGACGGCCAGGAGCAGGAACGCGAAGCGTACGGCAGCAGTTCCGCGCAGCACGACGATCGTGGCGAGGGTCAGGGCCAGCAGCACGTAGACGCCGGCTGCGTGAACGTGGCTCATCACGTGCGGGTCGAGTCCGTTGCGCGGAGAGCTGGCGTCGCCGGCGTGCGGACCGCTGCCCGTGACCATGGTGCCGAGATAGACGACCACGACCAGCACGGCGAACGTGACTTGGCTGAGCGCGACCGATCGGGCCGGAACAGGTGTTGCGGCCTCGGGTCGAACACGGACGACGAGTAGCACCGAGCCCACGATGAGCGCCATCGAGAGCAGCAGGTGGAGCGAGACGATCCATGGGTTGAGATCGGTGAGCACTGTGATGCCGCCGATGACGCCCTGGAACGGGATGCCGAGTGCCAGCACGACCGCGAGCCGCCGGGTGAATGGCGTCGCCCCGGCCCACCTCCAGATGGCGATGAGCGTTCCGATCGCGACGGCGACGAGCGCGTAGGTGAGCATGCGGTTGCCGAACTCGATCACGCCGTGGATACCGAGCTCGCGGTGCGGCACGAACGACTCGTCCGTGCAGCGCGGCCAGCTGGGGCAGCCGAGGCCGGAGCCGGTGAGCCGTACCAGGCCACCGGTGAGCACGATGACCGTGTTGGCGACGACCGATGCCCACGCCCATCGCTCGACGGTCACGCGATCCGGCGAGAGGAGGGCCGACTTCACTCCCATCGGAACGTCCTTGCGGTGAGGACGCCGGCGCCGAGCGCCCACACCAGCAGCACGACCACCGGCAGCAGGCCGGGGGAGACACCGTTGAACGCGTCGCGCAGCCCCTGTCCGAGCGCACCGGAGGGCAGCAGCTCGAGTGCGCGATGGGTGGGTCCGGGGTAACGCTCGAGCGGGACGATGAGACCGCCACCGACGAGCAACATCACGTAGACGAGGTTGGCGACGGCCAGTGTCGCCTCGGCGCGCAGGGTTCCTGCGATGAGCAGCCCGAGCGATCCGAAGGCGGCCGTGCCGAGCAGGGCCAGGAGTATCAGCCAGCCGACCGCCGCCACGCCACCCGAGGGGTCCCACCCCACGAGCATCGCCACCACCGTAAGCAGCAGGAGCTGGACGAGCTCGACGAGCAGGACGGCGCCGATCTTGCCGATCAACAGCCCCCAGCGGGGGAGCGGAGTCGCGCCGAGCCGCTTGAGCACGCCGTAGCGTCGCTCGAAACCGGTGGCGATGGCGAGGGACGTGAATGACGTCGACAGCACGGCCAGCGCGAGTACACCGGGCGTGATGATGTCGATCGGACGGCCAGGGCCGAGATCGACGATCTGGTCGGAGCGGGTTCCGAGGACCAGGAGCAGCAACGGGATGACCAAGGTCAGCAGCAGCTGCTCACCGTTGCGAGAAAGCAGCCGAAGCTCCATGACGGTCTGCGCCTTCAGCATCTCGCTCTTCGTCGCGGCGCCCGGCCGTGGGGACAGGTCGAGGATCATCGAAGCGCCTTCCCGGTGAGCTCGAGGAACCGGTCCTCCAGGGTCTGACGCTCCACGAGCACCGACTCGGCAAGCACACCCTGTCCGGCACACCACGCCGTGAGGGTCGCCAGCAGCTCGGGGTCGACGTCGCCGGCGATGACGTAGTGGCCAGGCTGTGTCTCGTCGACCTTCGTGTCGTGGGGGAGGGCCAGCATCAAGGCGTCGACGTCCAGCCCGGGACGGGCCGTGAATCGGACCGTGTTCTTAGCGCCGGACTGAGAGAGCTCGGCCGGGGAACCGGAGGCGATGACCTTGCCGGAATCGACGATGTGGACCTGGTCGGACAGCACCTCCGCCTCGTCCATGAAATGAGTGGTGAGCACCGTGGTGACTCCGTCGGACTGCATCTCGTCGATGAGGTTCCAGGTGGCGCGGCGAGCCTGGGGATCGAGGCCCGCGGTTGGCTCGTCGAGGAACAGCAGGCGCGGGCGCCCGATGACCGCCATGGCGAGGCTCAACCGCTGCTGCTGGCCACCGGACAGGCGCCGGTAGGGGGTGCGCCCGCACGAACCGAGTCCGAGGCGGGCGACGAGCGCCCCGACGTCGAGGGGATGGGCATGCAACGACGCCATGTGGCGCAGCATCTCGTCAGCCCTCACGCCCGACCATGCCCCGCCGGACTGAAGCATGACGCCGACCTGGGGGCGTAGCTCCCGAGCGTCCGCGATGGGGTCGAGGCCGAGCACTCGCACGGAGCCGCCGTGAGGACGTCGAAATCCCTCGCAGGTCTCGATGGTCGTGGTCTTGCCCGCTCCGTTGGGACCGAGGATCGCGGTGACCTGGCCCGGGGCGACTGTAAGCGACAGGCCGTCGACTGCGGTGGTGGGGCCGTAGCGCATCTCGAGGTCGTGGACCTCGACGGCGGGTTGACTCACCCGCTCAGTGTAGGAGATTCGGCTACGGCCACCGGTTCATGCGTCAGCCGATGTCCGGCTCAGTAGTAGTGGGGTCTGCCCCCCACCCCGCGGCCCATCGAGCCGAGGACCCAGAGGACTACGCCGACGATCAGCAAGATGGCACCGATCGTGTAGAGGATCGGAACATTGAGCACCGCGCCCAAGATCACCAGAATCACACCGAGGACGATCACGATGAGCTCCTTCTCGAATCAGACGACACCATGTCGTTGCCCTCAGGATGGCCCGAACGATTATTCGGCGCATCTCGGAGGAGCCACGTGAAATGCTGGCTTTCATGGACCTGCCGGTGATGCCCCCGCTGCGGCCGATGCTCGCGAAGTCGGTGAAGGGGGTTCCCGCTGCGGACTCGGTGGAGGGCGGGTTTTCGTACGAGCCGAAGTGGGACGGATTCCGGGCCATCGTCTTCCGCGACGGCGACGATGTCGTCATCGCCAGCCGGTCGACCAAGGAGCTGACGCGCTACTTCCCCGACGTCGTTGCGGCGGTGAAGGACAACCTGCCGGAGCGGATTGTGGTCGACGCGGAGATCGTGATCGCGATTGATGGTCGACTCGACTTCGACTCTTTGAGCCAGCGCATCCACCCCGCGGAGTCTCGGGTCAACCTGCTGGCCGAGCAGACGCCGGCCAGCCTGGTGGCCTTCGACCTGATCGCCATCGATGACGAGTCGCTCCTCGACGCGGCGTTCTCAGCCCGCCGCGAGCGGTTGGAGAGGGTAATGGCCGGCGCGTCGGCGCCCGTGCACGTCACGCGTCGCACGCTCGATGCGGCTGAGGCCGAGGAGTGGTTCGACCAGTTCGAGGGTGCGGGCCTCGACGGAGTCGTGGCCAAGAGGCTCGACGGGCCGTACGCGCCGAACGGACGCACGATGCTCAAGATCAAGCACTCCCGCACCGCCGACGTCGTCGTGGCCGGGTACCGCCTGCACAAGACGTCGACGCCCGAGCGGCCGCTGCTCGGGTCGATGCTGCTGGGGCTGTACGCGGACGATGGCCGGCTACAGCACGTCGGCGTGTGCGCGTCGTTCTCCGAGGCGCGGCGGGCGGAGCTGCTCGAGGAGCTCGACCCGCTGCGGGTCGAGTTCGCCGATCACCCGTGGGGTGCGTGGCAGGACGAGGCCGCCCAGGCCAGCGGGCGTCTGCCAGGCGGTCAGAGCCGCTGGACCGGCACCAAGGACCTCTCCTTCGTGCCGCTCGCGCCGAAACGCGTCGTCGAGGTGGGCTACGAGCACATGGAGGGCGACCGCTTCCGCCACACCGCGCAGTTCAAGCGGTGGCGCGACGACCGCGAGCCCGAGTCGTGCGGCTACGCGCAGCTCGAGCAGGTCGTCGGCTACGACCTCGCCGACGTCATGAGGTAGGTATGTGTCGCCCCGCGAAGGCGGCGAGGCGGTCGTAGGGGTCGGCGTCCTCGGGAACCTCGACCTCGGGATCGAACGCCGGCTCCCGGTTCTCCGGCGTGAGCCCCTGCGTCATGAAAGCCAGGCCCCGCTCGGCGACCTCCGGATCCAGTTTGCGGTTCTGGCCGGTCGCCTTCACCAGATCCCAGGTGTGGACGGCGAACTCCGCAGTCTGCCAGTCGACCGACCCGGCCTCGGCTTGGTCGCCCCGCTGGTGCCAGGTGTGGATCAGGTCGTCCGCCTCCGAGCGGAACTGTGTGACCGAGTTGCTGCTGACCGGCTTCGGTGCGGCCGACCAGTCGGCTTCGCCACCTCGCGCTGCCTCGGCGAATCGTGCGGGAGCGCCGAGGACATGGCCGATCAGGTGGGCGACATCCCAGTCGGCGCACGGCGTGGGATCGGACAGCTGGTCACGGCGTATCGCCGCGAGCACGTCGCCGGTCTGGTCGAGTGCACGCGACAACATGGCGATCGCTGGGTACGGGCTGGACATCAGAGGCTCCCTTCAAGGACGTCTGCCTTCGACGTCCACCATTCCGCCGTTGCGTGCGCTTGTCGACCTCGCCGGGGCGGAGCTGTGGGTACGCCACGACAGCTACATGATGTTTCCACTCGTATCGCTGCGAGAACGGCTCGGCTGGACCCGTTTCGGCTCGCCCGGCATCTTCGGGTACTCGGGCGGGTAGGGCATGTCCGTCAGGCCGTTCTCGAGGTCGCGCTTCCACCAGTCGAGCAGCGGCTCAAGTGAGTGGTGCACGTCGTCGATGGCGGCGTGTGCGTCACCGACTGACGCAAGGCGGGCCGGCACTGTGCGGAGATTGAACTCGTTCGGGTCGTCGAGGTCGGCCAGCTCGTCCCAGGTGACGGGGGTCGAGACCGGACCGCCCTCCTTCGGGCGGAGGCTGTAGGCGGACGCGATCGTGCGGTCGCGGCAGTTCTGGTTGACGTCGACGAAGATGTTGTCGCCGCGCTCCTCCTTCCACCACGCCGTGGTGACTCCGTCGGTGCGGCGCTCGAGCTCGCGGCCCAAGGCGATGGCGGAGTGGCGGACGTCGGTGAACGTCCACTTCGGTTCGATGCGGATGTAGACGTGCACGCCGTTCTTGCCGCTCGTCTTCGGGAAGCCGGCGATGCGGACCTCGTCGAGCAGTTCCTTGACGGCACCGCCCACGCGGACGGCGTCGACGAACGAGGTGGTGCCGTGCGGGTCGAGGTCGATGCGAAGCTCGTCGGGCCGGTCGACGTCGGTGGATCGAACCGGCCAGGGGTGGAACGTGATCGCGCCCATCTGGGCCGCCCAAGCCACGGCGGCGACGTGGTCGGGGCAGAGCTGGTCGGCCCGCCGCCCGGACGGGAAGTGCACCCGGACCGACTTGGCCCATTCAGGCATGCCGCGCATGAGGCGCTTCTGGTAGAACGCGTCGCCCTGCGGACCGCGTCCGTGGGTGGCGTCGCGCGCGGTGAGCTTCATTCCGGGCAGCACGCCCTTGGGCCACCGTTCCAGGGAGACTGGCCGGTCGCGCAGCGCCCGCACGATGCCGTCGGCGACGGCCACGTAGTACTCGACGACCTCCAGCTTCGTGACGTCGCCACCCAGCTTTGATGCCGGGAAGATCACCCGATCGGGGCTCGATACCCGTACCTGACGCCCACCGGCGTCGACCTCCACCGCTGCAGCCTTCGACGCCATGGCGTCAGCCTAGTTGCGCGAGTGGCGCAAATTGCCCGCCGAGTGGCGCAGATTCGCCGCCTTTCGTTGACGAATGCGACGAATTTGCGCCACTCGCGGTAGGTGTGGCGGGTTAGGCTCACCTTTGTTGATGTGGGGAAACAATAACGGCACACTGGTGTTGTGAAAAACATGCGGGCAGAGGAGACGTCGCCGATCGTCGACGACGCACCCACCCGTGAGCGCGTGGCCACCACGATCATGGAGAACGGTCCGTCGACGGCTGCTGCGCTGGCCGAGCGCCTGGGCCTGACTCCCGCGGCCGTACGCCGTCATCTCGATTTGCTGCTCGCCGACGGCGTGCTCGAGGCACGCGAGCCGCGCGTTCATGGGCCCCGAGGACGCGGCCGTCCCGCCAAGGTCTTCGTCATCACCGACACTGGTCGCGACCACTTCGGTCATGCGTACGACACGCTCGCCACCGATGCCCTCCGATTCGTCCAGCAGTCCGGGGGAGACGACGCGGTGTCGGCCTTCGCCCGACAGCGTCTGGCCGCCTTCGAGGACCGAGTCCGTCCCCTCATCGACGCCGCCGAGCCGCAAGACCGAGCCGCCGTCCTGGCCGAGGCACTCACGGGCGACGGGTACGCCGCCACGGTCGACGCGGCCGCTTCCGGTGAGCAGATCTGCCAGCACCACTGCCCGGTCGCCCACGTGGCCGGCGAGTTCCCCCACCTGTGCGAGGCCGAGACCGAGATGTTCTCTCGCCTCCTCGGCACGCATGTCCAACGTCTGGCGACCATCGCCAACGGCGACGGCATCTGCACCACGCATTTGCCACACCAAACGTCCAAGAAGTCCGCTGCAGAGAGGTTGCCCTCATGACGACCACGTCCGAGACTCCCGTCACCAACGCCGTCGAGGAGGCGAACCCCGGCCTCAAGGACGTCGGCCGCTACGCCTTCGGATGGGCCGACTCCGACGAAGCCGGTTCCATCGCGGCCCGCGGTCTCAACGAGGACGTCGTCCGCAACATCTCGGCGCTCAAGGACGAGCCGGAGTGGATGCTCGACCTGCGTC
Source organism: Aeromicrobium sp. (assembly GCF_050700635.1). GTDB lineage: Bacteria > Actinomycetota > Actinomycetes > Propionibacteriales > Nocardioidaceae > Aeromicrobium. The sequence goes on from NZ_JBOHDT010000160.1 coordinate 51,311, forward strand.
TCAAGGGCCTGCGCCTCTTTGGCCGCAAGCCGCTGCCCACGTGGGGCGCCGACCTCGGCACCATCGACTTCGACAACATCAAGTACTTCGTCCGGTCCAGCGAGAAGCAGGCCACCAGCTGGGAAGACCTTCCCGAGGACATCAAGAACACCTACGACAAGCTCGGCATCCCCGAGGCCGAGAAGCAGCGACTCGTCGCCGGCGTCGCCGCGCAGTACGAGTCCGAGGTCGTCTACCACTCGATCCGTGAGGACCTCGAGGAGCAGGGTGTGCTCTTCCTCGACACCGACACCGCACTCCGGGAGCACCCGGAGATCTTCCAGGAGTACTTCACGACGGTCATCCCGGTCGGCGACAACAAGTTCTCCGCACTCAACTCGGCGGTGTGGTCCGGCGGCTCGTTCATCTATGTGCCCCCGGGCGTCCACGTCGACATCCCGCTGCAGGCGTACTTCCGCATCAACACCGAGAACATGGGTCAGTTCGAGCGGACGCTGATCATCGCCGACGAGGGCTCCTACGTGCACTACGTCGAGGGCTGCACGGCTCCGATCTACTCCAGCGACTCGCTGCACTCCGCGGTCGTCGAGATCATCGTCAAGAAGAACGCCCGGGTGCGCTACACGACCATCCAGAACTGGTCGAACAACGTCTACAACCTCGTCACCAAGCGCGCCACCTGCGAGGAGGGTGGCACGATGGAGTGGGTCGACGGCAACATCGGCTCCAAGGTCACCATGAAGTACCCGGCCGTCTACCTCATGGGCGAGCACTCTCGTGGCGAGACGCTGTCCGTCGCCTTCGCCGGCGAGGGCCAGCACCAGGACGCCGGCGCCAAGATGGTGCACTGCGCACCACACACCTCGAGCTCCATCCTGAGCAAATCGGTGGCCCGCGGCGGCGGACGCACGTCCTACCGCGGCCTGCTGCAGGTGAACGACGGCGCCTACGGATCCGCCAGCACGGTCAAGTGCGACGCGCTGCTGGTCGACCAGATCAGCCGCTCTGACACGTACCCGTACGTCGACGTCCGCGAGGACGACGTCACCCTCGGCCACGAGGCCACCGTCTCCAAGCTCAGCGACGACCAGCTCTTCTACTTCATGTCCCGAGGCATGGAGGAGGACGAGGCCATGGCGATGATCGTCCGTGGCTTCATCGAGCCGATCGCGAAGGAGCTCCCGATGGAGTACGCCCTCGAGCTCAACCGGCTCATCGAGCTGCAAATGGAAGGAGCGGTCGGTTGACCGTCGTCGAAGCCCTCGAACTCGACCACGTTGAATCGCACCTCCACCCTAAGGGCTCCTTCGTGGTCGACGACCACGTCGTGCCCACGGGCCTGGAGGAGATCTGGCGTTTCACCCCGCTCAAGCGACTCCGCGGCCTGCACCAGGACACGCCGCTTGTCGGTGACAACTTCACCGTTGAGGTCGACACCGCGCCAGGCGTGACGGCCAGCTCCGTACCGGTCGCCGACTCCGCCCGCGGAGCCTCCGGCTACGTGCCTGTCGACCGCGTGTCGGCTCGCGCCTGGGACGCGGCCACATCGGTCTTCGAGGTCACCATCCCGAAGGACTCCGTCCTCGACGTGCCCACCACGGTGCGCATCAAGGGCGGCGACGTCGAGCCCGCGACCGCCGGCCAGCTGCTCGTCCGTGCCGGCGCCTTCAGCAAGTCCGTCGTGGTCGTCGACTACTCGGGCTCGGCCACCTGGGCCGAGAACATCGAGGTCGTTCTGGAGGACGGCGCCGAGCTGACGTTCGTCACGGTGCACGACTGGGCCGACGACACCGTGCACGTCGTCAACCAGCACTCTCGCGTGGGTCGCGACGCCTCGCTCAAGCACGTCACGGTGACGCTCGGCGGCGACATCGTGCGCGCCAGCACCTCGGCCGACTACGTCGGCACCGGCGGCAGCGTCGAGATGTTCGGCGTCTACTTCGCCGACGCCGGTCAGCACATGGAACACCGCCTGTTCGTCGACCACACGGCGCCGCACACCCGCAGCAACGTCGACTACAAGGGCGCGCTGCAGGGTCAGGATGCCCACACGGTCTGGATCGGCAACGTGCTCATCCGCAAGATCGCCGAGGGCATCGACACGTTCGAGCAGAACGACAACCTCGTGCTCACCGACGGCGCCCACGCCGACTCGGTGCCCAACCTGGAGATCGAGACCGGCGAGATCGAGGGAGCGGGTCACGCCTCCACCACCGGCCGTTTCGACGACCAGCACCTGTTCTACCTGATGAGCCGCGGCATCGTGGAGGAAGAAGCACGTCGACTCGTCGTGCACGGCTTCTTCAACGACATCATCCGGCGCATCGGTGTACCCGAGCTGCAGGAACGGCTCGTCGCGGCCATCGAGGACGAGCTGGCCGAGCACGTCGGACGGCTCTGATGGTGTTCGTACAGGCCGCCGCTCTGGCGGATGTCCCCGACGGCGGAGCCATCGCCGTCGAGGTCGACGGCGTCGAGCTCGCGCTGGTGCGTGATGGTGACGTCGTCTACGCCGTCATCGACGAGTGCTCGCACGCGGCCATCCCCCTCTCAGAAGGAGAGGTCGAGGGCTGCGAGATCGAGTGCTGGCTGCATGGCTCGCGCTTCGATCTGCGCACCGGCAAGCCCGTCAACCTCCCGGCCACCGAGCCGGTACAGACCTACCCCACGACCATCGACGGCGACACCGTGATGGTCGACATTTCCCCGAAACAGGAGCTGAACGCATGACCACCCTGGACATCAAGGACCTGCACGTCTCCGTCAACACCGACGACGGTGAGAAGGTGATCCTTCGCGGCGTCGACCTCACGGTCAACTCCGGCGAGGTGCACGCCATCATGGGCCCGAACGGCTCGGGCAAGTCCACGCTGGCCTACTCGATCGCCGGTCACCCCAAGTACAAGATCACGCAGGGGTCGGTGACGCTCGACGGTCAGGACATCCTCGGCATGACCGTCGATGCCCGCGCCCGTGCCGGTCTGTTCCTCGCGATGCAGTACCCGGTCGAGGTGCCCGGCGTCTCCGTCGCGAACTTCCTGCGCACTGCCAAGACCGCCCTCGACGGCGAGGCGCCCAAGCTCCGCACGTGGATCAAGGACGTCAACACGGCACTCGAGGGAGTCGACCTCGACCCCGAGTTCGCGCAGCGCAGCGTCAACGAGGGATTCTCCGGCGGCGAGAAGAAGCGCCACGAGATCGCCCAGCTCGAGCTGCTCAACCCCAAGTTCGCCGTGCTCGACGAGACCGATTCCGGCCTCGACATCGACGCCCTGCGCATCGTGGCCGACGGCGTCAACCGTTACACCGCACAGGCCGACAAGGGTCTGCTGCTGATCACGCACTACACGCGGATCCTGCAGTACATCAAGCCCGACTTCGTGCACGTGTTCGTGGCCGGACGAGTCGCCGAGCAGGGCGGACGCGAGCTCGCCGACCAGCTCGAGGCCGAGGGCTATGACAAGTACGTGAAGGCGGCCGCCCAAGCGTGAGGACACTGTCATGACCATCGCAGAGCCGGCCACCTACGACGTGACCAGGATCCGGGAGGACTTCCCGATCCTGGCGCGTCGGATGTCCGGCGACCTGCCGCTGGTCTACCTCGACAGCGCCAACACGTCGCAGAAGCCGTCGGCCGTCATCGACGCGCTCGATGAGCACTACCGGCAGCACAACGCCAACGTTGCGCGCGCCATGCACCAGCTGGGCGCCGAGGCCACCGGGGCGTTCGAGGACGGACGCACCAAGGTCGCTGGCTTCATCGGTGCGAACCGCCGTGAGGAGGTCGTGTTCACCAAGAACGCGTCCGAGGCACTCAACCTCGTTGCTCGCGTGCTCGGAGACGCCGGACGAGTCGGCGAAGGCACCGACGTCGTCATCACCGAGATGGAGCACCACTCCAACATCGTGCCGTGGCAGCTCCTCACCGAGCGCACCGGCGCGACGCTCCGCTGGTTCGGCATCACCGACGAAGGTCGCCTCGACCTCGACCAGCTCGACGAGCTCATCACGGAACGCACCGCGGTCGTCTCACTCACGTGGGTCTCGAACATGCTCGGCACCATCAACCCGCTCGAGCCCGTCATCCGTCGCGCCCACGAGGCGGGCGCCCTCGTCGTGGTCGACGCGTCGCAAGCCGTTCCGCAGCTGCCGGTCGACGTGTCCGCGCTTGGTGCCGACCTCGTCGCCTTCACCGGTCACAAGATGGTCGGACCCACGGGCATCGGCGTCCTGTGGGGCCGTCACGACCTGCTCGCCGAGCTTCCGCCGTTCCTCGGCGGTGGCGAGATGATCGAGACCGTCACGATGGAGCGCTCCACGTTCGCGCCGCCGCCGTCACGGTTCGAGGCCGGCACCCCGCCGATCGCCCAGGCCGTCGGCCTCGGCGCGGCCACCGACTACCTCGGCGCGATCGGCATGGAGAACGTGGCCGCCCACGAACATGCGATCACCGCGTACGCGCTCGGCCACATGCAGGAGATCGACGGACTCACGGTCATCGGCCCGAAGGAGGCCGTCGACCGCGGGGGAGCGGTCAGCTTCACGCTCGAAGGTGTGCACCCGCACGACGTCGCCCAGCTGCTCGACTCTCGGGGGGTCGCTGTGCGAGCGGGGCACCATTGCGCGAAACCGGCACACCAGCGGTTCGGCGTGCAGTCCACCACGCGGGCGTCGTTCTACCTGTACACGACGACATCGGACATAGATGCGCTCGTCGATGCGTTGCATCACACGAAGACCTATTTCGGAGCCTGAGGACTGAGCTGATGGGAGGGGGCAACATGGACGTCGACTCGCTGTACCAGGAGATCATCCTGGACCACTACACGAACCCGCACGGACGCGGACTCCGCGAGCCGTACGAGGCCGAGGTACACCACGTGAACCCGACCTGCGGCGACGAGATCACGCTGCGCGTGCACCTCGACGGCGACCACGTCGCCGACGTCTCCTACGCAGCCGAGGGCTGCTCGATCAGCCAGGCGTCCGCCTCGGTCCTCAACGACCTCGTCATCGGCCGGAGCGTGCCCGAGGCGATGGGCCTGCTCGACGACTTCACCGAACTCATGCAGGGCCGGGGCCAGGTGGAGCCCGACGAGGATCGCCTCGAGGACGGCGTCGCCTTCGCCGGCGTCGCGAAGTTCCCGGCCCGCGTCAAGTGTGCCCTGCTGTCGTGGATGGCCTGGAAGGACGCCACCGCACAAGCCCTCAGCTCCGAACCCTCCACCGCCGACCAAGGGGAGAACCGATGACCACCGACCACAGCGACCTGCCCGACGTCGACCTCGAGGCTGCCGCCTCGCCGGCCGGCTCGGCGACCACCGAGGAAGACGTCTTCGAGGCGATGAAGGACGTCGTCGATCCCGAACTGGGCATCAACGTCGTCGACCTCGGCCTCGTCTACGGCGTCGACGTCGACGAGCACAGCAACACGGTGCTGTCCATGACGCTCACGTCCGCGGCCTGCCCGCTCACCGACGTGATCGAGGACCAGACCCGCGCCGCGCTCGACGGCATCGTCAACGACTTCCGCATCGAGTGGGTCTGGATGCCACCGTGGGGCCCGGACAAGATCACCGACGACGGCCGCGAGATGCTCCGCGCCCTCGGCTTCAATGTCGGCTGACACTCACACGCAGACCAGGCTGATATCGAACGGCTCGTCCTCCACCAACGCCTCGGCTGCACGTACGGCCTTCTTCATGGGCAGCACGTAGGCGCGCTGCTCCGCCGACGGGAACAACGAGGTGCGCCATGTCGTGGCTCCCACGGTGACCTCGACCTTGATCGATCCGAAACCACCAGCGGACGCCCCGTGGCGATCCTCGATGTCGTCGCTCACGTCGTCGGGCAGGGTGACGAACCACCACGAGCTCTCGTCCTTCCAGAGCCACAACGACGCCGTGAAGCGGTACCTCGCCGAAGTCATGGGCGCCACGCTACGACTCGGCGGTGACAGCCTCGCGATTCGGACATCCCGCCTGCCGTCCGTAGACTGGCTGCCATGAGGTTTCCGCTGCTGATGTAGGTCCGGGCCGTCATGCCCGTTCGCCCTCTACCCCGGAAAGTCCTCATGCTCACCGTTCAGAACGTCGAGCTGCGCTTCGGCGCCCGGCTCCTGATGTCCGACGTGTCGTTCCGCGTCGCCGCGGGCGACAAGATCGGCCTGGTCGGGCGCAACGGCTCCGGCAAGACCACGCTCACCCGGATGCTCTCCGGCAACGGACAGCCTGCCGGCGGCCGGATCACCTCGTCGGGAACCATCGGCTACCTGCCCCAGGATCCCCGCATCGGTGACGTCTCGATCACCGCCCGCGACCGCATCCTGTCGGCGCGGGGCCTCGACGACGCCCTGCGCCGCATGCGTGCGGCAGAAGAGGAGATGTCGTCGAGCGATCCGGAGGTCGCCGAGCGTGGCATGAAGCGTTACGCCCGGGCGGATGCCGACTTCGGGGCCGGCGGCGGCTACGCGGCCGAATCCGAGGCGGCCACGATCGCCACCAGCTTGGGGCTGCCGCAGCGGGTGCTGGCGCAGACGCTCAGCACACTGTCCGGTGGCCAGCGGCGCCGCATCGAGCTGGCCCGCATCCTGTTCTCGGACGCCGACACGCTGCTGCTCGACGAGCCCACCAACCACCTCGACGCCGACTCCGTCGTCTGGCTGCGCGGGTTCCTGGCGAGCTTCCGCGGCGGGCTCGTCGTCATCAGCCACGATGTCGAGCTCCTCGAGCAGACCGTCACCCGCGTGCTCCATCTTGACGCCAACCGCGCCGAGGTCGACGTCTACAACATGGGCTGGAAGCGGTACTTGACGCAGCGCGAGACCGACGAGCGCCGCCGCCGTCGCGAACGCGCGAACACGGTGAAGAAGGCCGAGCAGCTCACCGACCAGGCCAACCGCATGCGTGCGAAGGCCACCAAGGCCGCTGCGGCGCAGAGCATGCTCAAACGCGCCGAGAAGATGATGTCCGGGCTGGAGTCCGAGCGTACGCAGGACAAGGTCGCCCGCATCAAGTTCCCCAAGCCGGCGCCATGCGGCAAGACGCCGCTCACCGCAGCCGAGCTGTCCAAGTCGTACGGCTCGCTCGAGATCTTCACCGACGTCGACCTGGCGATCGACAGGGGGAGCCGCGTTGTGGTACTGGGCCTCAACGGTGCCGGCAAGACCACGTTGCTGCGCATCCTCAGCGGCTCAGATGACCCCGACACCGGCTCCGTCCTGCCCGGTCACGGGCTCAAGATCGGCTACTACGCCCAGGAGCACGAGACCCTCGACACCTCACGCACGGTGCTCGAGAACATGCAGTCGGCGGCCCCGTCGCTCACCGACACCGAGGCCCGGAGCGTGCTCGGCTCGTTCCTGTTCAGCGGCGACGACACCGCCAAGCCGGCCGGCGTGCTGTCGGGCGGCGAGAAGACCCGCCTTGCCCTCGCCAGCCTGATCGTCTCCAGCGCCAACGTGCTGCTGCTCGACGAGCCCACCAACAACCTCGACCCGGCCTCCCGCGCGGAGGTGCTGGCCGCGATCCGCACCTACGAGGGCGCCATCATCCTCGTGACGCACGACGAGGGCGCGGTCGCGGCCCTGGAGCCCGATCGGGTGCTGCTGCTCCCAGACGGCGACGAGGACCTGTGGAGCGACACCTACGCCGACCTCGTCAGCCTCGCCTGAAGGACGTTTGAAGGAGTAGGTTCCGACCCACGGGGACTACGGACTCCTGGAGGAACGATGGAACGCATTGCTGTGGAGGGATTCAAAGGCGCTCTGCTCGGCGAGGGCGACGACGGATACGACGACGCACGCACGATCTTCAACTCCATGATCGACCGGCGGCCCGGCCTCATTGCTCAGTGCGGGTCCGTCGCCGACGTCCAGGCCGCACTCGCCCACGCGCAGGCCAACGGACTGGAGGTCGCGATCCGCTCAGGTGGCCACAGCGTCGCCGGCGCGAGCAGCATCGACGGCGGGATCGTCATCGACATGCGGCGTATGAACGCTGTCGAGGTCGATCCCGAGGCGAAGACGGCCACGGTCGCCGGCGGTGCGACCTGGCGCGACTTCGACCGGGCCACGCAGGCACACGGGCTGGCCACCACCGGTGGCCGCGTCTCGTCGACCGGTGTCGCCGGCCTGACGCTGGGTGGAGGTTCCGGATGGCTCGAGCGAGAGTGGGGGTTCGCGTGCGACAACCTGCTCGAGGTCGAGATCGTCGCCGCCGACGGCCGCGTCGTGACGGCGAATGAGGACGAGAACAGCGAGCTGTTCTGGGCGCTGCACGGCGGGAGTGGCAACTTCGGCATCGCGACCCGTCTCGTGTTCAGGCTCCACAATCTGCCCGCTTCGACGTTCGCCTTGCTCGCGTGGCCGTCCGAGGTCGGCCCCGAGCTGGCGCGCACGTATCGCGACTTGATCGAGGCCGGCGCGCCGACACAGCTCGGCGGCGGTGTCGCGTACTTGACCGGACCGCCGGAGCCGTTCGTCCCGGAGCACCTCCACAACGAGCGCGTGATCGGCCTAATCGGCGTGTTCGCAGGGACCGAGGCCGAGATGCGTGACGTGCTCGCGCCGATCTACGCGCTGGAGCCGCAGGGCGGGCTGACGGCCGAGATGCCGTACGCCGAGATCCAGTGCGCCATCGACGATCCGCCGGGTTTCCGCAACTACTGGTCGGCCTCGCACCTCGTGAGCCTGCCCGACGAGGCGCTCGAGCTCTACTGCCGCCAGGGAGAGGAGATGATCGTGCCCTCGCCGTCCCAGCACCTGCTGATCCCGTGGGGCGGCGCCGTGGCCGACCAGGCCACGGACTGGCCGATGACACATCGCGGCGCGACCTGGGTCACGCACCCGTTCGGGCTCTGGGAGGCACCGGGCGACGACGAGCGTGGAATCGCCTGGACCCGGCGTTCCGTCGCGGAGCTGAAGCCGTACGACGTCGGCTCGGCCTACCTCAACTTCGTCGCGGATGCGGGTGAGGACCAGGTGCGCGCCAGCTACGGGGAGGAGAACTACGCACGGCTCTCGGCGGTGAAGTCCGAGTTCGACCCGGACAACGTCTTCCACCTTCATCACGCGATCAGGCCGCTGGCTTCGGCCTAGCCCCGCGCTCCTTCATCTCGTCCCTCGCGAACCAGAAGTATCCGATCACCGCGAGGAGGCCGAAGAACCACCACTGCAGCGCGTAGAAGAAGTGCGGACCCTGACCGAGCTCGGGCTTCGGCTCGAGGTCGAGCGACGTCGCGGCGGCCGGCTCCTGGCTGCGCAGGTTCAGGTAGCCGCCGACGAGCTCGTTCGGCACCACAGATTCCATGCCCTTGCTGGACACCGCGCGCACCTGCCCGTCGACCGGCCGCACCGCCTGCTCGTCCGCGCCGCTGTCCGATCTCAGCCATCCCATCACGGTGACCTCGCCGGACGGCGGAGGAGGAATGTTCGTCGGCCTGGCCGTCGTGTTCTTGGTCTGCAGCCATCCACGGTTGACGAGGACGGCCGAGCCGTCCGGCATCAGCAGCGGCGTCACCACGTCCACGCCAGGTGCTCCGTCACGCGTCGTGAACTTCACCGTGACCTCGTTCGCGGTGTCATAGCTCCCGGTGGCGCGAACGCGCGTCCACTCGGTGGTCTCGTCCACATTGTGACCCGGTGCGAGCACGGTCAAGAGGGGTACCGGATCGGCGGACAGATGCCGTTTGACGACCTGGTTGTTGTCGAGCCTGTGCTCCAGACGTTCGAGCTGCCAGAAGCCCAGTCGGGTGCAGGTTCCCGCCAGGACGACGACGAAGAGCGCGAAAACGATCCAGCGTCGGCTCAGCAGGAAGCTCAGCTGGAAGCGCTGCTGGTCACTGGGCACTACACGACGGTAGTTCGCCCAGCGAACCCGTAGGTCACCAGGGGTGGAACGCACCGCATAGGCTGGGGGCATGGATCTGGTCGACAAGCACGGGCGCGTAGCCACCGATCTGCGCGTCTCGCTCACCGACCGATGCAACCTGCGCTGCCAGTACTGCATGCCCGCGGAGGGTCTCGACTGGATGCCCACTGAGGAGACGCTCACCGACGACGAGCTGATCCGTCTCGTCCGCATCGGGGTGGAGCGGCTCGGCATCCTGGACGTGCGGTTCACCGGCGGCGAGCCGCTGCTCCGCCGCGGTCTGCCGGCCATCATCGCGGCCACCAAGGCCCTGCATCCCACACCCCGCACGGCCATCACGTCCAACGGACTCGGTCTCAAGCGCACCGCACAAGCGCTTGCCGACGCCGGTCTCGACCGCGTCAACATCAGTCTCGACACCACCGACCCGGAGACGTTCGAGCGCATCACGCGTCGCGACCGCCTGAATGACGTGATCGAGGGCCTCGAGGCCGCATCCGCCGCTGGCCTCGACCCGGTCAAGGTCAACGCAGTGCTGCTGCGCGGCATGAACGACCAAGGAGCACCCGACCTCCTCCGCTGGTGTATGAAGCACGCCTATGAGCTGCGGTTCATCGAGCAGATGCCCCTCGATGCCCAGCACGGCTGGCAGCGCGACGAGATGGTCACCGCCGAGGAGACGTTGTCGCGTCTGTCCGAGGAGTTCCGGCTCACGCCGCTCGACGGGCGTGGCTCGGCACCGGCCGAGAAGTTCCTGGTCGACGACGGGCCGCACACCGTGGGCATCATCGGCTCGGTCACCCGCCCGTTCTGCGGCGACTGCAACCGCGTCCGGCTGACCGCCGACGGCCAGATCCGCAACTGCCTGTTCGCCCGCGAGGAGTCGGACCTGCGGGCGCCGCTGCGCGACGGAGCGAGCGACGGCGAGCTGGCCGAGCGATGGATGCTCGCGATGGCTGCGAAGCTGCCGGGTCACGGCATCAACGACCCGTCGTTCCTCCAGCCGACCCGCCCGATGTCTTCCATCGGCGGCTGAGCGCTACTCGACGAGAGGGAGCGTCTCGCGGTAGAAATCGCGCTTGCCCAAGAACTCGCGCAGGGTCGGCTCATGCTCGTCGCACGCGAGCCACGTCTTGCGGCGGTCCGGCGTGTGGATCTTCGGGTTGTTCCACTCGATGCGGTGCCGAGCCTCGTTCTGGCAGCCCTTCGAGGAGCAGATCATCGGCTCCGGAGACGGCTCGGGTGCGGGATCAGTCACTGTGCGGACCGGGCTCGAGCTTGCCGTATGGCTCGGCCTTGATGATGTTGGTGCCGCTGCCCTTGCGGCGTACTCCGGCGTTGGCGAAGATCACCGAGGTGTACGGCAGCACCAGGGCGGCGGCGATGAGGACCCACGGCAGCCACCCGCCGACCGTCGACCACGCCACCACGGCCCCGATGAAGCACAGCGTCCGGATGCCCATGGAGACTCCGTAGCGAATCTCTCGGGAGACGATGTCGTCGGTATGGCCGGACTTGGCGGACGTGATGGAGTACACCTGTTCGCCCTTGGGCTCCTTGCCGGAGTCTCTCGCCATGCCCCCAGCCTACGCTTCCGATCGAGGGCGGCATGATGGTCGCATGAGCAATCGCACCTATCGCATCAGCGAGGTCGTCGGCACGTCCCCCGACGGCATCACCGAAGCCGTTCAGAACGGCATCGCCCGCGCCGGGACGACCCTGAGACACCTCGACTGGTTCGAGGTCACCGGCATCCGCGGCCAGATCGTCGACACCGACGTGTCGCACTACCAGGTCACGATGAAGCTCGGCTTCCGCCTCGAGGACGACGAGTAAGCCGCACCTCACGGCGTACGCGACCGGTCGTCCTCATCGGCGGCTTCTACCTCTTCGCGGGTGATGCCGAGCAGATAGACGATTGAGTCGAGGTACGGCATGCTCACGGACGTGCGGGCCTGGTCGCGAACCACGGGCTTGGCGTTGAAGGCGACGCCCAGGCCCGCTGCGGCGAGCATGTCGAGATCATTCGCCCCGTCGCCGATGGCCACGGTGTTCTTGATGGGGATGCGGGCCTCGGCCGCGAACCGTCGAAGGGCCTCGGCCTTGCCGGCGCGGTCGATCACGTCACCGACCAGCCGCCCGGTGAGCCGCCCTTCGACGATCTCCAGCTCGTTGGCCGCCACGTAGTCGATGTCGAGCTCCTCGGCGATCGGCTGGATGATCGGCAAGAATCCGCCGCTGACCAGGGCGAACCGGTAGCCCAGCCGTCTCAGCGTCCGCACCATAGTGCGCGCACCGGGCGTGTACTCCAGCGAAGCACGAACGTCGTCGAGCGCCGAGGCCTCGATCCCCTCCAGCAGGGCCACCCGTGCGCGCAGCGACGCCTCGAAGTCGAGCTCGCCGTTCATCGCCTCCTCGGTGACCCTGGCGACCTCGGCACCGAAGCCGGCACGCTCCGCCAGCATCTCGATGACCTCGCCCTGGATGAGCGTGGAGTCGACGTCCATGACGACGAGCCGCTGCGCGTGGCGCAGGATGCCGCGCTCCTCGACCGCGATGTCGACGCCGTGCTTGTAGGCGGCCTCGGCCAGATCGGCCTGCAGGATGTCGGGATCAGCACCGGAGACCTCGAGACGCAGCGCCGTGACCGGGTAGCGGGCGAGCCGCAGGATGCGGTCGATGTTGCCACCGGCGTCAGTGATGCGCTGCGTGATGGCTGCCATGGCTGCCGGGCGAAGGGGATGACCGAGCAGCGTCACCTGACCGCGGCCGACCCGACGTGGTCGGTTGTCACCTATGCCCTGTTCGAGCTCGACTTCGAGCCCGAACTGATCGCCTACGGACCGCATGGTCTGTTCGAACGTCGTGAGGTCGTTCGGAACCGTGACCAAGGCACTGAGCACCAGGCGTCCACGGACGATGAGCTGCTCGACGTCGATGACCTCGATGTCGAAGCCTGAGAGCCGCTCGAACAGTCGCGTCGAGACGCCACTCTGGTCGGCGCCGGTGAGCGTGACGAGGACGGTCGGATCAGTGAGATGTGCGGCAGGCACGTGCTCGTTCATCGCCCCCGAGGCTATCGGTCTGCGCGCGAGCCGCCGCGATAGGTTGGACCGGGAAATTGTCACAAGGTCTGGGAGGGTGCATGTCGTCGGCTTTCGAGCTCACTCGGGTGAGCGTCGTCCGGCCGGGCAAGATTCTCCTGAACAACATCTCCTGGTCTGTCGAGGCGGGTGAACGCTGGGTCATCCTGGGCCCCAACGGCGCCGGCAAGACCACGCTCATGCAGGTCGTCGGCGCCACCATGTTCCCGAGCAGCGGTGCCGCCGACGTGCTCGGACGGCGCCTCGGATCGGTCGACGTCTTCGACCTTCGCACCCGCATCGGCCAGACCAGTACCGCCATCGCCGAGCGGATCCCCCCGCACGAGACGGTTCGCGACGCCGTCATGTCTGCGGCCTACGCGGTGCTGGGCCGGTGGCGCGAGCAGTACGACGACGAGGACGAGGCGCGGGCCGAGCAGATCATGGGCGAGCTCGGCGTCGCACGACTGGCCGACCGCAAGTTCGGCACGCTCTCCGAAGGAGAGCGCAAACGCACTCTGATCGCCCGTGCCCTGATGACCGATCCCGAGCTCCTGCTGCTCGACGAACCGGGCGCGGGACTCGACCTCGGTGCCCGAGAGGACCTGCTCGCCAGTCTTGAGGTGTTGTCCGAGGCCGACGGATCACCGGTGCTGGTGATGGTCTCGCACCACGTCGAGGAGATCCCTCGAGGCTTCACCCATGTGCTGATGTTGCGCGACGGTAAGGTTGTCGCCCAAGGCCCGCTGGCCGAGACGCTCACCGCCCAGGCACTCGGCCGCACGTTCGGCATGCGTCTCGAGCTGAGTGTCGATGGTGGACGCTACGGCGCGCGTCGGGCAGCATACGGACACCGGGCCGATCTGCCCGGCCGCTAGGGAGGTCGCACGTGATCGACTGGTTGTCCGACCACGCCTGGGTCACCTGGCTGGGCATCGCCGTGTTGCTGGCGGTCGTCGAGCTGATGAGCCTCGACCTCGTGCTGCTGATGTTCGCGTTGGGCGCTCTCGGGGCCGCCGTCGTCGCCGGATTCGGTGGCCCGCTCTGGCTGGCCATTCTGGTGTTCGTCGTCGTGTCGCTCGGTCTGCTGTTCCTGGTCCGGCCGCCTCTCGTGCAGCGGCTTCACGCCGGCCCCACGCTCAAGACCGGGCACGAGAACCTGGTCGGTCGCGACGCGGTCGTGGTCGAGCCCGTCGGCAGGGAGTCCGGCCGGGTCCGGCTCGCCAGTGAGCTCTGGTCGGCGCGCGCAGACGGCGGCGAGACGTTCGACACTGGCGCCGAGGTCCATGTCATCCGCATCGACGGGGCCACTGCCGTCGTCACACGCAAGGAGTCCTGATGACCGCCGTCACCATCACCCTGATCCTCCTCGCGGTCCTCGCGGTCGTGGTCGTCTCGATGACCGTCAAGATCGTGCCGCAGGCGCGCGCCGGCATCGTCGAACGCTTCGGCAAGTACCGTGCGACGCTGTCGGCCGGTCTGAACGTCGTCGTGCCGTTCGTCGACAAGGTGCGGTACATGATCGACCTGCGGGAGCAGGTCGTCTCGTTCCCGCCCCAACCGGTGATCACCGAGGACAACCTGACGGTCTCGATCGACACCGTCATCTACTTCCAGGTCACCGACGCGGTATCGGCCACGTACGAGATCGCCGACTACATCCAGGCCATCGAGCAGCTCACGATGACGACGCTCCGCAACATCACCGGCGGCATGACGCTCGAGCACGCACTCACGAGCCGCGACCAGATCAACTCCGGACTGCGCGGCGAGCTCGACGGCGCCACCGGCAAGTGGGGCATCCGCGTCAACCGCGTGGAGCTCAAGGGCATCGACCCGCCGCCGTCGATCATCGATGCGATGGAGAAGCAGATGCGGGCCGAGCGCGACAAGCGCGCCGCAATCCTCCAGGCCGAGGGCGAGCGCCAGTCGGCGATCTTGACCGCCGAAGGCGACAAGCAGGCACAGATCCTCACGGCTGAGGGTCAGAAGCAGGCTCAGATCCTCACCGCGCAGGGCGACCGCCAGGCGGCGATCCTGCGCGCCCAGGGCGAGGGGCAGGCGATCCTCACCGTGTTCCAGGCGATCCACGACGGCAACCCCGACCAGAAGCTGCTGTCGTACCAGTATCTGCAGATGCTCCCGAAGATCGCCGAGGGCGAGAACGTCTCGACCTGGATCATCCCTGCCGAGGTCACCAAGGCGCTCGGCACGCTCGGCGGCACGTTCGGCAAGATCCCGACCGACGGTGGCGGCAGCAAGAAGCGGGTCGACCTCGACGAGCCGGTTGTGGCCGATGCCACCGAGGACGCGGACACCCAGGCCGCGGTCGAGCAGGCGCTCAAGGCCGCCAAGGACGCCGAAGGACCGGGCGGAGGGTTCAAGGGTCCGGGCGCTGTCACGCTGCCCAGCACGGATCCGCCTGCGGCGGAGGGACCGCCGAAGGCCTGATCGTCAGTGTTGGTACGTGCCCTGGATGATGGCGCGGCCGAGCGACTTGAACGTGAGGTTGCCACCCACCTGGCCCGGTGGCGTGTCAGAGTCGACGCCGAGAGAAGGCTCGCCCACGGCGTGCACCACGAAGAAGTAGCGGTGCGCCTGATCGCCCTGGGGTGGAGCAGCACCCCCGAAGTTCTTGTCGCCGAAGTCGTTGCGCGCGTGGAAGGCGTCCCCGGGCAGGCTGTCGTCACTGGCTCCGGCCCCCGTGGCGAGCGACGTGACGTCTGCCGGGATGTCGATGGCGACCCAGTGCCACCACCCGGACGGAGTGGGGGCGTCGGGATCGAAGCAGGTGACCGCGTACGACTGGGTGCCTTCGGGTGCGCCGCTCCACGACAGCTGCGGTGAGGTGTCACCGAACGCCTGGACCTGGTCGTCCTTGAGGGGTTGGCCGTCGGAGACGTCGTCGCTGATCACGCTGAACGAGGGCACCTCGGGCAGGAGTGGATAGGGGTCGGGTGTGACGGGTCGATCGAGGCTCATGCGCCCTAGGCTAGTGCGGTGGCCGAGATGACACACGTGGACGATCTCGACGATCCGCGACTCGGTGACTACGTGCGCCTTCGCGACGTCCAGCTCCGCAAGAAGCTCGAGACCGAGCGCGGCATCTACCTCGCCGAGGGCGAGAAGGTCGTGCGGCGGGCCGTCGAGGCAGGTCACCATCCTCGGTCGTTCCTGATGGCTCCGCGGTGGCTCGACGGTCTCGCCGACGTCCTCGACCGCACCGACGCACCGTGCTTCGTGCTGGGGGAGTCCCAGATCGAGCAGCTCACCGGATTCCACGTCCATCGCGGCGCCCTCGCCGCACTCGACCGTCCCGCTCCTCGGCAGGCCACTGACCTCCTGGCCGCAGCCCGCCGCGTGGTCGTGGTCGAGGACCTCGTCGACCACACCAACATCGGCGCGGTGTTCCGCAGTGTGGCGGCGCTGGGGTTCGACGCGATCCTCCTCTCGCCGCGCTGCGCGGATCCCTTCTACCGTCGCTCGGTCAAGGTCTCGATGGGTTCGGTGTTCGCATTGCCCCACGCCCGGATCGACGATTGGTACCGCGCGCCGACGGTGCTGCGAGAGGCCGGCTTCACGACGTATGCGCTGACGCTCGCCCCCGACGCGGTGGCGCTGACGGACGTACGCACGGACGTCGACCGCCTGGCGCTCGTGGTTGGAGCCGAGGGGCACGGGCTCAGCGACCACTGGCAGCGCGAGGCGGATGTGCGCGTCACCATCCCGATGGCCGCCGGCATCGACTCGCTCAATGTCGCCGCGTCCGTGGCCGTCGCCTGCTGGCACTTGCGTTAGGAAGCCTCAGCCCGGGGGAATGTTGTGGTTGACCCGGAAGATGTTGTCCGGTCGAAGGAGCGCTTGACCTCCACACCCGGGCCACCGGTCGTCGCCAGCCCGTGCGGCTCGGCCGCACGGTCGAGATGACTCATCGTCGCCCCGCCTTCGACGTGCGCGGTGCGCGCACCCGGGTCGACGGAAACGGCGTTCATCTCATTCCAGCCCCAGCTGGGACATGAACTCGACGTTGTCGTAGTAGGCGCGTTGGCTGATGACCTTGCCGTCCTCGACGATGACGCAGCCGCGCAACGTGACGGGCTTCCCGGTCGGGTCGACGACGGATCCGTCGGGCATGGCCAGCGGACCCGTGTTCGTGCCGGTGAACGTCCACTCGTTGAGTGCGAGGTCGCCGGAACTGATCTTGCT
>NZ_JBOHDT010000161.1:0-32639 GCF_050700635.1 Aeromicrobium sp.
GCCTCGAGTCTCAGGACTCGAGGTCGGCCTTCAGGTTGGCGAGCGTCCTGGCGATGTTGCGACGCTGGAAGTCGGCGAACGTCCGGCCGCCGGTAGCGAACCTGTCGACCGTGTTCGCCACCGCATCGGGCCAGTGGCGGCGACCGTCGGTCCAGGTCTCGGTGACCTTCGTGCCGCCGTCGGCGGCCTCGAACGCGTAGTCCCACGTGGCGATCCGCACCTTGACGAAGGGTGTTCCCAGCCCGAACTGGAAGACGTCGAACGTGAACCGCTCGCCCGGAACCGACGCCGTGACCCGGCAGCGTGTCTGCCACCGCGCACGCCCGCGCTTGTTCGAGCCGACGAAGATCGTGCCGACACCGGCTGGTGAGCCGGGGTCGGGAACGTCGCCTTCAACGTTCTCCGGGCTCCAGCGCGGCATCTGGCTCGGGTCGGCGATCAGGCGGTAGACGGTCACCGGATCGGCGTCGACGACGGCGCTGTCCTGGACGGTCATGGTGCGTGGCATGTGGATCTCCTATGAGTGTGGTGCCGTTGAGTGTGGTGCCGTCATGCGGACCGCGAGGTCGGCATGCAACGTCGCGATGTCGTCGGCCGAGTGGGAGCCGCGCGGGGTGAACCAGCGCACCAGGTCGATGCTCAGCGACAGAATGGCCCGCGTGGTGCCCGGGACGTCGACGACCTCGAACGCGCCCTCGGCGACACCGGCGGTGAGGACGTCCTGCATGACGCGTTCGATGCGGCGTCGGTGGTCGGCGATCTCGGCCCGGTGCTCTGGGGTGAGAGCGTCGAACTCATACTGGACGATGCGTCCGACCCGGCTGTTGACCGCGTGCCACGTGCTGAACTCGCGCACCATGTGCCGCAGCCGATCAACGTGGTCGCCGTCAATGGTCGCCGCCGTGCGTATCACCTTGAGCGCCGCACGGTGACCCTCGACGCTCACCGTGAAGAGCAGACTTTCCTTGGTGTCGTGGTGCACGTAGACGGCGGCCGGGCTCATGCCCGCACGGGACGCGATGTCGCGCGTGGTGGTGGCGTTGAAGCCCTTCTCCGCGAATGCCTCGACCGCGGCCTCGAGGAGGCGCTCCCGCGCCGTGACGCCCGGCGTGGGCGCCGAGCCCCGCGCAGCTGTCGGAATGGTCATCGCGGCCCCTTTCCCGGTTGACAGCATGACGCAGGAATTGGATGCTAAGCAAGCGCTTAGTCAATTCCAGTCAATCACGTCACGAGAGGGATCCCATGCCTGAAGCAGTCATCGTCTCCACTGCGCGTTCGCCCATCGGACGCGCCTTCAAGGGATCGCTCAAGGAGATGCGTCCCGACGACCTCACCGTGCAGATGGTGCGGGCCGCCCTCGACAAGGTGCCCGAGCTCGACCCGAAGGACATCACCGACCTCATGCTCGGCTGCGGGCTCCCCGGCGGCGAGCAGGGCCACAACATGGGCCGCGCGGTGGCTGTTCTCCTCGGCTTTGACCACCTGCCCGGCACCACGATCACTCGCTACTGCTCGTCGTCGCTGCAGACGACCCGCATGGCCTTCCACGCCATCAAGGCCGGCGAGGGCGACGCCTTCATCTCCGCCGGTGTCGAGACGGTGAGCCGCTTCGACAAGGGCAGCAGCGACTCGATCCCCGGCCAGACGCTCACGAACCCGTTGTTCGAGGACGCCATGCAGCGCACCGAGAAGTTCGCGCAGGGCGGGCAGGAGTGGCACGACCCGCGTGACGACGACACCGTGCCCGACGTCTACATGGCGATGGGCCAGACGGCCGAGAACGTGCAGCAGCTCATCGGCATGTCGCGCCAGGAGCAGGACGAGTTCGGCGTCCGCAGCCAGAACCTCGCCGAGAAGGCCATCGCTGATGGCTTCTGGGCGAAGGACATCACGCCGGTCACGTTGCCCGACGGCTCGACGATCGACGCCGACGACGGACCACGCGCTGGTGTGACGCTCGATAAGGTCTCGCAGCTCGATCCGGTGTTCCGACCCGACGGCACTGTCACCGCCGGCAACTGCTGCCCGCTCAACGACGGCGCCGCCGCAGTGGTCGTCATGAGCGACACGAAGGCCAGGGAGCTCGGCCTCACCCCGCTGGCCCGCATCGTGTCCACCGGCGTCACCGGGCTGTCGCCGGAGATCATGGGCCTGGGCCCGGTCGGGGCCACGAAGCAGGCGCTCCATCACGCCGGCATGACGCTCGATGACATCGACCTGTTCGAGATCAACGAGGCGTTCGCCGTCCAGGCGCTCGGCTCGGCGCAGAAGCTCGGAATCCCGATCGACAAGCTGAACGTCAACGGTGGTGCCATCGCCGTTGGCCACCCGTTCGGCATGACAGGCGCGCGCATCACAAGCACGCTGATCAACTCGCTGCAGCACCACGACAAGCAGTTCGGCGTCGAGACGATGTGCGTCGGCGGCGGCATGGGCATGGCGATGGTGCTCGAGCGCCTCAACTGATGGGGCGTTTCGACAACAAGGTAGCCATCGTCACCGGCGCCAGCAGGGGCATCGGACTCAGCATCGCCGACCGGCTGGTCGCCGACGGCGCCAAGGTCGTCATCACCGCCCGTAAGGAGGAGGCGCTCGCTGAGGCCGCCAAGTCGCTGGGCGACGGCAACGCCGTCTGGGTTGCTGGGCACGCCGACGACGAGGCGCACCAGGACGAGACGATCGCGAAGGCGCTCGAGGAGTTCGGACGCCTCGACATGCTGGTCAACAACACCGGCATCAACCCGGTGTACGGACGGATGATCGACGTCGACCTCGGTGCCGCCGAGAAGATCATGCGTGTCAACGTGATCTCGGCGGTCGCGTGGGCGCAGAAGGCGTACCACGCGGCACTGAAGGACTGTACTCAGGAGAACGGGGGCGGAGGCATCGTCAACATCGCCTCGATCGGCGGGACCAAGCCGGCTCCCAACCTCGGCATGTACGGGACGTCCAAAGCCGCGCTCATCCACGTGACCCAGGAGCTCGCGCTGGAGCTCGGCCCCGACATCCGCGTCAACGCGGTCGCGCCGGCCGTGGTCAAGACGAAGTTCGCCGGAGCCCTGTACGAGGGCCGCGAAGACGCCGTCGCCGCCACGTACCCGCTCAAGAGGCTCGGGGTGCCCGACGACGTCGGTTCCGTGGTGGCGTTCCTGCTCTCCGACGACGCAGCGTGGGTCACCGGTCAGACGCTCGTCATCGACGGTGGGCTCACGCTCACCGGGGGAGTGTGACGCACTCGATCCGAAAAACATGAGGAATCCCTCGGATAAAAGTTGAGGTTTCCCTCACGTTTTGCGACGATGGGTGTATGACCACGATCGACACGACCGCTGCCACCCCTTCGACCACCGAGCGCCGCAAGGCTCTCGTCGACCGCCTCGTCGACGGCACGCCCTACGCCGTCGCATTCGGTGGACAGGGGGCGCCGTGGCTGGAGCCGTTGGCCGAGCTCGTGCGCGACTTCGCGCTCGATGCCGAGCTGGAGTCGATGGTCGAGCAGGCCGAGACCCTCGTCGCGCCGGTGGCCTCGGACCTCATGCGCTCTGGCGTCCCGTTCACGCCGCTGGCGTGGGTGGACGTGCTGGCGGTGGGGGAGTCCGCCGAGGACGACGACGCCCCCGAGCTTCCGAGCCGGGATCTGCTGGCCGCGCCCGCCGCGTCGCTGCCCGGCATCCTGCTGACCCAGCTCGCCGGTCTGCGTGCACTGAAGCAGCAGGGTCTCGACCCGCACACGGTCCGCCCGGTCTCCGCGATCGGGCACTCCCAAGGCGTTCTCGCGGCCGAGTCCCTCAGTGGCACGCCCGACGCCGAGCTGCTCGCCTACGCCCGCCTGATGGGTGCGGCCGCGCAGGTCGTCGGACGCCGCCGCGGACTCTTGGGCAACGCGATGCTGAGCGTCACCGGCGAGAGCCCCGAGCGCGTGCATGCCGCCCTGTCTGATCTTCCCGCCTCGGCGCGCGTCGTCATGCGGCTGCGCAACGGCCGCCGCAGCGTCGTGCTGTCCGGTCCCGAGGACGGCCTTCGCCGTGCCAGCGGCCTGCTCGAGCACGTGGCCGAGACCGAGAGTGCCGCCCGCGAGCGCCGCACCACGGGCGGCGCACCGTTCGCGCCCGTGCTCGACCCGGTCGCGAGCGGCCTCGCGTTCCATCATCCCGAGCTTGCCGACGCCGCCGACCTCGTCGCCACATGGGCCGAGGCCTGCGGTCTCGACGCCGAGCGGGGCCGCTCGCTGACGATGCGCGCCGTCGTGGACCCGGTCGACTGGGTCGAATCGCTGGAGACGGCCATGGACGCCGGCGCCCGCTGGGTGATCGACCTCGGCCCGTCCGACATCGCCACCAAGCTGTCCGCCCGTGAGCTCAGCTCCCGAGGCGTCGGCGTGGTCCCGGCCACCACCCGAAAGGGACACCGCTCACTCACCGCGCCTGGCGCGGCACCCCGTCTCGCGACGCCGTGGGCGGCCTATGCGCCGTCCGTCGTCACCCTGCCCGACGGGTCCTTGCACGCCGAGACCCGGTTCACCCGCCTCACCGGACGCTCACCGATCCTGCTGGCCGGCATGACGCCGACCACGGTGGATCCGGCCATCGTCGCCGCGGCCGCGAACGCCGGCTTCTGGTCCGAGCTCGCCGGCGGTGGCCAGGTCACCGAGCCGATCTTCGCCGAGAACGTCGCCCGGCTCGACTCGCTCCTCGACCCCGGTCGCACCTACGCCTTCAACTCACTGTTCCTCGACCCGTACCTGTGGAAGCTGCAGCTCGGCGGCAAGCGACTCGTGCAGCGCGCCCGCGCTGCCGGTTCCGCCGTCGACTCGGTCGTCGTCACGGCCGGCATCCCCGAGCTCGACGAGGCCGTCGCGCTCGTGGAGGAGCTGCATGACGTCGGCATCGAGCACGTCGTGTTCAAGCCCGGCACGATCAAGCAGATCCGCCAGGTCATCGCGATCGCCGATGCCGTCGCCCCACAGCCGTTGATCGTTCAGATCGAGGGCGGCAAGGCCGGCGGCCACCACTCCTGGGAGGATCTCGACGAGCTCCTGCTCGCGACCTATGCCGACCTTCGTGCACACGACAATGTCGTCGTCTGCGTCGGAGGTGGCGTCGGCACGCCAGAGGCTGCGTCCGCGTACATCAGCGGCACCTGGGCGCACCGCCACGGCTTCCCGACGATGCCGCTCGACGGTGTCCTGATCGCCACCGCTGCCATGGCGACGCTCGAGGCGACCACCGCCCCCGAGGTCAAGCGGCTGCTCGTCGACACGCCTGGCACGCCCGACTGGATCGGCGCCGGCACTGCCGTCGGCGGCATGGCATCCAGCCGCAGCCAGCTCGGTGCCGACATCCACGAGATCGACAACACCGCCTCGCAGACCGGACGCCTCCTCGACGAGGTCGCCGGCGACGCCGAGGCCATCGATAGCCGCCGCGACGAGATCATCGAGGCGCTCAACCGCACGTCGAAGCCGTACTTCGGCGACGTCGCGGAGATGACCTACGTCCAGTGGCTGGCTCGCTTCCTTGAGCTCTCCGGCACGCCGGAGTGGCTCGACGTGACCCTTCGTGATCGCTTCCACGCGATGCTGCAGCGCGCCGAGGCCCGCCTAAACGACGCCGACCACGGCGACGTTCCCACCTTGTTCGCCAGCTCTGCCGACGTCGAGTTCGGCGCCCAGGCCCTCCAGCTACTCCTGAAGACCTACCCGGACGCCGAGGGCGTCATCCTGCACCCGGCCGACGTGCCGTTCTTCGTGGCCGAGTGCAAGCGCCTCGGCAAGCCGGTCAACTTCGTGCCCGTCATCGACGCGGACCTGCGTCGCTGGTGGCGCTCCGACTCGCTGTGGCAGGCCCACGAGGCCCGCTATGCCGCCGACGGTGTCTGCGTGATCCCCGGCCCCGTCTCCGTCGCCGGCATCGACCGCGTGGACGAGCCGGTGGCTGACCTCCTGCGTCGCTTCGAGTCGGCCGTCGTCGACGACGCCGTGGCCGGAGGCCGCGCGGCGCTCGCCGTGGCCGGTCGTCGTCGGGTCGAGGATGCGCATGGAACCGTCGCCCTCGTGCTCGCCGCCCCGGACGTCGTCTGGGCGGGCCGCACCGTTCGCAACCCTGTGCAGCGCCTCGGCGACGGCTGGGTGATCGTCGACGCCGACCGTGCCGAGCATCCCGAGACCGGAGCCATGCTCGTGTCGGCCGGGGACCACACTGCTGAGCTTTCGATTCCGCTCACGCGCGACGGCGAGACGCTCTCCGTTCGCCTTGACGTGGGCGACCAGGTCGCCACCGGCGGAGCGCCGGTCGTCACGACCGAGAACGCCGCGACGGCCATGCTCGCGCTGACAGCGACCGCTGCCGCCGGCATCACCCCGACGGTCGAGAACGGCCACGCGACGCTCGACGTCGTGTGGAACTCCGATCTCGCCGCCGACCACGCCGGTGTCGTGGGCGTCGACGGTTCTTCGGACGCAACTGCCGGCGTCCCGGACGTCCTGGTGGGTCTCGCCTGGCCCGCCGTGTTCGCTGTCGTCGGACAGTCGACCACCTCTGACGGCCACCCGGTCGTCGAGGGCATGCTCGACCTCGTCCACCTCGACCACGCTGTCGACCTGACCGCCGGCCTCCCCGCGACGACGACGGAGCTCACGATCACGGCCGCCAACGCGTCCGTGACCGACACCGACATGGGTCGCGTCGTGACGGTCGACGTCGTGATCAACTCGGGCGGACGCCACCTGGCCACCTTGGTCGAGCGTTTCGCCGTACGTGGCCGCTCGGGTGACGTCACCCTGGCCGACCCGCTGCGCGCGGGTGGCACGCTCGACGACCCGCGCGATACTCCGCGTCGCCTGCGGGCCGAGGCCACCATCGACGCGCCGGACGACATGCGTGCCTTCGCGGCCGTCACCGGCGACCACAACCCGATCCACACCAGCCTGGCCGCCGCGCGGCTGGCCGGTCTGGGCGAGCCGATCGTCCACGGCATGTGGATCTCGGCCGCCGCCCAGCGCGTGCTCGCCACGGAGTCCGACCGCCGGGTCACCGGTTGGACCAGCAGGTTCATGAGCCCCGTGCGCCCAGGCGCCCGGGTCGACGTCCGCGCCGACCGCGTCGGCCTCGAAGCCGGCGACGAGGTCGTCGACGTCGTCTGCCGAGTGGACGGCGAGGTCGTCATGTCCGCGTCCGCCCGTCTGGCCGCGCCGCGTACCGCTTACGTCTTCCCCGGCCAGGGCATCCAGCACGCGGGCATGGGCATGGCCGGCTACCAGCGCAGCAAGGCCGCCCGTGAGATCTGGGACCGTGCCGACAAGCACACCCGCGAACGGCTCGGCTTCTCCATCCTGACCGTCGTGCGCGACAACCCGACCGAGATCATCGCCGCCGGCATGTCGCACCGTCACCCCGACGGTGTGCTGTTCCTGACCCAGTTCACCCAGGTCGCCATGGCCGTGCTCGGTGCGGCCCAGATGGCCGAGCTGCGCGAGGCCGACGCCTTCGTGGAGGGCTCCGTCCTCGCCGGCCACTCCGTGGGCGAGTACAACGCGCTCGCTGCCGTGTCCGGTGTCATCCCGCTCGAGGCCGTCGTCGAGGTCGTGTTCCAGCGCGGCTCCGTCATGCACACCCTGGTGAAGCGTGACGCCGAGGGCCGAAGCGACTACCGTCTCGCCGCCATCCGCCCGTCGCAGATCGGTCTCGCCGACGAGGACGTTCGCGCGTTCATCGAAGGCATGTCCGAGCGCACCGGCGAGTTCATCGAGATCGCCAACTACAACCTCAGGGGCTCGCAGTACGCGATCGCCGGCACCGTCGCCGGCCTCAAGGCGCTCGAAGCCGAGATCGACGAGCGACGCGCCGCGTTCGGCGGCAAGGCCGCCTTCATCCTCGTGCCCGGCATCGACGTGCCGTTCCACTCGCGCGTCCTGCGCGGCGGCGTTCCGGACTTCCGGGCCCGCCTCGACGAGCTGCTCCCGGCGTCGATCGACCCTGCCACGCTGGTCGGCCGCTACGTGCCGAACCTCGTGCCGCAGCCGTTCAGTCTCGATCGTGAGTTCCTGGCCGCGATCGCCGAGCTGGCGCCCGACGGCCCGCTCGACGCCGTGCTCGCGGACTTCGACTCGTGGGCGCAGCAGCAGGGCGAGCTCTGCCGACTCGTGCTGATCGAGCTGCTGGCGTGGCAGTTCGCCAGCCCGGTGCGCTGGATCGAGACGCAGGACCTGATGTTCGCCGCGCGCGCCGAAGGCGGACTCGGGATCGAGCGCGTCGTCGAGATCGGCGTCGGCTCGGCCCCGACCGTGGCCAACCTCGCCACGGCAACCCTCAACCTCCCGTCCGTCCAGCGCACGCTCGGCGGGCCGGTCCAGGTGCTCAACGCCGAGCGCGAGGCCGCCGTCCTGTTCGCCACCGACGAGGATCCCGCTCCCGTCGAGGAGGATGAGGAAGACGTTTCGACAAGCTCAACGACCGAGACGGCGGCTGAGCCCGTCGAAGCCCCGAAGGCAGCGGCGGCCACCAGCTCCGGCCCCCGTCCGGACGACCTGACGTTCGATGCTGCCGACGGCACCCGCCTGCTCGTCGCGTGGTGGACCAAGCTGCGCCTCGACCAGATCGGCGCCGCCGACTCGATCGAGTCGCTGTGCGACGGCGTGTCGTCGCGACGCAACCAGCTCCTCGTCGATCTCGGCGGCGAGCTCGGGCTCGGTGCCATCGACGGAGCGGCCGAGGCCGACATCCCGACGTTGTCGTCGCAGGTCACAGGCCTGGCCCGCACCTACAAGCCGTTCGGCCCCGTGCTCGGCGAAGCGTTGTCCGACCACCTGAAGAAGGTGCTTGGCCCGGCCGGCAAGAAGCAGGCCGCGATCACCGACCGCGTCACCGGCACCTGGCAGCTCGGCCCCGGCTGGGCGAAGCACGTCGTCGCGGAGCTCGCGTTCGCGACCCGCGAGGGTTCGAGCGTGCGCGGTGGCGACCTGGGCACCTTGTCCGGGCTGTCCTCCGCAGCCGACGTCGACGCAGCCGTCGACGCCAGCGTGCAGGCCGTGGCCTCGCGCCACGGCGTCTCGGTCGACCTGCCCAGCTCCGGTGGAGGGGAGGCGACGGTCGACGCCGGCGCCCTCGCCCAGATCACCGGTGAGATCACCGGTGCCGACGGCGTGCTCGCCAGCACTGCCCGTCACCTGCTCAACCGCCTCGGCCTCGACGACGCCCCCGCGTCCGCGGAGACGTCGAGCGATGACGCGGAGGTGCTGGCCCGGGTCGAGGCCGAGCTCGGCAGCGACTGGATCACCCTCACCGCCCCGGCGTTCGACGACCGCCGTGCCCTGCTCATAGACGACCGCTGGGCCAGCGCCCGCGAGGACGTCGCCCGCATCGCCGCAGGTCACGAGGTCGTCGGATCGTTCGAAGGCACCGGTGACATCGTCGCCGGGCAGGCCGGCTGGTGGGCCGAGCGCACCGACGACGCGAGCCTGCGTGAGCGCCTCGAGCGCATCGCCAAGGACGCCTCGGCCGACGGGCCCGGAGCCCACACCGGCGAGGTGGCCATCGTCACCGGAGCCAGCAAGGGCTCCATCGCGGCATCCGTCGTCGGACGTCTGCTCGCCGGCGGCGCCACCGTAGTGGCGACCACCTCGGGTCTGGACGACCGCAAGATGCGGTTCTTCCGCGAGCTCTACCGCTCACACGCCCGCGCGGGTGCGGCCCTCTGGGTCGTGCCGGCCAACATGGCGTCGTTCACCGACGTCGACGACTTCGCCGCCTGGGTCACGACCGCGCAGACGCGCACGGTCGGCAGCACCACCACGGTGCTCAAGCCCGCGCTGACACCCACGGCGCTGTTCCCGTTCGCGGCCGGCCGGGTCGCCGGTGACCTCACCGACGCCGGCAGCCGGGCCGAGATCGACACCCGCATCCTGCTGTGGTCGGTAGAGCGTCTCATCGGCAAGCTCGCCTCGCACGGACGCGACCACGACATCGCCGCCAACCTGCACGTCGTGCTTCCCGGATCGCCCAACCGCGGCATGTTCGGCGGCGACGGCGCCTACGGCGAGGCCAAGGCCGCGCTCGATGCGATCGTGGCCAAGTGGAGCGCCGAGCGCACCTGGGGCGAGCGGGTCACGCTGGTCCACGCCATCATCGGCTGGGTTCGTGGCACCGGCCTGATGGGCGGCAACGATCCGCTCGTCGAGGCCGTCGAGGCCGTCGGGGTCCGCACCTGGACTCCCGACGACATGGCCGAGGCACTGCTGGAGTCGTGCACACCTGACTCACGCGTCGCCGCTGCCGAGCAGCCGTTGACCGTCGACCTGACCGGTGGTCTCGCCGACGTCGACCTCGACCTCAAGGCTCTTGCCGCGGGTGTCGAGGCACCGGCCGCCGATCCGGTGGACGACGTCCCGGCCGTGGCCGCCCTGCCCCCGTCGCCGGCCCATCTGCCGGCCACCGAGGCTCCGGCCTGGGGCGAGGTCACGGCGCGTCCCGAGGACATGGTCGTCATCGTGGGCGCCGGCGAGCTCGGCCCGTACGGCTCGGCGCGCACCCGCTTCGAGATGGAGGTCGACGAGGAGCTCTCCGCAGCCGGCGTCCTCGAGCTCGCATGGAGCACCGGTCTGGTGACCTGGGACGACAACGTGGGTGGCTGGTACGACACCGAGAGCGGTGAGGCCATCGACGAGTCCGAGATCCACGAGCGCTACCACGACACCGTCGTCGAGCGCTGCGGCATCCGCACCTATGTCGACGACGGATCGATGCGCGACAACACGGCTCCGTTGCTGACGTCCGTCTACCTCGACCAGGACCTCACGTTCGGCGTGGGCAGCGAAGCCGAGGCCCGGGCGATGCACGACGCCGACCCCGAGCGCACGGTGATCGCCGCAGGCGCAGACGGTGACTGGACGGTGACCCGCAAGGCCGGTACCGAGATCCGCGTGCCGCGCCGGATGAAGCTCTCGCGCACCGTCGGCGGACAGATCCCGACCGGGTTCGACCCTGCCGTCTGGGGCATCCCGGCCGAGATGATCGAAGGCGCCGACCGCGTGGCCGTCTGGAACCTGATCTGCACCGTGGACGCGTTCCTGTCCAGCGGGTTCACGCCCGCCGAGCTGATGCGCTGGGTGCACCCGGCCCTCGTGGCCAACACCCAGGGCACCGGCATGGGTGGCATGAGCTCGATGCAGGCGCTGTACATCAACACGCTGCTGGGCGAGAACAACCCGAACGACATCCTGCAGGAGGCGCTGCCGAACGTCATCGCCGCGCACGTCGTGCAGTCATACGTCGGCAGCTACGGCTCGATGATCCACCCGGTCGCCGCGTGCGCCACCACGGCCGTCTCGGTCGAGGAGGGTGTCGACAAGATCAAGCTCGGCAAGGCCGAGTTCGTCGTGGCCGGTGGCTTCGACGACCTCAGCACCGAGGGCATCATCGGGTTCGCCGACATGTCGGCCACCGCCGACACCGGGGCGATGCTCGCCAAGGGCATCGACGAGCGTCGGGTCAGCCGCGCCAACGACCGCCGGCGCGGCGGGTTCGTGGAGTCGCAGGGCGGCGGCACGCTGTTGCTGGCCCGTGGCGACGTCGCGGCCCGCATGGGCCTGCCGGTCCTCGGCGTCGTGGCCTACGCCTCGTCGTTCGCCGACGGCGTGCACACGTCGATCCCGGCGCCCGGCCTCGGCGCGCTGGCGGCCGGCCTCGGCGGACGCGAATCGGCCCTGGCTCGCTCGCTCGCCTCGCACGGCCTGAGCGCCGACGACATCGGTGTCGTCAGCAAGCACGACACGTCGACGGACGCGAACGACCCGAACGAGTCCGAGCTGCACGAGCGGCTCGCGGCGGCGATCGGTCGCAGCCCCGGCAACCCGATGTTCGTGGTCTCGCAGAAGTCGCTCACCGGTCATTCGAAGGGTGGAGCCGCAGCGTTCCAGCTCGTCGGGCTGTGCCAGGTGCTGGGCGCCGGAACCGTTCCGCCGAACCGCAGCCTCGACTGTGTCGACGACGTTTTGGCCGAGCACGAGCACCTCGTGTGGCTGCGTGAGCCGTTGGCCGCCGGGCCGCTGAAGGCCGGTCTCGTCACCAGCCTCGGCTTCGGCCACGTGGCCGGGCTCATCGCGCTCGCGCACCCGCAGGCGTTCCTCGAGGCGCTCGATCCTGAGGATCGGACCCGTTACGTGGCGGCGTCGCGGACCCGCGCGATCGAGGGTCGACTCCGGCTCGCCCGCACCATGTGCGGCGGCGCTCCGGCGTACCAGAAGCCGGCCGGCCGTCGACTCGGCAGCAACGGCGTCCGCAACCTCGAGGCGTCCATGCTGCTCGACCGCGACGCACGCCTCGGCACCGACGGCGTCTACGCCGGACCGGGTTGCGCATGACCGTCCTCGGAGTCGGGGTCGACCTGGTCCACGTGCCGTCGTTCGCGGACCAGCTCGACCAGCCCGGGTCGGAGTTCGACCAAGTCTTCACGCCTGGCGAGCGCCGGGACGCGAACGGACGCACAACCGACGCTGCCCGGCACCTCGCGGCTCGCTGGGCAGCGAAGGAAGCCGTCGTCAAGGCGTGGTCGGCGTCGCTCTACGGCACCCCGCCGGTGATGGGCGACGAGGCGTTGCGCCTGATCGAGGTCGTCCCGGACGCCTGGGGCCGCCCGGGCATCCGCCTGCACGGCGAGGTTGCCAAGCACCTCGACGGCTGCACGGTCGAGATCTCGATCAGCCACGACGGCGACTACGCGACCGCGTACGCCGTTCTGCACAGCGCCTGACCCGACGTCAGCCGCGCCGCGTCCACAACGACACGCGAGTCATGCCGTACGACTCCACGGAACGACGCAGGAACTCGGTGTCGAGCTCGGTGAGCAGGAGCCCGTCGTCCGGCCTCCTGTTGTCGTCGACGGCCGGGTAGCCGATGGTGATCACCCAGATTCGCGTCATGCCCGGTGGCAGCAGCTCGACGTCAACGGGGACGCTGTGCTCGAACGGTCCGCCATAGGCGTTCATGAACTTCACGGTGTGCGCCGGAAGGGGCATCACGCCGTCGCCAGGACGCCAGTCGGCGGTGAGATCCCTCGACATGGTCCGCAGGTCGTCAGGACGACTGTCAGGACGCCGGATGTCCTGGTGGGCGGGCAGTGTGAGACCGGCGATCATCGCCACACCCAGCGCGCTCACAGCGACGGATCCGACGCGCGGTCGCACCAGACGGGCGGCTGCGTCGACGCTCGCACCGACCATCAACGCCACGGCCGGGACGACGAAGAGCAGATAGCGTTCGTTGAAGATCGGGTATACCTGCGACACGGTGAAGGAGACGATCACCGGCACGAATGCCCACAAGATCACGATGGGTCGTCGGCGGAGCACCCACGCACCGGCCAGCACGAGTGCGGCGAGCGCGACTCCGGCCGGTGTCGTGCCGCCGATGCTCTGAATGAACGTGGAGAGATCGTCCTGCTCGGGCGACTTCAGCCAGAACAGCTGACGTTCTCGCTGGCCGGACGCGACGATCGCGAGCGGCAGCAGGACGACCCCGGCAACCCCCCACGCGACGACGGCCCGACCGACCAGGTGGCGCGAGGTGACCACGAGATGGAGGGCGTGCACCAGGACGAGGAGCAGGGCATACAGGTGCAGATAGCCCAGAACGGCGATGGCGGCGGCGTACGTCGCGAGTCGGCCCCTCGTGGGGCGTTCGCAGGCGCGCAGGAGCAGCCAGGTGGCGATCACGGCGGCAGCGCTCACGAGTGCGTAGGATCGCCCCTCCTGTGCGTACCGGCTCGTCACCGGCAGCAAGGCGTAGACACATCCGGCGCAGGCTCCCATCGACCAGCCGGACAGGTTCCTCCCGACGAGCACGACACCGATCGTGGCCACGACGAACCCGGCGAGCGACGGGAGGCGGACGGCCAGCTCGACCGGTTCGATCGCCGCGAGCGGCCGGAGCAGCAGGTCGAAGGTGGCGTGCACCGCGTCGACATCGCCCCAGATGTGCCACGCGTCAGCGAGCGGGATCCGGGCGAAGTAGAGGCTCACCGACTCATCGCGCCACAATGACGGGACCGTGATCGACCAGGCACCCACGACGACCGCCAGGATCGCAGGGATCCCGATCGACAGCGCACCGATTCGCCCGCCGTGGGCGGGCGGCTCGGCGGTCGCCGTCACGTCAGCTGTCGCCGGCGAGCAGGTAGGCCGCGAGGAGGCGCTTGAGCTCGATGACCGCCTCGGCATGGCTCTGGCCGTCGCGGATGGAGAAGTTGAGCATCGAGTACACGACGTGGACGAGCACCTCGGCCATGATCGTGCGGCGCTCACGAGGCGTGCCCGGGGTGAGTGGGCCGAGGATGTAGGCGACCTCTGACGCGAGCTCGCGCTCGGTGACCTCGGCGGTCGCCCGGGTGGCGGGCGTCGACTGCACGGCGTGCCACACGGCGCGGCGGGACGGATCGTTGACCCACAGCTCGGCCATGTGGTCGACGAGACGATCGAGGAACCTCAACCAGTCCAGCGAAGGAATCTCCTGGGCGAACTGCTCGAGCTCGAGACGAACGGCCACCGCGTCGACGCGATCCAGCTCGCAGACCATGACGTACTTGTTCTGGAAGAACTGGTAGAGCGTGCCGATCGGCAGGCCGGCGCGGTGCGCGACCTCCTCGCAGGTGAACGACTCGAAACCGACCTCGAGCAACAGCTCTCGAGCCACCTGGAGCAGGTGGTCGAACTTGATGTGGCTGCGCTCCTGCGTCGGGCGGCGCCGGGGCTCGAGAATTTCCGCGGTCACGCTTTGACTCTAACTCTCGTTTACACGTCCGGCGTGGAGGCCCGCGACGATCAACGGCTCGATCAGGTCGCCGATACCGTCGAATCCGCTGCCCAGCGTCTGGCCGTGCGTGTGGCGGTAGTGGATGCCCTCGAGGATGACCGCGAGCTTGAAGAACGCCAGTGCGAGGTGGAAGTCGAGGTCGTCGACGGCACGTCCGGACTGCTCGTGGTAGCGCTGCAGCACGTCGTCGCGCGGGAGGTATCCGGGCGCCAGCGGGGCATCGGTGACCATGGCCCGGACCGCTCCGGACGGCGGAACGGTGTCGGCGAGCTGCTGGTAGGCGAGCAGGACGGCGACGTCTGTGAGCGGGTCGCCGAGCGTGCTCATCTCCCAGTCGAGCACCGCAGTGATGGTGTCTGAGTCGTTGACCAGCAGGTTGTCGAGCCGGAAGTCGCCGTGCACGATCGTCGCGTCACCGCCGACGGGGATGTTTGTCTCGAGCTTCGCGATCAGCTCGTCCATGCCGTCGAGCTCGCGGCTGCGTGAGGCATCCAGCTGCTTCTTCCAGCGCCGGACCTGGCGTTCGAGGTAGCCGTCGGGGCGGCCGAAGTCACCGAGACCCACGGACGCCGGATCCACCGAGTGCAGCGTGGCCAGCGTGTCGACCATGCGCTCCGTGATGGCGCGGGTGCGCTCCGCGCCGAGCCCCTCCAGCTGGGTGGCGCGACCGTAGGGCGTGCCGGCGACGAGCTCCATGACGTAGAAGGGTGCGCCGATGACGGCGTCGTCCTCGCACAATGCGAACGTCTCGGGCACCGGGACGTCCGTGGAGCCGAGCGCCGTGATCACCCGGTGCTCGCGGGACATGTCGTGGGCGGTCGCCAGGACGTGGCCGAGGGGAGGTCGACGGACGATGACCTCGGTGTCGCCGTCGGTGACGACGTAGGTCAGGTTCGACTTGCCGCCGGTGATGAGCGTTGCCTCGAGCGGACCCGAGAACAGCCCGGGACCCTCCTTCTCCAACCACGCGGTCAGAGCATCGGTGTCGAGACCTTCGACGGTAGTCATGGGATGGGGTCAGTCCTTCGGTCCGCCGGCCACGTAGATGACCTGGCCGGACACGAAGCCGGCGCCCTCGCTGACGAGGAACGAGACGGTGTGGGCGATGTCCTCGGGCTGGCCGACCCGAGCGACCGGGATCTGCTCGGCGTTGAACTTCTTGAAGTCCTCGAAGTCGACGCCCAGGCGCTCAGCCGTCGCGGCTGTCATCTCGGTCTCGATGAAGCCGGGCGCGATCGCATTGGCTGTGACGCCGAACTTGCCGAGCTCGATGGCCAGCGTCTTGGTGAAGCCCTGGAGTCCCGCCTTGGCCGCCGAGTAGTTGACCTGGCCGCGATTTCCGAGCGCCGAGGTGCTGGACAGGTTGACGATGCGACCGAACTTGGCCTCGGTCATGTGCTTCTGGGCGGCCTTGGTCATCAGGAACGAGCCGCGCAGGTGGACGGCCATGACGGCGTCCCAGTCCTCGACGGTCATCTTGAACAGCAGGTTGTCTCGGGTGATCCCGGCGTTGTTGACGAGAACGGTCGGTGGGCCCAGCTCACTCACGATGCGCTCGACTGCGGCGTCGACACTCGCGGCGTCGCTGACGTCGGCGCCCACGGCCAACGCTGCACCACCTGCGGAGACGATGGCGTCGACCGTGGCCGCGCAGGCCGACTCGTCGAGGTCGATGACCGCGACCTTGAAGCCGTCCGAGGCCAGGCGCTTAGCCACTCCGGCGCCGATGCCGCGGGCGGCTCCGGTGACGATCGCAGTTCTGGACTCGGGGTTCTCGGGCACGGAATCTCCTTCGAATGAACGGGTAAGCGCTTGCTTAGGGGCGGTGCTCAGACGTTAGCAGAAACCCCTCAGGGCGAAACATGAGGAATTCCTCATCTTGCTGTATACTTGAGGAAAGCCTCATGTTTCACCCACAGCAAGGCCGGACGGCAATCACCATCGAGGGAGATGACGTGCCACAGCTCGACACCCAGACGAGTACGCCCCAGGCGACACCTGACCACCGGAGCGTCCTCACGCAGCGACGCGACGAGCTATTCGCCCGGGTCGAGCCGAAGGGCAAGCGCGTCTACACCGCCCTCGAGAGGGCCGAAACCTTCGTGGATCCGGGCACGTTCGTGCCGATGACGCCTTTGCGCAAGGCCGGATCCACGGGCGGTAGCGGTGTCGTCACCGGTTGGGGCCTCACCAGTGGCCACCCCGTCGTCGTGATCAGTCACGACGCGGCGGTGGGCGCCGGGGCGATCGGGGCAGTCTTCGCCGAGGCCGTGATGCGCGCACAGCGCCTTGCCATCGACAAGGGCTACCCGATCGTCTACAACAACGACTCCGGCGGCGCCCGCATCCATGACGGCATCCACGCCCTGCACGGCTGCGGCGGCATCTTCGCGCTCAACGTCGAGGCGAGCCACAAGGTGCCGCAGATCTCGCTGATCCTCGGCCCATGTGCCGGTGCGGCCGCTTACTCGCCGGCCCTCACCGACTGGACGATCATGGTCAAGGACCAGGCACAGATGTTCCTGACCGGCCCGGCGATCGTCAAGGCCGCCACGGGGGAGGACGCCTCTGCCGACGACATCGGTGGCTCGCGACTGCACACCACCGTCAGCGGCGTGGCCCACCTCGAGGTCCCGTCCGAGGACGCGGCTCTCGACGCGGCCCGGACGCTGCTCTCGTTCCTGCCGGCACACATCGGCGGCGCACCCAAGCTGGTCGAGCCTCGCCCGGCCGATGCGGCCGCCGTCGAGCGTCTCCCGTTCGTCGTGCCCGACAAGTCCAGCGTCGTCTTCGACATGAACGAGGTGCTCGACGCGGTCCTCGACGACGGCGAACGGCTCGAGCTCATGCCCAACCACGCGCCGAGCGTCCTGACCACCTTCGGCCACCTCGACGGCCGCCCGGTCGCGGTCGTCGCCAACCAGCCGCAGGCCCGCGGCGGGATCCTCGACGCCAAGGCGTCGGTCAAGATCTCCCGGTTCGTCGACTTCTGCTCGAAGTTCGGCCTGCCGATCCTCACCTTCGTCGACGTGCCCGGCTTCCTGCCCGGCACCGTCGAGGAGGGCCGCGGCGTCATCACCCAGGGCGCCACGATGCTGCGCGCCTACGTCGAGGCGTCCTCACCCGTGCTCACCGTCGTCGTCCGCAAAGCCTACGGCGGCGCGTACATCGCGATGGGAGCCCGGTCGCTCGGCGCCGACTTCACCTGGGCCTGGTCCGGCTCCGAGATCGCCGTCATGGGCCCGGGCGGCGCGGTGGCGCTCCTGCACCGGCGCGCCCTCAAGGAGGCGGAGGATCCCGCCGCTCTCCGCGACGAGCTGGCCGCCGAGTACCGCGAGAACGTCGCCCGCCCCTACCTGGCGGCTGAGGCCGGTATCGTCGACGACGTGATCCTGCCTGAGGAAACCCGCGGCCGAATGGTCGACGCTCTGCAGATGCTGGCGCACGAGTCGGCCGGCTGATGCACGAGGCCAGGGCCGAGATCGTCGCGAACGTCTGGAAGCTGGTCGCCGCACCGGGCGACGAGGTCGGAGCCGGCGACGTCATCGCCGTGCTCGAGACCATGAAGATGGAGATCCCCGTCGTCGCCCCGGCCGCGGGAACGATCGAGGAAGTCCGAGTGACCCAGGGGCAGATCGTCCAGGAGGGCGACGTCATAGCGGTCATCGCCTGATCCATCTGACAGTCTGCGATCATCGGCGGGTGCACGACATCCGCATCCCCATGCGCTGGGCCGACCTCGACCAGCTGAACCACGTGAACAACGTGGTCTACGTCGACTACGCGATGGAGGCCCGCGCCCAGCTCGTCGACGAAAGCCTGTTGGACGACGACCTGCCGATCAGGCGGGTCCGCGTCGAGTTCATGCGTCCCTTGCTGCTGAGCAGCAAACCGGTCACCGTCCGTTCGTCGGTCGACGGCGACGTGCTGACACAGGAGATCCGCTCGCACGACGGCTCGGCACTGTTCTCGACCGTCGTCACCGAGCACGGTCGACCGGAACCGATCGATGACGACCGAGGGACTCCGTTGCAGATGTGGGTGCGTCGCAGCGACGTCGGTCCCGACGGGGCCGTCACCTTGACCCGCCTGTTCGAGCTGTTCCAGGAGACGCGCATCATGTCGTTCGCCTCGGTCATCCCGCACCGCCAGGCCGGCCGCTTCGTCGTCGGACGGGTGGAGCTCGACCCTGGCGAGTCCCTGCCGTGGCGTCGCGAGCCGTATCCCGTGCAGTCGCACATCTCGCACGTCGGTCGGTCGTCCTTCAGCTCGACGACCCGCATCGACGGTGGTCAGTACGGCTCCGCCACGGCCACCCTGGTCGGCTTCGACCTGACGAACCAGCGGTCGCGCCGGCTCGACGACGATGAGCGCGAGGCCCTCACCGCCGCGATGCTGCCCGCCTAGATCGGCTTCGGCTCGTCCATGGTGTTCACCATGAACGTGGCCGCGTGCTGCACGTATGCCCAGAACTCGGCGTCCTGCTCCGGCGTGAGCTCCACAGCGTCGAGCCCGGCACGGAAATGGGTGAGCCAGTGGTCGCGGGCCTCCATCGTCACGGTGAACGGTGCGTGCCGCATGCGCAGGCGGGGGTGGCCGCGCTGCGTCGAGTACGTGGTCGGGCCGCCCCAGTACTGCACCAGGAACATCGTGAACCGCGCCGCGGCTGGTGCGAGGTCGTCCTCGGGGTAGATCGGCCGCAGGACCTCGTCGGTGGCCACGCCCTCGTAGAAGACCTCGACGATGCGGGCGATCGTCTCGTGCCCGCCGATCTGCTCGTAGAACGTCGGTTCTGTCGCGCTCGGCTCGCTCACGGAACCTCACCCTGGGTTTGGCCGGGGATGAACGACGTGGGGATGTGGATGCCGGCGGCGTCGAAGCGGGATTTGATCCGCTGACGCAGGGCGCGGGCGACCGGCCACTGCTGAAGGGGTGCCGTCTTGAGGACGACGCGGACGACCGCGCCGTCCTTGTCGAACCGCTCCACACCCCACACCTCGGGCGCCTCGATGATGATGTCGTGGTAGCGCTCGTCCTCGTACATCGCGGTGGCCTCCTCCTGGAGGAGCTGCTGCACCTGGTCGAGGTCGGACTCGTAGGCGACGGTGATGTCGAGCACCGTGCGCGCCCAGTTCTGGCTCTGGTTGCCGACCCGCAGGATCTCGCCGTTGCGGACGTACCAGACGGTGCCGTCGACGTCGCGAAGCCGCGTGACCCGCAGGCCGACCGCCTCGACCGTGCCGATGGCCTCGCCGAGGTCGACGGAGTCACCGACTCCGTACTGGTCCTCCAGGATCATGAAGATGCCGCTGAGGAAGTCCTTGACGAGGTTCTGCGCGCCGAATCCGAGGGCGACGCCGACGATGCCGGCGCTGGCGATGATCGGCGCGATGTTCACGCCGACCTGGTCGAGCACCATGACCACGACGATCGCGATGATCACGCCGGACGCAATGCTCGCGAGGACCGATCCCATCGTCTCGGCACGCTGCTTGCGACGCTCGCCCGCCCCGGGGCGCAGGTCGGCGAGCACGGCACCGGCCTTGGTGCCGGAGATCATGCCCGGAACGACGCCCGCACTGGCGCGCTTGACGATGCGGTCGATGGCTCGCTTGACCAGCCATCGGAACACCAGTCCGACGACGATGATGAGCACGATGGCCCCAGGAGTGGCTACGTACCACGGCAGTTCCCTGCCCCCGGGGAGGTCCCATTGGGCAGGGAGCAACCAGTCGAGGTAGGTCATGTCTCCAGCCTACGGGCGGCTACGATGTGGCCCATGAAAGCTCCCGCTCGCCTTGTTGCCATTCTCACGTCCGCGGCCGTTCTGATCGTCGGTCCCGCCGCGCCGGCCATGGCCGACAGCCCCAGCACGTGGGCCGAGGGCGAGCCACGGAGCATCCTCGAGAACCTCATCTTCTTCGGCGGAGGCACGCTCGGGCTCATCGCGGTCATCACGCTGTTGGCCCTGCTCACGGCTCGCACCAACTACGTCCCGCCGCCGCCCAGCACCGACGTCGAGGTCGCCGACACCCACAAGCACCGTGCTGAACCGGTGGGCTAGGAGGACTCGAACGCGACCTGCGCCCTGAGCGCGCGGGCAAGGTCGTCGCGACCCTCCGAGACGTACCGCGTGGCGGCCGCGTCGGCGGACGTCGACGCCAACCACGCATCGACCCTGTCGAGTGTGCTCTGTGACGGGTTGGCCAGCGGGAACAGGTAGACCAGCGCGACCTGTCCGATCCAGACGCCCATGTCCTCGATGATCGTCTCGGCCATCTCGAGGTAGCGGTCGACATACGGTTCCAGCACGTCGGCCTGGCCGGCGACCTGGAATGCCATGGCGATCTCACGCCGGGTCTCGTTCGGCGTCGCCGCATCGACTGCAGCGCGCCGCCAGGCCTCCTCCTTGGCCTCGGCCGTGGGTCGGATCGACCTGGCCGCGGCGGCCTTCTCCTGCCCGGAGATGGTGGCGTCGCGCTCGAGCTCGGCCACGATCTCAGCCTCGTCGGCGTCGCCGAGGCGGGCGAGCGCGGACACCAGGGTCCAGCGCATGTCGACATCGACATCGAGGCCGTGCAGACCACCCCCGAGGATCTCGCGCAGGTGGCCGGGACCGGAGGCAGCAGCCGCACACGCCCGAACGAGCGCGAGCTGGTGGTCGCTGCCCGGATCGGCATCATTCAGGAGCGCACGCAGTCCCGACTCCCAACGCTCGGCCAGCTCGGGTCGAGTGGCGTCGGACGTGAACAGGTTGACGGCGCTCTGTCCCTGCCGGAGCAGTGCGCCGACGGCGGTCAGGTCGGTCTCCGACCCGACGCCGGCCAGGACGAGGGACACGAAGTCCGCGGAGGACAGCTCGGCGTCACGCGTCATGTCCCAGGCGGCGCCCCAGCACAAGGCTCGGGGGAGGGACTCGTCGAACGTGGCGATGCTCTCGATGAGCGTCGTGAAGGAGCGCTCGTCGAGGCGGATCTTGGCGTAGGTGAGGTCGTCGTCGTTGAGCAGCACGAGGTCCGGCTGGCGGTGGTCGAGCAGCTCCGGGATCGGCGTGGACGCCCCACGCACGTCGGTTTCGACGCGTTCGGTACGCACCAGACGGCCCTCCACCTGGTTGTACAGGCCGATCGCGATCCG
The DNA here is from genome assembly GCF_050700635.1 of Aeromicrobium sp. Taxonomy (GTDB): domain Bacteria; phylum Actinomycetota; class Actinomycetes; order Propionibacteriales; family Nocardioidaceae; genus Aeromicrobium. Next base: position 21,939 of record NZ_JBOHDT010000161.1, read on the forward strand.
ATGGCGGCGCAGCGTCGGGAAGGCGTCGATGGCACTCTGCTCGACGTCGAACGCCGTGAAAGCGCCAAGATCATCGGTAGCGAAACGCGCTTGAAGAGTGTTAACTCCCGAAGTCTGCAGCCACTCCTGCGCCCACGGACCCAGCTCACGTCCGGACGCGTCCTCCAGCTCTGCCAGCAGGTCGGCGAGCTCGGTGTTGCCGAAGGCGTACTTGGTGAAGTACGACCGCAGGCCGGCGAAGAAGTCCTTCTCACCGACCCAGGCGACGAGCTGCTTGAGCGCCGACGCGCCCTTGGCGTAGGTGATGCCGTCGAAGTTGGCCTCCACCGCGCGCAGGTCGTAGTTGTCGGCGGCGATCGGGTGCGTGGACGGCAGCTGGTCCTGCCGGTAGGCCCAGTTCTTGCGGTTGCTGGTGAAGCCGGTCCACGCCTCGGTGAAACGGGTCGCCTCGACGGAGGAGTGGTGGGCGGCGAACTCCGCGAACGACTCGTTGAGCCACAGGTCGTCCCACCACCTCATCGTCACGAGGTCGCCGAACCACATGTGCGCCATCTCGTGCAGGATCGTGTTCGCCCGCTGCTCGTAGGCGGAAACCGTCTGACGGCTGCGGAAGAGCAGCTCGTCGCGGAACGTCACGCAACCGGCGTTCTCCATCGCACCCATGTTGTACTCCGGGACGAACAGCTGGTCGTACTTGCCGAACGGGTAGGCCATCTCGAAGGCACCCTCGAAGAACTCGAACCCCTGCTTGGTGACGAGGAGGAGGTCGTCGGCGTCGAGGTGCTCCACGAGCGACTGGCGGCAGAACAGTCCGAGCTGGATCTCGTCGTACGCGCCGCGGTAGACGTCGCGCACGACGTGGTACTCGCCGGCCACCAGGGCGGTGATATAGGTCGACATGCGCTCGGTGGGCGCGAAGTGCCAGGTGGAGACGCCATCGTGAACCGTCTCGGGCTGTACCGGTTCGGGCTGGGGCGTGGGGGAGTTCGACACGACTTCCCAGCCGGACGGAGCGGTCACGTGGAACTCGAACGTCGCCTTGAGGTCGGGCTGCTCGAAGGTGGTGAACACGCGACGGGCGTCGGGCACCTCGAACTGCGTGTAGAGGTAGGTCCGCTGGTCGACGGGATCGACGAAACGGTGCAGTCCCTCTCCGGAGTGCGAGTACAGGCAGGTGGCCTCGACGCGGAGCTCGTTGTCGGTCGCCAGATCGGTGAGCGGGATGCGGCTGTCGCTGTAGACGGACGGGTCGATCGACGTGCCGTTCAAGGTGATCGAGGAGATCTCCCCGTCGACGAGGTCGACGAACGTCGACGCACCGGGGGTGGCACCGAACCGGATCGTGGTCGTCGAACCGAAGCGGACGTGGGTGCCGTTCTCCGGGTCGAGGGTGAGGTCGAGCTCGACGACGTAGGTCTCGGTGGAGACGACCGCCGCGCGCTCCTGGGCTTCTTCGCGGGTGAGATTCGAACCAGGCATGGCGTCACTCTTTCATGGGGCACGATGGAGTCGTGAACATCCCGTTTGCGGACTCACAACGGTCCACCGTCGGCATCGAGTGGGAGCTGGCGCTGGTCGATGCCGACTCCGGCGACCTGCGCCAGGTGGCCCAGACGGTGCTCGACGCCGTGGCGCCCGAGGGCGGCCGGGAGCACCCGCTGATCCGTCAGGAGCTGTTGCTCAACACGGTCGAGGTCGTCTCCAGCATCTGCGGCACCGTGGGTCAGGCCGGGGCCGACCTGGAGCGCGCGATCGAGGAGATCAGGCGCGTCACGGACCCGCTGCGGGTCGAGCTGATGTGTGCGGGCACGCATCCGTTCGCCCAGTGGGACAACCAGAAGGTCACCGACAAGGAGCGGTACCAGACGCTGATCGACCGCACCCAGTGGTGGGGACGACAGATGCTCATCTACGGCGTCCACGTGCACGTCGGCGTCGAGGACCGCGACAAGGTGCTCCCGATCAGCGCGGCGATGCTGTCGTACTACGGCCACCTGCAGGCCCTGAGCGCGTCCTCGCCGTTCTGGGGCGGCAAGGAGACGGGCTACGCGTCGAATCGCGCCCTGATGTTCCAGCAGCTGCCCACCGCGGGACTGCCGTTCCACTTCCAGAAGTGGACGGAGTTCGAGGCCTACGTCGACGACATGCTCCAGACCGGCGTCATCGACGTGTTCGACGAGATCCGGTGGGACCTGCGACCGTCACCGAAGTTCGGCACGCTCGAGGTCCGCGTCTGCGACGGCATCCCGAACATGGCCGAGCTGCTGAGCATCTCGGCGCTCACACACTGCCTGGTGGAGCACTTCTCGTCCGAGCTCGACGCCGGCCGCAGCCTGCCGAACATCCCGCCGTGGTTCGCCCAGGAGAACAAGTGGCGCTCGGCCCGCTACGGCATGGAGTCGATTCTCATCCTGGACGAGCACGCCGAGGAGGAGCTGGTCACCACCGATCTCGAGCAGCTCCTCAAGCGTCTCGAGCCCGTTGCGGAGCGCCTTGGGTGTGTCGACGAGCTCGGCGGAATCCGCGACATCATGACCGGCGGTGCGTCCTATCAGCGTCAGCGTGACGTCGCCGCGCGGCACGGGGGAGCGCTCGACGCGGTGGTCGCGTCGCTCGTCGAGGAAATGCGAGCGGGCCGTCCGTTGTTGTAGAACACATGACTATCTCGGGGACCACCACAGCCGCCGCACGCACTGAAACCGTCGACTTCTGGTTCGACCCGGTCTGTCCATGGGCCTGGATGACGTCGCGCTGGATGCTCGAGGTCGAGAAGGTGCGCGACGTGCGCACCGATTTCCACCTCATGAGCCTGTCCGTGCTCAACGAGGACCGCGACGACGTTGACGAAAGGTACAAGGAGCGCATCGCCGCCGGGTGGGGTCCGGTTCGCGTCGTCGCCGCTGCCGAGCAGGCGCACGGCCCGGAGGTGGTACGCGATCTCTACACCGCGCTCGGCAACCGTCACCACGTCGACGGCCGCGACTACGACCAGGGCGTCTACGTCGAGGCGCTCGAGGAGGTCGGTCTGCCCGCCGACCTGGCCGACGCCGCCGACGCAGACGACCACGACAAGGCGGTCCGCGTCTCGCACGCCGAGGGCATCGACCTTGTCGGCCAGGAGGTCGGCACGCCTGTCATCGCGATCGACGACTCCGCGTTCTTCGGGCCGGTCATGAGCCCGGCACCCGAAGGGGAGCGGGCCGGCCGAGTCTTCGACGGCGCCCGACTTCTCGCCGGCTACGACGGGTTCTTCGAGCTCAAGCGCACCCGAACCCGTGAGCCGATCTTCGACTGAGCCCCTGCAGGGCGCGTAGCCTGCGGGCCATGGTGCTGACACCTGACGCCGCTTCCCTCCTGCGAGCCCTCGAGGACGATCCGCTGGTGACCTCCGGCGCGAGCTTCGAGGAGGTGCGAGCGCAGTCTCGTCGAATCGCGATGGCCGAAGCGGACCGGGTCGGGCTCGATGACGTGCGCGACGTCGACGCCGACGGCGTCCCGTGCCGGCTCTACCGTCCGCGTATCGGCGCGCCGGTGGCCCTGTACGTGCACGGTGGCGGCTGGGTGCTGCACGACCTCGAGACGCACGACTCGTTCTGCCGCGAGCTCGCCCACCGCACAGGATGGGCGCTGCTCGCCGTCGACTACCGGCGCGCCCCGGAGCACCCGTACCCCGCGCCGCTCGACGACGTGGAAACCGCGGCCCGCTGGCTGCGGGCGGAGGCCCGCGGACTGCGGCTCGGCACCGAGACCATTGCCGGCATCGGTGACTCGTCCGGCGCCAACCTGTTGGCCGGACTCACCGTGCGCGCACCGGACCTGCTCGATGCCCTGGTGCTGATGTATCCACCCGTCGATGTCGACGCCGCGTACGCAGAGGAGGACAACGCCGCGCTCGACGCGGCCAGCATGCGCGAGTTCTGGGATGCCTACGCACCGGACCGGGCAGGTGAGAACCCTGAGGTGAGCACGCTGCGAGCCGACCTCGGACGCTTCCCGCCGACGCTGATCGTGACCGCCGAGCACGACATCCTCCGCGACCAGGGCGAGGCCTTCGCGGCGGCGTTGGCCGTCGCCGGCGCCGACGTCACGGCGTGGCGAGCCCTGGGTACGATGCACGGCTTCTGGCGGCATCCGACGCTGCTCGCGTCGTCGCGCGCCGCCGTCGCCGCAGTCGGCGCGTTCCTGTCGCGCCGCGACTGAAAGACTGCGTCCATGCGCGTGCACATCGGCTCCGACCATGCCGGCTTCGAGCTCAAGACCCACCTGATCACCTGGCTCACCGACCGTGGCCACGAACCGGTCGACCACGGGGCGCTCGAGTACGACGCAGACGACGACTACCCACCGTTCTGCATCGCCGCCGCCCAGGCCGCCGTCGACGAGCCGGACTCACTCGCCGTCGTCATCGGCGGCTCCGGCAACGGTGAGCAGATCGCCGCCAACAAGGTGCAGGGTGCCCGGGCGGCGCTCGCCTGGAGCACCGAGACCGCCGCACTGGCCCGCCAGCACAACAACGCCCAGGTGATGTCCATCGGTGCCCGCATGCACTCCACCGACGAGGCCATCGCCATCGTCGAGACGTTCCTGACGACCGCCTGGAGCCAGGCCGAACGGCACCAGCGGCGCCTCGACATGCTGCTCGCCTACGAGGAGACCGGCGAGATTGCCTGAAGGTCACACCCTTCATCGCGTCGCCGCCGAGCTCCGCGAACACTTCGCCGGACGTGTGGTCGCCTCCACGAGCCCACAGGGCCGGTTCACCGCAGGCGCCGCTCGGGTCGATCGGCGCCGCCTACTCGCAGCCGAGGCGTGGGGCAAGCACCTGTTGCTGCGCTTCGAGGACGTCGCCGAGTCGGTCCATGTGCATCTGGGGCTGTTCGGCGGGTGGACGATCACCACATGCGATGAGGAGCCGGAGGTCGTCGGTCAGGTGCGCTGGCGCTTGCGGAGTGGAGCGGTCACGTCGGACTTGCGCGGCCCGACCGCCTGCGAGCTGCTGACTCCGGGGGAGTGCGCGTCTTTGTTGGCCCGCCTGGGCCCTGATCCGCTCCGCGACGACGCCGATCCCGACGACGCGTGGCGGCGCGTCTCGACCTCCCGTGCCTCTGTGGCGACGTTGCTCATGGACCAGTCCGCGATCGCGGGCGTGGGCAACGTCTACCGCGCCGAGGTGCTGTTCCGGCACCGTCTCCCGCCCGACCTCCCCGGGCGCGAGCTGGACCGTACGACCTGGGACGCGGTGTGGACCGACCTCCGCGACCTGATGCGCGCGGGGGTGCGCTCGGGTCGCATCGACACCGTCCGATCGGAGCACACGCCGGAGGCGATGGGCCGCGACCCACGGATCGACGCCCACGGTGGCGAGGTCTACGTCTACCGCCGTGCCGGATTGCCCTGCATGCTCTGCGGGAACGGGGTCCTCACGCGGATCGTCGGAGGGAGAAAACTGTTCTGGTGCCCTGCCTGCCAGCGCGCCGATAGGCTCACCTCGTGACCCCGAGTATGCGCCCCGCTGTGTTCGCGCCCGTCGGCTTCGCCCGAGAGAAATCATTGGCGTGGCGGTACGGAACGCGCCGCGGACAGCAATTCGCGGTGGCGGCTCTCGCGCTGTTCACCGTGGGAATCATGATCGGGTCCCTGGTGAACTACAACATCGTCCCCGTGGCGATTTATGTGTTGCCGCTCCTGCTCGGCAGCTTCATGTTGCGCTACCGGCCGCTCCTCGTGCTCGTCGCGGTCGTCACGGTGTGCGCGACGGCCACGGTGACCCGCGAGACGCTCGCCAACGGCTGGCTGGCGCCCCGGATGAGCAACATCGTCATGCTGGCGCTGGTCGCCGTCATCGTCCTGTATGCGTCCACTCGATACCGCAGCGGCCTGCCGGGCCCGCTGAGCGAGGCGATGCTCGTCGAGCTCAACGACCGGCTGCAGCACCAGGGTGTCGTCCCGGCGCTCCCGAACGGCTGGCGGTCCCAGTCGGCAGTGCTCTCGGCAGGGGGCTCGAAGTTCGCCGGCGACTTTCTCGTCGCCAATCTCTCTGAGGACGAGACCTACCTCGAGATGGTGCTGGTCGACGTCTGCGGCAAGGGGGTCGGCGCGGGAACCCAGTCGCTGCAGTTCGCCGGTGCCCTCAGCGGGCTGATCGGATCTCTTCCACCCCTGGGGTTGTTCTCGGCCGCCAACGACTTCCTGCTCCGTCAGCGCTGGGACGAAGGATTCGCCACCGCCGTCCACGTGCTCGTCCGCCTCGACACCGGGGAGTACTCGGTCATCAGCGCGGGGCACCCGCCGGCCATGCGGTGGGTGGATCGCCAGAGCTTGTGGCATGTCGACACCGCACGTGGCACGGCCCTCGGTGTCCTCGAGCGCCCCGACTTCCAGCGCAGCGTCGGGGTGATCGAGCCGGGCGACGCCTTGATGTTCTACACCGACGGCGTGATCGAGGACCGCGTGCGGGACGTCCGTAGCGGCATCGACTGGCTCCGAGCGACCGCCGGTCGAGTGGTGATGACAAGCGGGTTCGACGACGCGCCCAAAAGGATCCTCGCCCATGTCTCCGATGGCGACGACGACCGGGCGGTGCTCGTGATCGACCGCGAGCGCCCGGTCGTCGACTACGGCCGGGGCCGCTAGCGAACGTCGCTAGGAACCTGGCTGCCGGAAGGTGGTGCGCATCGCGGTGTCCCACATGCGATCGGACATCATGCGGCGCGACACGATCGTCATCGTGGCTGACGGTGTCACCTTGTAGCGTGTGCGGGGACGCCGTGCAGTGAGCGCCTTCTCGATGACCTTGGCAACGGCGTCCGGTGGGCCGCCGAGGCGCTTCATCGGCCCCTTGTAAATGTCCTCGGTCGCGCTGGCCACGGTGCGGTTGAAATCGGCGTACGGTCCCTGAGCCTCGAGGTCCATCGACTCGAGGGCGGCCTGGTCGAAGTTCGTGGTGATGAGCCCCGGCTCGACGATGACCACCTTGACCCCGAAGCCGGCGACCTCGAAGCGCATGGCGTCGGAGAACGCCTCCACGGCGAACTTCGTGGCGTGGTACGCCCCGCCGCCGGGGAAGACGATCTTGCCGCCCATCGACGAGATGTTGACGATCCGGCCGTCGCGCTGCTCGCGCATCGTCGGGAGAACCAGCTGGCTGAGCCGCAGCAAACCGAAGACGTTGGTCTCGAACTGGGTGCGCACGTCTTCGACGTCCAAGGTCTCGGCGGCACCCGACTGCGAGTAGCCGGCGTTGTTGACCAGCGCGTCGATGCGGCCGGACTCGGTCTTGACTGCGTCGACCGCTGAGACCATCGACGTCTCGTCGGTGACGTCGAGAGCGAGCGTGCGGCAGCCGGCGCTCTCCAGCTCGGCGAGCGTGTCGGTGCGTCGCGCGGTGGCGTAGACGGTCCAGTCGCCGCGCCTGGCCAGTCGGGCCGCGGTGGCCTGGCCGATGCCGGACGAGCACCCGGTGATGATGACGGTCTTCATGCTCCGATGATGGCAGTCGTGCGCCACGGCTTCAGGGCCGGATCAGGGAGGAGGGCGAGCAGGCTTGGACCTGTACGCGGACCCGACCTGGTCCCATGAGGGGAGCGGACCGCTTCGCGGTGGAGCGGACGACGAGACTCGAACTCGCAACATTCTGCTTGGAAGGCAGAGACTCTAACCAATTGAGTTACGTCCGCGATGCTGCCGTGACAGCGGGTCCATGATGCCACAAGGCTGAGGCCGCGATGGACCTCACCGCCCTCCGCGGACCGGTCATCGCGGGATCGCTAGCGTGCAGTTGTGAACAACCATCAGGTCGTTGAGAAGGCGCTGCTCGAGCTGGAGCAGCGGGGCTGGCACTCGCTGTGCGACGGCACCGGGGCGACGTTCTACAGCGACCTGATGACCGACGACGCGGTGATGGTGCTGGCCAACGGCGCGGTCATGGATCGTGACGCGGTCGTCGCCTCTCTCGAGCATGCGCCGCCGTGGCACAGCTACGAGATCAACGACGTCCGACTCGTCGATGCCGGCGAGGAGACAGCCGCCCTCGTCTACGTCGGCACCGGCTATCGCGATGGCGACCAGCCGGCGTTCGTCAGCCTCATGTCGAGCACTTATGTGCGCCGCGAGGGGCGTTGGCGGCTCGCGCTGTACCAGCAGACGCCGATCTCAGGCTGAGCGGAACCGCATGTCGGCGGCCGACTTCGTCTGCTCGGCTGCGAACAGCGCACGTTCCTGTTCGGCCCAGACGTCCCACCACGGCTCGTAGACGTCGCCGTCGCGGGCCATCGCCCGCTCCCGGCGTACCTGCTCCGGCGCGTCCACCCACACGAGCAGGCTGAGGAACGGTCTGATGACGCGTGAGCCGCTGCCACAGCCGTCGAGCACGAGAAAGGGGACCGGAGCCTGGCTGACGAGCTCACCCGGTCGGTCGGCGATCCAGTCCCAGCGCCGGGCGACGGCGGTCTGGCCCGCCGCGATCGGCGCCAGCAGGTCGCGGGCGATCACCGGGGGCATCTCCGCGAGCCCTCGCCATCCGGGTACGAGCTCGTCGACCCGCCACACTCTCGCCTTGAGCTCGTCAGCCAACCCATCGGCCAGCGCGGATTTTCCCGCCCCGCTCGGCCCGTCGACCGCCACGACGCTGGTCGAACCGCACGCAGGGAGGCGTCGACGGACGGTTGAGGCAAGGTGCTCGTACCGGATTCGGGCCACCGTGCCAGTGTCCACTAGACTCGACTGTCGGCGACGGGATGTAGCGCAGCTTGGTAGCGCATCCGCTTTGGGAGCGGAGGGTCGCAGGTTCAAATCCTGTCATCCCGACCACCGTTCCCCGACATCAACCGCAGGAGTTTCCACGTGAAAAGCAGCACCGAGCCCCTGAGCCCCACGAGGGTCAAGCTCACCATCGAGGTGCCGTTCGACGAGTTCCAGCCCAGCCTGGACCAGGCCTACAAGACCATCGGGTCGCAGGTCACGGTGCCCGGGTTCCGCAAGGGCAAGGTGCCCGCGGCCGTCGTCGACCAGCGCGTGGGACGCAACATCGTTCTCGACGAGGCGATCAACAGCGTCCTCCCGCAGTGGTACAGCCAGGCGGTCCAGGAGCAGGAGATCCAGCCGCTGAGCCAGCCGGAGATCGACCTCACGAAGTTCTCCGACGGCGAGCCGATCGAGATCACCGCCGAGCTCGACGTCCGACCCGAGATCGTCCTGCCCGATGTCTCGGCCATCACGGTCGAGGTCGCCGACGCCGAGATCGCCGACGCCGACGTCGATGAGCAGATCGAGGCGTTGCGCGAGCGCTTCGCCACGTTCACCGAGGTTCAGCGCGGCGCCCAGGAGGGCGACTCGCTGACCATCGACCTGACCGCCACCGACAAGGACGGCCAGGCCATCGAGGGCGCCGAGGCCCAGGGCATGCCCTACACGGTCGGTCAGGGCGAGGTCCTCGACGGACTCGACGAAGCCGTCACCGGTCTCGAGGCCGGTGCGACCGTCTCCTTCGCCACCCAGCTGGTCGGCGGTGAGCTCAAGGGCAAGGACGTCGACGTCACCGTCACGGTCACCGACGTCAAGGAGCGACACCTCCCCGAGGTCGACGAGGAGTTCGTGCAGACCGCCTCGGAGTTCGACACCGTCGAGGAGCTGCGCACCGACGTCCTCGACCGCGTCACCCGCGGCAAGCGCATGGAGCAGGCCAACGAGGCCCGCGACCTTGTGCTCGAGGAGATCATCGGCCAGGTCGAGGTCCCGCTTCCGGAGTCACTCGTGGCCGAGGAGCTCGGCTCGCGTCGTGAGCAGGTCACCCAGCAGCTCGCCTTCGCCGGTACGAGCATGGAGGCCTACCTCGAGGACGAGGGCCAGACCGCCGAGGAGTTCGAGGCCGACCTCGAACGTCGCGTACGGGAGTCGATCACCGCCCAGTTCGTGCTCGACCAGGTGGTGGCTTCCGGCGACTTCGGCATCGACGACGCCGAGCTCAGCCAGCACATCATGCGCCGCGCCCAGCAGTCCGGCCAAGACCCGAACGCGTACATCCAGCACCTCATGGAGCACAACCACGTGCCCGAGATGATGAGCGAAGTGATGCGCGGCAAGGCGCTCGCGTCGCTGGTCGAGTCGGCCACGGTCAAGGACGCGTCCGGCAACGAGCTGGAGCTCTCCCGCCTCCGCGCCGACGGCACCGTTGCCACTGACGAAGAGCTGGCGGCGGAGGCGGAGTCGCGCGCCAAGGCTGCGGTCGAGGCGGCCGAGCAGAGCGCAGACGCGCCGCACCAGTGACCAAGACCTCGCTGCGCTGAGGTTCCGATCCGGGTCGGATACCGGCAGTATGGGGCCCATGCACCCTAGCTCCGACGGATATGGGCCCGCGCGTACGACCGACGTCGCCGCACTCGCGCTCGACCACGTCGACCGCCTGATCGTCGGCACCATCCGTGACATGCACCAGGCCGTCGCCACGCGTGGCTTCCGCGCCACGCGGGCGGTCGGCGGACGCATCCCGGAGTCACTGCACGACGCCGGCGTGACCTCCATCTACGGAGCGATCTCAGGCCTCCTGCGTGTCTCGAGCGGGAGCGTGCGTGCGTTGGCGACACGCGGCATCGGCCGACCGGTCGAGAGCACGCGGCGTGGGCGGCGGATCGTCTCGGTCGTCAACGGACTCATCGGCGACGAGCTGCGCATGCTCGACGACCCGCAGGCGATCGTCATGGCGGT
>NZ_JBOHDT010000162.1:0-21062 GCF_050700635.1 Aeromicrobium sp.
CTCCGCGTCGGCCACGGCACCGAGGTGGTCGAAAGCGCTCGCAGCGGCCTTCGCCTCGCGTTCGGCGGCCTGGGTGTCGCCCGCGGCGAGGAAAACCCGGCCGAGGAGGGCCCGGGCGCGGGCCGCACCGAAGGGGGCGCCGGCACGGTCGTAGAGATGCACCGCGTCCTCCACGGCGCCTCGAGATGCGGCCGGGTCTCCGGCGGCGAGGAGCAGCGTCCCGTCGAGTTGGCGAACGGCGGCGACGAGTGGCTCGCGCGACATGGACGCCACCGTGGTCCTGAGCTCCTCGAGCGTGGTGAGTGCGGCATCGAGGTCACCGATCACCGCCTGGGCATTCGCGAGCAGCTCCATCCCGCCGAACCGGCCGATTCGGTCGTGGGGACCGAACTGCCGCAGGTACATCTCGGCGACGTCGACGGCTCTGGCTCCGTCGCCCGCATTCAGCGCGATGGCGCCCAGGCCGAGCGTGGCCTTCGGGTGTCCCTCGGCCTGCTTGAAGCGCTCAGTCGCCTCGTCCACGCGACCCTGCCGCCGCCTGAGCTCACCTAGTCGGACGATTGCCTCGACCGCCTTCGGCGGGCGCCGCGTGCCGAGGAACTGTGCGGCCGTCAGCATCTCGGTCTCAGCGCGAATCCAGTCGCCCTGCTCGACCAGTACCCCGGCGTACTCCACCCGGCACAGATGCTGCAGTGAGTGATACCCGACCCGAGCGCAGTGTGGGTCTAGCTCGGCACACCATTGCGCGGCGCGATCCAGGTCGCGCACCAGGCTGCAGACGCTGATGAGGTAACAGCAGGCGTAGCCGGCGAAAGCTGGGTCGTGGAACTCGCCGGCGACGGCGGCGGCAGCTGAGGCGTCGAGCAACCGCATCCCGGCGTCCACGTCGCCCCGAACCACCTTGACCAGCCCTTCCTGGGCCCGCCCCATCAGCTCGACATCGGCGTCACCGACCTCGACGCCGATCTCGATCGCGCGCGCGGCCTTCTGCTCGGCGAGGTCGGTGTCGGCAGCCTCGATCGCGAAGTCAGCTTCCCATGTCGCGAGCAAGCCGTGTTCGGGCACGAGCTCCAGGCCGGCAAGCGCTCTCGAGGCCAGCTCCAGCCAGCCCTGCGCGACCGCCTCCTCGCCCCGGAACGTCGCGTGGTCGAAAGCCAGGGCCATCGCAAGTCGTGCTGCCCCCCGCTGGTCGCCCGCATCGCGGTGCGCGCGGTAAGCCGACTCCCGCACCTCGATCGTCTCGGGTGGTCGGTCCAGAAGTAGGCCATGCCCAAAGCCTCGAGCACGGCCGGAGTGGGATCGGACGCAGCGGCCTCCTCGAGGTGGCGACAGGCTGCGTCCCAGTGGAGGCTCGTGAGAGCGTCGAGTCCGGCGTCGTACGCCGTCTGGTCCCCGGCGTCATGCGACATGGCACCTCCGCGCACCGACCACGGTGCGGATGCGCTCAGATTAGACGCCCGGCCAGCACCGGGACAGCGATTCGATCACTCCGGGACCACGGGGGAGACGGGCCAGTCGGCCGGGTAGTGGTTCGCGAGCTCCTCGTGCTGCTTGTTCAGCTGCTTGCGGGAGCGCACGGGGAGGCGGTCGCCGAAGACGGTGCCGAAAAGGTGGTCCGTCTCGTGCTGGAGGCAGCGGGCGAGCAGTCCGGTACCGGTGAACTCAACCGGGTCACCGTGCTCGTCGACTCCGGCGACGTGGGCCGTGTCCGGACGTGAGCAAGGGATGTAGGCGCCCGGCAGCGAGAGGCACCCTTCGTCGGCCTCCTCCAGCTGACGATCCTTGCCCTCCGGCAGGCTGAGCACGGGGTTGCACACGACACCGGTGACGCGGTGGTCGTCGGCGTCCGGGCAGTCGAACACGAAGACCTTGAGGTTGACGCCGACCTGGTTGGCGGCGAGTCCCACGCCGCTCGCCGCCTGCATCGTGGCGACCATGTCGCTCACGAGCGTCGCCAGGTCGTCGTCGAACTTCGTCACGTCGGCGACCTCACGATGCATCATCGGCGTGCCCCAGCGGGTGATCGGACGGACCGCACCGCCAGTGGGCAGCGGACGGGACTGCGAGTCGGGCACCGGGTCTCCCTCAGTTCAGTTCGGTCGAGCGCGGCACCACGCTATCCGAGCGAACTTCGGACGCTGACGCTCAGGTGTGCCAGTGTGATCTCGAATACCCCCGGTATGTGAAGTGCAACTCTGAGTTACACTTCAACGCGGTGGGCACATCGGTCCAACCGCATCGCAAGGAGTTCTCGTGGCCAATCGCAAAGACCCCATGGGCATCGGCCTGGCGGTCCTGAATCGCATCGCCAGCTCTCCGGCCATCGATCGTCTCGGCCTGCGCAAGACGGCCGAGAAGGTCGTCTACCAGGGCGCCAAGAGCGGCTTCCAGGCCGTTGGAGCGGCCGGCCGCACGTTCAAGCGCGTCAAGGGATCGGGCCAGCCGACCCGGCTCAGCGCCGCCCCGGATGCCGGCGTCTTCGACCTGACGCCCACCGAGGACCAGGAGATGATCGTCGGCGTCGTGCGTGATTTCTCCGAGAAAGTGCTCCGCCCGGGTGCATCGACCGCCGAGTCCGCCAACGACACCCCCAAGGAAGTTCTCGCCCAGACGAGCGAGTTCGGCCTCACCTTGCTCAACGTCCCCGAGGCGCTCGGTGGACTCTCGGAGGAGCGCTCGGCCGTCACCGGCGTCCTCGTCGTCGAAGCGCTCGCCGAGGGTGACATGGGCCAGGCCGTCTCCTGCCTCGCGCCGGCCGCCGTCGCGACCGCCCTCTCGTTGTGGGGCACCGACGAGCAGCAGCAGACCTACTTGCCCGCCTTCACCGGTGACGACGTGCCGGCCGCAGCACTCGCCGTGGCCGAGCCCCGCGCCCTGTTCGATGCCTTCGAGCTCCGGACCACGGCCACGAAGACGGCCGACGGCTACACGCTGAACGGCATCAAGTCCGGTGTCGTCCGCGGCACCGAGGCCGAGTTGTTCGTCGTAGCTGCCGCTGTCGACGGTGAGCCGCGCCTGTTCCTGGTCGAGTCGAGCACCAAGGGGATCGGCCTGGCCGCCGACCCGAGCATGGGTCTGCGGGCTGCCGGCCTCACTCGGCTCGCACTCGACGACGTCAGCCTGCCCGAGTCGGCGTTGCTCGGTGACGCCGACGCCTACCGCGAGTGCATCCGGCTGTCGCGACTCGCGTGGGCTGCGCTCGCACTCGGTACCGGCAGGGCCGTGCTCGATTACACGTCCGAGTACGTCAAGACGCGACAGGCGTTCGGCGAGCCCATCGCCCACCGCCAGTCGGTCGCGTTCATGGTCGCCAACATCGCCATCGAGCTCGAGGGCATGCGACTGGTCACGCTGCGCGCCGCCTCACGAGCGGAACAGAACCTCGACTTCTCGCGCGAGGTGGCCCTCGCTCGCCGCCTCGCCTCCGAGTACGGCATGAAGATCGGCACCGACGGCGTCCAGCTGCTCGGCGGCCACGGCTTCGTCAAGGAGCACCCGGTCGAACGGTGGTACCGCGACCTGCGCGCCGTCGGCCTCATGGAAGGAGCAGTCCTCGTCTGAGGGCGGACCCACGATGATCAATCTCGAGACCCCGAAGAAGTTCCGCCTGTTCGTGCAGCAGGCCAACCAGGTCGCCGACAACTTCCTGCGCAGCAACTCGCGCAAGTACGACCTCGCCGAGCACGAGTACCCCAAGGAGCTCGACCTTCTGGCGTCCCTCGTCGACGGCATGAGCGACTCCGGTCAGAGCAAGGGCGCCGGTGCCACCGGTGTCCGGCGCGACGAGGACGACGACTCCGTCAAGAAGGGAAAGATCAAGAACGGCACCAACATGTCGTCGGTGCTCTCGGTCATCGAGATGTGCTGGGGCGACGTCGGCCTGCTGCTCTCGATGCCGCGGCAGGGCCTCGGCAACTCCGCGATCGCCTCGGTGGCGACCGACGAGCAGCTCGAGAAGTTCAAGGGCACCTGGGCCGCCATGGCCATCACGGAGCCGAGCTTCGGTTCGGACTCGGCCGCGATCACGACCACCGCGGTCAAGGACGGCGACGCCTACGTGCTGAACGGCGAGAAGATCTTCGTCACGTCCGGCGAGCGTGCCGACTCGGTCGTTGTCTGGGCGACGCTGGACAAGAAGATGGGCCGCGCCGCGATCAAGTCGTTCGTCGTGCCGAAGTCCCTCCCGGGCATCCGGGTCGAGCGGCTGGAGCACAAGCTCGGCATCCGGTCATCCGACACCGCGGTGATCGTGCTCGAGGACTGTCGTGTTCCTGCCGAGAACCTGCTCGGCGACCCCGAGATCGACACCAAGGGCGGCTTTGCCGGCGCGATGGCGACCTTCGACAACACGCGGCCACTGGTCGCCGCGATGGCCGTCGGTTGCGCCCGCGCGTCACTAGAGGCGATCCGTGCGCTGCTCGAGGAGGCCGGCGCGGAGATCGACTACGACCGACCCGCCTCGGCTCAGTCGCACGCAGCCGCCACCTTCATCCAGATGGAGGCCGACTGGGAGTCCTCGTTGCTCCTCACGCTCGCGGCGGCCTGGATGGCCGACAACAGCGAGCCCAACTCGATGGAAGCGTCCATGGCGAAGGCCAAGGCCGGGCGGATCGGCAACGACATCACGCTGCGCTGCGTCGAGCTCGCCGGCACCCTCGGATACAGCGAGACCGAGATGCTGGAGAAGTGGTCGCGTGATTCCAAGATCCTCGACATCTTCGAGGGGACGCAACAGATCCAGCAGCTGATCGTGGCCCGACGGCTGCTCAACCTGACGTCGACCGAGCTTCGTTGATCGTTGAAATGAGAGGCGAAAAAGGTTCTTTCGAGCCAACGACCGGATGCCGCTGCGGCCATAGGATTACGCCATGACCACGAGTGATCTGCCCGACGACCTGGATGTCGACTTCCAGCTCGTCCGGTTCGTGCGTCGCTCGCGTGCATACGCGATGAGCCACCTTGCCGACATCCACGAGGAGCTCGACTACAACACGTTCCTGCTGCTGCTCGCCGTCTGCGATGCCAAAGGCGGCGTCCGCGCCTCGGAGCTGGCTGAGGGCATGCGGGTACACAAGTCCACCGTGAGTCGGGCCGTCAGCACCCTCGAGCGGCTGGGGCTGCTCGACCGCGCCACTCATCCCGACGACGGCCGCGCCCAGATCCTCACGGTGCCGCAGGACGCACGGGATCGGGTCGAGGCCTTCCGTGCCCGCAGTCACGCGTGGCTCACCGAGCTGCTCGTCGACTGGAGCCCCTCGGAGCTGTCGTCGTTCGCGCAGCAGCTCGCGCGTCTCAACGACGCGGCGGAGAAGCAGCCGTAGGGCGTCCCACCTCAGAGGGAGAGCATCGTCTTGATGGCGGTGCGCTCGTCCATGGACTGGTAGCCGTCGGCGACCTTGTCGAGCGACAGCGACTGGTCGAAGACGCGTCCGGGCTTCACGGTGCCGTCGAGCACGTCGGGCAACAGCTCGTCGATGTAGGCGCGTGCCGGGGCGACTCCGCCGGCCAGGCCCACGTTGCGCCCGAACATCGCCGGGACGTTGAGCTCGACGCCATGGGGCACACCCACGTAGCCGACGCGGCCTCCCGGTCGCGTGCTCAGCATCGCCTGCTTCATGCTGTCTGCGGTGCCCACACACTCGAGGACCTGGTCGGCGCCGATGCCGTCGAAGATCTCCCGGACGGCGGACGCCCCTTCCTTGCCGCGCTCGGCAACGATCTCGTCGGCGCCGAACTCGCGAGCGAGCTGCTGGCGGTCCTCGTGACGCGACATCGCCACCACGCGGCTCGCGCCGAGGCGTTTGGCGGCGAGCACCGCAGACAGGCCGACGGCACCGTCGCCCACCACCGCGACGTTGCTGCCGGCCTCGACGCCCGCGCTCACGGCGGCGTGGTGCCCGGTGGGGAACACGTCCGACAGGGTGAGCAGGTGTGGCACGAGCGACTCGTCCGGCTGCTCCGGTGTTGCCACGAGCGTGCCGTCGGCGAACGGCACGCGCACGATCTCGCCCTGACCTCCGTCGACAGGATGCCCGCTGCGGTCGGGGAAGCCCCAGAAGCCCCCGTTGACGCACGAGGTGTGGATGCCCAGCCGACACAGCGGGCAGGTGTTGTCGGAGAAGGCGAACGGGGCGATGACGAAGTCGCCGGGCTTGATCGTCTCCACGCCGCCGCCCACGTCTTCGACGATGCCGACGAACTCGTGCCCGATGCGCTGCGGGCCCTTGATCTCGGGGAGCCCGCGGTAGGGCCAGAGGTCCGAGCCACAGATGCAGGACGCCACGACGCGGACGACCGCGTCTCCGTCCTCGATCAGCTTGGGTACATCGACGTCGTCGAGGCGGATGTCACGGGTCGCGTGCAGAACGGTGGCTCTCATGCATCTTTCCTATCAGCGGGTCCATGAGCCCGCTCCATCAGCACCGTGAAAGGATCGGGCGCATGAGTGAGAAGCCTGAAGTCGACTTCATCGAGGGCCCCGCGCCTACCGAGCTGCAGTCCACCGACCTCGTCGAGGGCGACGGAGCGGAGGCCGAGCCGGGAGGCGTCGTCGACGTTCACTACGTGGGCGTCGAGTTCGACACCGGGGAGGAGTTCGACTCGTCGTGGAACCGCGGCCAGTCCGCGAGGTTCCCGCTTCCGAACCTCATACCGGCCTGGCAGAAGGGCATTCCTGGCATGAAGGTCGGCGGCCGGCGTCAGCTGGTGTGCCCACCCGACCTCGCGTACGGACCTGCCGGCGGCGGGCACCGTCTGTCCGGCAAGACGCTGGTGTTCGTGATCGACCTCATCGACGTCGGCTGAATCAGCGCAGTCCCAGCTTCTCGGCCAGCAGGGCGTAGCCCACGAACGTCGCGACGTCGAGCACCGTGTGCGCGATGACGAGCGGCAGCACCCTGCCGGTGCGCTGGAACCAGTACCCGAACACCAGGCCCATGACGAAGTTCCCCGCGGCCTGGCCGAAGCCCTGATACAGGTGGTAGGCGCCTCGTAGCGACGCGCTCGTCAGGAGCACAGTCCACTGGCCCCAGCGGAACTCGCGCAGGCGGGTCATGAGGTAGCCGACGACCACGATCTCCTCGAGTGCGGCGTTCTGCACGGCGGCGAGGACGAGCAGCGGGATGGTCCACCAATACGTGGAGTCCGGCACCGGCACGATCTGGGCGGTGACGCCGAGCGAGCGGCCGATCGCGTAGAGGCCTAGCCCTGGCAGCCCGATACCGAGCGCGAGCAGGGCTCCCCACATCACGTCCCTGGCCGGCCGACTCCCGTCGAGTCCGAGTCGGCGCAATGGTCCGGGCTGGTCACGGTCGAGACTCAGCAGGTAGAGCGCCAGCGCGACCGGGACGAGGGCGAAGCCGATGCCCAGCAGCTGCAGGGTGAGGTCGAGCCACTGACGGTCGCTCTGCGAGCGGTTGAGCGTCGCGGTGGCGTCGCGCAGTGGGCCCTGGGTGAGCTGCGCGATCAGACTGACCGCGGCGTAGACGGCTGACTGACCCAGCGACAGTCCGAGGACGATCCAGACCTCGGCGCGAGTCCGCCTTCGGACGCCCTCGTCGGCGGGGATCCGGCCCGGCGCTGTACTCACGACGTCAGAGCTGGTCGGTGCTGAAGGTGTCGCACTGGTCGGGGGAGCCGGACTTGTAGCCGGTCAGGAACCAGCGCTGACGCGACTCGCTCGACCCGTGCGTCCAGGTGTCGGGGTTGACGCCGCCGCCGGACGACTGCTGGATCCGGTCGTCGCCGACCGCCGCCGCCGCCGACAGCGCCGATTTGACGTCTCTGTCCGTCAGCGGCTTCAGGAGTGTGTTGCCGTCGGCATCCTCCGTGGTTGACGCGTGGTTCGCCCAGACACCGGCAAAGCAGTCGGCCATCAGCTCGATGCGCACGCCACCACTGGTGGGACCGGTGCGACCGTCCTGAGCTCGGGCAAGCAGGCCCAGGACGTTCTCGACGTGGTGGCCGTACTCGTGGGCGACGACGTACTCCTGGGCCAGGGCGCCGTTGTCGGCACCGAATCTGTTGGTGAGGTCGTCGAAGAAGCTCGCGTCGATGTAGATGCGCTCGTCGGACGGGCAGTAGAAGGGACCGGTCTGGCTCGTCGCCGTGCCACAGGCCGACTGTGTGGAGCCGGAGTAGATGACCGTCTTGGCGGGGCGGTACTGGCGGTTGAGCTCAGCGGGCAGTGCTTCGCTCCAGTAGTCCTGGACGCTGTTGACGGTGCCGATGATGCGACACTCCACGTCACGGTTTGCGTCAGCGCCGGTCTTGCAGTGCGAGAAGTCGCCCGACTGATCGCCGCCGGGTGTGACTTGGTCCGGGTCGAAAGGCGACCCGGTGACACCGCTCAGATCGACGCCGAAGAATAGGCCGACCAGCACGAGAACGAGGCTGCCGATGCCACCGCCGATGATGGCGCCGCCGCGTCCGCCGCCGGTGACCTGACTGGTGTCGAGGCCGGCCCCTTCTTCAAAGCTCATGGCGCGAGTGTACGCAGGGCCGCGGGACCGAGAATCTGTCGTTACGCTCCCGATGTGACCATTGCTGACGGCCGGAGCGGCCTCGCGATCCCGATGGCCGAGGGCCCTGGCGATGCCGCCAGGCTCCGCGGACTTCGCCGGATGAAGCTGCTCGCCCTTTCACTACTTCTGCTGGCTGCCCTCGTATATCTGTTCACGCGCGACCGCGAAGGTGTGCTGGGCTACGTGAACGCCGGCGCCGAGGCCGCCATGGTCGGCGCGATCGCCGACTGGTTCGCGGTCACCGCTCTCTTCCGGCACCCGATGGGGCTGCCCATTCCGCACACGGCGATCATCCCGAATCGTAAGGAGTCGCTGGGTGCGAGCCTGCAGGAGTTCGTCGCCGAGAACTTCCTGCGCGAGGAGGTCGTGCGTGAGCGCATCGTCACGACCAAGGTCGCTGCCCGGGCCGGCAGCTGGCTCGTCGAAGGAGACCACGCGCAGCGCCTGGTCGACATCGGCTCACGCGTGCTGGCCGATGGACTCGGACGGGTGAAGGAGTCGGACGTCGCCGCCGTCGTGGAGGAGGCGATCATTCCCCGCATGCTCGACGAACCGTTGAGCCCGATGGCCGGTCAGCTGCTCGGCGAGGTGGTGCGCGACGGCGCGCACGTCGGTGCGGTCGACCTCATGCTCACCGAGCTGCATCGCTGGTTGTCGTCCAACCAGGAGGAGGTGACCTCGCTCGTCGGCCAGCGTGCACCGTGGTGGACACCCATCTGGCTGGATGAGCGCGTCGCCGGCCGGATCCACGTCGAAGCCGTCGAGTGGGTCGCCGAGATCCGCGACACTCCGAATCACCTGGCTCGGCAGGCACTCGACAAGTGGCTCGCGCAGCTCGCCCAGGACCTGCAGCACAACTCCGCGACGCAGGAGCGGGCGGAGCGGCTCAAGCACCGGTTGTTGACGCAGCCACAGGTGGCCGCGACGTCGATCGCCGTCTGGGACGCACTTCGACGTGCTCTCGTCGGGTCGTTGCAGGATCCGGACGGTCTGGTGCGCCGCCGGGCCGTCGAGGAGCTGCTGGCGCTCGGGACGCGGCTGATGTCCGACGACGCGATGGGGGAGCGCGTCGACGCGATTCTCGCGGACATCGCCGCGTATGTCGTCGACCACTACGGGCACGACCTCGCAACGATCATCTCGGCCACGGTGAACCGCTGGGACGGACAGGAGACGGCCGAGCGCATCGAGCTGCACGTCGGACGCGATCTACAGTTCATCCGCATCAACGGCACGGTGGTCGGTGGGTTGGCCGGGCTCGCCATCCACGCCGTCGCGTCGGCACTCTGAATCGTTGGTCGAGGTCCACATCGTGTGGAAAAGATGTGCACAACACGGTCTGGCTTGTGGGTGACTACCATCGGTCTGTGGACGACACGAGAAATGTGGCTGATCAGGGAAAAAAGGTTTGGAAAGGTCTTGTGCCCCCCGGTCGGAGGGGATACAAATAACCCACGCAGTTCTTCGGAACTGCGGGAACGAATCCCAGATTCGAATCAAGTCAGAGCTTCGGCTCATCGACACCGGCTGGTGATGCAGCAGGGGAGATTCGAGGTCAGGGTTTCGGGATGAGAGAGATCATCACGCTCACTCAAAGCGAGGCCCCGGGAACTCATACTTCCCGGGGCCTCATCCATGGTGCCAGAGCGCTCCCATTGCGTCGATTCGAGCGCGTGAGAGGTACGACACCCCGGTCGGCGGCCCTCGCCCGCTTTGCTAGAGTTCCTGTTTGCACCACGCGCTCCCTCGGGGGCGAAGTCCGGGTGGCGGAATTGGTAGACGCGCTAGCTTGAGGTGCTAGTGCCCGGTTACGGGCATGGGGGTTCAAGTCCCCCCTCGGACACTGCAAGACCCTCACACTCTCGCCGGTGTGGGGGTTTTGTGTTTGGTCGACGCTGCGCAGTTCAGAGGTCTGACGCGACCCACCGACTGTCTCGGATCGGCGTAACCTTCTCGTGTCGCGGTAACGCCTCGCATCCCGGTGGTCAGCGACCGAGGCAAACCTGGAATGTCGCGGGCCGAGCGGCAGCGCTCTACCCCCGCGGGTAGTCTGCGAACTATGTCGTCCGACGTCGAAGCCGGCGGAGTTGGCCCGTCGGCCGCTTCGAAGCGCGGCACGCTCATAGCCGGTCGTTACCGCATCGAGAAGCCAATCGCGGCGGGCGGCATGGGAGAGGTCTGGCAGGGCAGGGACGAGGTGCTCGGCCGTACCGTCAGCGTCAAGTTTCTGCACCCGCAGTACGCCACGGACGAGAACTTCCTGGAGCGGATGCTGCGGGAAGCCCGGGCTGCGTCGGCAGTGAACCACCCCGGCGTCGTCGCGGTCTACGACTTCGGCCGCATCGATCCGGACGACGGACTGACCATGTCGTACATCGTCATGGAGCTCGTCGACGGGCCCTCGCTGTCCCAGATCATGCTCGAGGATCCACCGACGATCGAGCAGTCCTTGAGGATCCTCCAGCAGACGGCGGCCGCGCTCCACGCGGCCCACCAGGCGGGGGTCGTCCACCGGGACGTGAAGCCGGGGAACATCCTCCTGGCCCCGAACGGAGTCGTGAAGCTCACCGACTTCGGGATCGCCCGCTCCCAGGATGCGTCGACCATCACCGAGTCAGGTTCGATCACGGGCACCGCGCACTACCTCAGCCCGGAGCAGGCGGCGGGGGAGACGGCGACCGAGCGGTCCGACCTGTACTCCCTCGGCGTCGTCATCTACTCCTGTCTGAGCGGAGCGGTGCCGTTCGACCGCGACGGGCCGGTCGCGATCGCGCTGGCGCACGTCCAGGACGAACCCCCGCCCCTGCCGCCGGAGATCCCGACCGACGTGGCGGACCTGGTCATGTCCCTGCTCGAGAAGGATCCGGACGCTCGCCCGCGCGACGCTGCGGCCGTCAGCGAGCAAGCCGCCCTCCTGCTCGGCGAAGACCGTCCGACCGCGGCCATGGCCGCCATGGGCGCAGGCATCGATCAGACAGCGGCCACGACGGTGAACCCCGACTTGTCCGGGCAGACCGTCGTCGCGCCGGCTCAGGATGAGGCCGAGGCGGAGCATCCGCGACGGCGCAAGACCATCCTGCTCATCGCGGCGGCTGTCGCCGCACTGGCGCTGGTGGCCGCCTTCCTGGTGTTCGGCCGCGGTGCCGAGCAGGTGACGATGCCAGACCTCGTCGGCATGTCACAAAATGAAGCGGAGGCGGAGCTTGAAGGCCTTGGTCTCGACGCGAAGATCACGGTCGAGGACGTGCCCAAGGAAAAGGCCGGCACCGTGACCGAGCAGGGCGAAGAGGCGGGCCAGGAGATCGACGAAGGCTCCGAGGTGGCGTTGACGGTCGCCTCCGGAAAGGTCGAGTTACCGGTCGAGGAGATCGTCGGTGTCGGCTACAAGAAGGCCCGGAAGGTGCTCGAGGACCTGGGCCTGCGCGCGCAACGGCTGCCCAGGGTGTCGGGAGAGGATCCCGGCACCGTCCTACGCATCCGCGGGGGCGAGACTCGCGTCGACGTCGACAGCACCGTGGGCCTGATCGTGGCCATCGCGCCGGCTCCCACGCCAAGCCCGACACCCTCACCAGCTCCGACACCGACTCCTACGCCGACTCCAACGCCGACTCCGACACCGACGCCAACCCCGACGCCATCACCTGAGCCGACAGAGTCGGAGACCACGCCCCCCGAGGAGTAGTGGCGACAGGGGTTAGCGCGGGTCGCGGGGATCGACGCGGCGGTCGCGGTGCTGGTTGAAGACGACGAGCGACACCACCATGCCGAGAAGACCGACGACCATCAGGATGAGACCGACCATCGGCAGGTCGATTCCCTGGAGATTATCCTCCACTGCGAAGTAGAGGATGGCGCCGAAAGCGAGCAGGACAAGAGACACACCGATGTACATGCGCATACTGTGGCACGGCGGCGGCGCGCCTGCACAAGCGGTACCCGCTACACCGGCAGCAGGCGGGTGATGAACCGGCTGAGCTGGTCGACGTTGAAGCACTCGTGCATCTCCACGACATCGGCGTACACCGGCGCGATCGAGTCGCCCAGTCCCCAGCGCATGTGGTGCTCGGGGTTCAGCCAGAAGATGCGCCGTGCGTGCTGGCCGATCGCGTGGAGTGCGCCGAGGTTCGGGTCCTGGTTGTTGTTGCGGGCATCGCCGAGGATCAGCACCGACGTGCGGGGCCCGACGGCGCTGAGGAACAGCTCGGCGAAGTCGCCGAACGCCTCTCCGTAGTCGCTGCTGGTGTGCCACTTGGTGATGCGGGCCTCCTGCGAGATGCGTGGGCCGAGGTCGCCAGACGTGTCCTTGACGATGTCGGTCACCTCGTCCATCGCGTTCACGAAGGCGAACACGCGGACCTTGCTGAACTGGTCGCTGAGCGCCTGCACGAGCAGCATCGTGAAGCTGGAGAACCCGGACACCGAGCCGGAGACGTCACACAGGAGGACGAGCTCGGGCCTGGCCGGGTGCGGCTTGGCGTAGGCGGGCCGCAGCGGGACGCCCCCCGTCCCCATCGATCGGCGCAGCGTCCGGCGGATGTCGATGCGGCCTCGTTGGGCTCTCCTCCTCCTGGCCGCCAGGCGTGTGGCGAGCTTCCGGGACAACGGCCGCACCGTCGTGCGCAGCTCCTCGAGCTGTTGACGGTTGGCGCTGAGGAAGTCGATCCGGTCGCTGCCCGGGCGAACGGCGTGCCGGGTGACGACCTCGCGTCCTCGTTGCTCGGCCGTGCGGCGACGTGCCTCGGACGCGACCATCGCGCGGAACCGGTCGACGTTGCGACGGACCTCGTCGCGCTCGAGACGGTCGGTGACCTGCGGCGTGGCGGACTTCAGCCCCTGCCCTCCGCTGCCGCGCGTCTCGAGGGCCTGAACGAGCAATGTCTGCGGGCGCAGGCGTTCCAGCGTCTGGTACGCCGACCAGCCGCCGGTCGAGCCGCCGCCCTCTCCAACCTGGCCGAGCAGGTCGACGGCGATCTCGGCGACCTGCTCGAGGGCGCGGGAGTCGTCGTCGGCCAGGGCCATGGCGAGCAGGTCACGCAGGTCCTCGAGGTCCAGGTCCTCGTCGCTGTCGAGCACGGCCTGGGTGGCGCCGGTCCCGGCCGGGAAGTACAGGTCGAACGTCATGTCGAAGACGTCCCGCTGGCCGCCGCGTCGCACGAGCGCCGAGGCGAGACCCTCGCGCAGCAGCTCGCGTCGGTCCATCCCGAGCACTTCGATGACGGCTGCGGCGTCAACCGTCTCGCTCGTCCCAGCGGGGATGCCCTTCGTGCGCAGTGCACCGACGAACTCGACCAGACGACCGGCCAGGTCGCTTTCCGCGTTCGTCACCGTGCTCATGAGGGAGAGAGAACCTCGTCCAGGTCGAGGCTGCTGCGCGCCTTCGCCACGTCGTCGGCGTGCTTGAGGATCACGCCGAGGCTGTCGCGCACGACCTCGTCGTCGAGGATGTCTGCGCCGAGCGCGAGCAACGTGCGGGCCCAGTCGATGCTCTCGGCGATCGACGGTGCCTTGCGCAAGGACAGCGCGCGCAGGGCGTTGACGACTCGCACGACGGACGAGACCAGCGTCTCGTCGAGCCCCGGGACCTGCATACGGACGATGCGCTCCTCGAGCTCGGGCTCGGGGAAGTCGATGTGCAGGAACAGGCAGCGGCGTCGCAAGGCTTCAGACAGCTCACGGGTGGCGTTGGACGTCAGCACCACGAAGGGTCGCGTGGTGGCCCTGACGGTGCCGAGCTCGGGCACGGTGATCTGGAAGTCGCCGAGCACCTCGAGCAGCAGACCCTCGATCTCGACGTCGGCCTTGTCGGTCTCATCGACGAGCAGCACGGTCGGACCGTCGTTGCGGATCGCGGTCAGCAGCGGCCGCGGGAGCAGGAACTCCTCGCTGAAGATGTCGGTGCGCGCCTCGTCCCACGTCTCGTTGCGGCCAGCCGTGATGCGGAGCAGCTGCTTGGCGTGGTTCCACTCGTAGAGGGCGCGCGCTTCGTCGACTCCCTCGTAGCACTGCAGCCGCACGAGCGACGCATCGCAGGCGTCGGCCACGGCACGGGAGAGCTCGGTCTTGCCGACCCCGGCCGGACCTTCGACGAGCAGGGGCTTGCCCAGCTCACTGGCGAGGTAGACGGTCGTGGCCACGGCGTCGGAGGCGAGGTAGCCCACCTTCTCGAGCCGTTCCTTGACGTCGTCGACCGACGCGAATCCCATCGTGGACATCTACATCCTTCCGCCGTGCTCCTACCATCGTGACAGTGTCATTCTCAGGGGAACCATTCGAGATCGTTCGCGAGGTCCCGTTGTCGCCGGACGAGGTCTTCTCTCGGCTCACGGGCTGGAAGCGACACGGCGACGTCGTGCCGTTCACGACCGTGCGGCTCACCGAGACCGGTTTCGTCGCGCGCACCGCCCTCGGGCCGGTCGGTTTCGACGACCCGATGGACGTCGTCGAATGGGATCCACCGCGGTTCTGCCGCCTCGAGAAGCGTGGCCGTGTGGTGCGCGGATGGGCTGAGATCTCGGTCCGTCCGGCCGAGTCGGGGTCGACGGTCGTGTGGCGAGAACTGGCGCACGTGACCGGTGTCCCGCGGATTCTGGCCGGTGCCGAGAAGGCGGTCGGTTCAGCGTTGTTCAGCCGACTGTTGGACGGTCTGACCCGCACGTAGGATCGGCCGCATGGGATACCTACCGGAGGCCGAGACGCTCGAAATCTGCCGAGACCTGATCCGTCTCGACACGTCGAACTACGGCGACAGCTCCGGACCGGGGGAGCGCAAGGCTGCCGAGTACGTGGCCGCCGCGTTGGCCGAGGTCGGCATCGAGTCCGAGCTGGTCGAGTCCGAACCCGGTCGGACCAGCCTCGTGGCCCGCTGGGGCAACCAGGACTCCACCAAGCCCGGCCTGCTCATCCATGGACATCTCGACGTCGTGCCGGCGCAGGCCCACGACTGGCAGGTCGACCCGTTCGCCGCCGAGATCGTGGACGGTTACCTGTTCGGGCGGGGAACCGTCGACATGAAGGACTTCGACGCGATGCTGCTGTCGGTCGTGCGCGCGCGGCAGCGCGTCGGCGTGATCCCGGACCGACCGATCACCCTGGTGTTCACCGCGGACGAGGAAGCCGGCGGCCTGAAGGGTGCCCACTGGATCGTGGACCATCGCCCCGATCTGCTGGAGGGATGCACGGAGGCTGTCGGTGAGGTCGGCGGCTTCTCCACCGAGATCGGTGGCCAGCGGCTGTACCTCATCGAGTCCGGCGAGAAGGGCATCGCCTGGATGCGGCTCCGGACCCGCGGCACCGCAGGCCACGGCTCGATGGCCAATCCCGACAACGCCATCACCCGGCTCGCGCAGGGACTCATCGCGCTCGGGGAGCATGAGTGGCCGGCGGAACCCGGGCCGTCGATGCTCCAGCTACTGGACAAGATCCGCGAGCTCTCCGGTGCCGACGGAACGCCCGACGAGCTGTTGGAGCAGTTCGGACCGGCGGTGCGCATGATCGGCTCCGGCATCCGCAACACCACCAATCCGACGATGCTCGACGCGGGCTACAAGCACAACGTCATCCCAGGCGAGGCTGTGGCATATGTCGACGGCCGCTACCTACCCGGCCACGCGGAGACGTTCCACGACGCCGTTCGGGACGTCGTCGGGAAGGGCATCCAGGTCGAGCCCTACATCTCCGACACGGCACTGGAGTTCGAGTTCAAGGGCGATCTGGTCGACGCGATGACGGTCGCCCTGCACAGCCACGACCCGGACGCACACATCGCCCCGTTCCTCATGTCCGGCGGCACGGATGCCAAGGGCTGGAGCCGCATGGGCATCACGTCATACGGGTTCACGCCGCTCCGGCTGCCGGCCGACCTCGACTTCACCGCGCTCTTCCACGGCGTCGACGAGCGCGTGCCGGTCGACGCCCTGGAGTTCGGCTCGAAGGTCTTCGACGAGTTCCTCAACCTGATCTGAGACGGGCCGACGAGCGCCGGCGAGGAGCGTCCGGCCAGGTTGAGTGCGCCACTGGCGAAGCCCGTCCGTTGTATCGAAACCTCGTGAGATGAGGGCTTGCTGGAGGAATGGTTTCTATGCGCCGCTCGTTCCTCGCGGCTACTCAACCACCGGTGGCTTGTCAAAGTGTTGAGCGCATCCGGATGATCTTGCGCCGCAGCCGCACGGTGCGTTTGCCGTCGGAATCCTTGCGTAGCCGCTCGAGCTCCCAGCCGTGGTACTCGGCGGCGTCGGTGAGCAGGCGACACACGGCGTGACGCGACTGTGTGCGGGGGAGCGCCAGGTTCCAGAACTCGTACTCGATCAACGTTCAGGACTCCCATCCGTGTGGTGACGACACGTCGTCGAGGGCTTGGACGATCTCGTCGGGCAGCTCGACCTCCTCCGCGGCGAGGCTCTCACTCAGCTGAGCCGCGGTGCGGGCTCCGACCAGTGCCGACGCGACGCAGGGGCGTCCGAGCAGCCAGGCCAGCGCGACGTGCGACATCGAGACGTCGAGCCCGTCGGCGGCACGCGCCACCGCCTCGACGACTCGGGTGCGATCGGGGTCGAGGTACGGCGTGACGAACTGCTCGAGGCTCGAGTCGGCTGCTCGTGAGTCACCGGGGATGCCGTTCCGGTACTTGCCGGTGAGCACTCCGCGACCCAGGGGCGACCACGCGAGCACGCCCATGCCGAGGTACTCGGCCGCCGGTACGACCGAGTCGTCGGCATCGCGGCGCAGGAGCGAGTACTCGACCTGGTTGCTGATCAGCGGTACACCGTCGGGGCGACCGGCCAGCCAGGTGTGCGAGAGCGACATCTGCCAGCCGTAGAAGTTGGAGATGCCGACGTACCGGGTACGCCCGGTCGCAACGGCGTGCTCGAGGGCGGCCAGGGACTCGTCGAGGGGGGTGCTCTCGTCCCAGCGGTGGATCTGCCAGAGGTCGAGGTGATCGGTGCCGAGGTCGCGCAGGGACATGTCGAGCTGGTCGAGGAGCGTCCGGCGGGACGAGTCGCGGACGACCTCGCCGCCGCGAAAGCCCAACCCGGCCTTGCCGGCGAGGACGATCCGATCACGTGACGACGTCTTGGCGATCAAGGAACCCAGCAGCGGCTCGGAGGCGCCGTCGCCGTAGATGGGCGCGGTGTCGACGAGGGTTCCGCCGGCGTCGAGGAACGTCGTGAGCTGCTCCTCGGCCTCGATCTCGTCGACGCCCGAGCCGAACGTCATCGTGCCCAGCGCCAGTCGCGAGACCCTCAGCCCCGACGATCCGATCCGGCGCTCCTGCATGCAGGACAGGGTAGTCGGGACCCCGAAGAGCGCCCGTTAGGCTCGCACGGTGGATTTTCTCCGTGCCGTGGTCCTGGGCGTCATCCAGGGCCTGACCGAGTTCCTCCCGATCTCCAGCAGCGCGCATCTCGCGATCTTCCCCAAGTTCTTCGGCTGGGACGATCCGGGCGCGGCCTACACGGCGGTGATCCAGATCGGCACCGAGGTCGCCGTGGTGCTCTACTTCTGGCAGGACATCTGGACGATCGGATCCGGCTGGGTCCGCGGGCTCTTCTCGCGCGTCGCCCGGGAGGAGCGCGAGTGGCGGATGGGCTGGTTCGTCATCGTGGGCTCCCTGCCGATCGTGCTGGTCGGCCTCGCGCTGGAGAGCCTCATCGAGCGCGAGTTCCGCAATCTCTGGGTGATCGGCACGATGCTGGTCGTCATGGGCGTCGTGCTCGGCATCGCGGACCGCGTGGGGCGCAAGTCGTCGCCGATCGACGACCTGACCTGGCCGCACGCCGTCCTGTTCGGCGTCGCCCAGGCGGCAGCCGTCGTGCCCGGCGTCTCCCGCTCAGGCGCCACCATCTCCATGGGGCTGTTCCTCGGCTACGAGCGGGAGGCCGCCACCCGGTACGCGTTCCTGCTGGCCATCCCGGCGGTGGTCGGCGCCGGCGTCTACAAGCTCAAGGACATCCCGGGCGGTGAGAACGCCTACGGGACGCTGCCCACGATCGTCGGAACCGTCGTGTCGTTCGCGGTGGGCCTGGCCGTCATCCACTGGCTGCTGCGATACGTCAGCAACCACTCGTTCATGCCGTTCGTGGTGTACCGGATCGCGCTGGGGACGCTCGTGCTGGTGCTCGTGGGTGCCGGCGTCATCGGCGCGACGACGACGGTCGGCTGAACGAAGGACGCGCCCTACAACCAGCCGTTGCGGCGGAAGGCGCGGAAGATGACGCCGCAGAGCACGACGATCCCGAGCATCACCAAGGGGTAGCCGTAGGTCCAGCTGAGCTCGGGCATGTACTCGAAGTTCATGCCGTAGATACCGGCGATCATCGTGGGAACGGCGAACAGCGTCGCGCCTGCGGCCAGTTTCCTCATGTCATCGTTCTGTTGGATGCTCAGCTGGGCCAGGTGCGCACCCAGGGCGTTGTCGAGCAGCTTGTCGGTGGAATCGATGCTCTCGTTCACGCGGGCGAGGTGGTCGGCGATGTCGCGGAAGTACGGCTGGGCGTCCTCCGGCATCGCCCCGAGCGCGAAGCGCTGCACTGGCTCACGCAGCGGGACGACGGCCCGCCGGAACTCCAGCGTTTCTCGCTTGAGCCGGTAGATGCGCGATGCGTCACTGGTGCGCACAGCGGAAAAGACCGACGCCTCCACCTCCTGCACGTCGATCTCGAGCTCGGATGCGACGTCCTCGTACTCGTCGACGACGGAGTCGACGATGGCGTAGAGAGCAGCGATCGGACCGTGCTCGAGCTCGTGCTCGTCGCTCTCGGCACGCCGCCGGACCTCGCGCAGGTCGTGGCCCTTTCCGTGCCGGACGGTGACCAGGTAGCGCTGGCCGAGGAAGCAGCTGACCTCGGCCGTCTGGATGTCGTCGTTCGTGTACGTGATCGTCTTGATCGACATGAACAGGTGGTTGTCGTAGCGCTCGACCTTGGGCCGCTGATGAGCCTCCACGGCGTCCTCGACGGCCAGCGGGTGCAGATTCAGCGGTTCCGCGAACAGTGACAGCTCCTCCGACGAAGGTTCGTAGAGGCCGATCCACAGAAAGTCGTCCGTGCCCTCGAGGGCGTCGATGACCTCTCCCAGGGCGTGCGGATCGTGCGGCGCCTCCTCACGGTGCCCCTTGCGGTAGATCGCGCAGTCGATGATCACGCCGCCATTCTGCCGCGCTCGACAAGCGACGCGACCGTCGACAGGCCGCTCTGCGCCTACAGATACGCTCGTCGGCATGCGTAGCTGGTCGAGCCCGGAGGTTCCCTCGATCGGCGGATCGGCTCCCGGTCTGCGCATCCACGACAGCCGCACCGACGCCCTCGTCACCAGCGATCCGGACGACGTCGCACGCCTGTATGTCTGCGGCATCACGCCGTACGACGCGACCCACCTCGGGCACGCGGCCACCTACCTGGCGTTCGACCTTCTGCAGCGGCAGTGGCTCGACCGCGACCTTGATGTCGTCTACACGCAGAACGTGACCGATGTCGACGACCCCCTGCTCGAGCGGGCAAACGACACCGGGGAGGACTGGACGAAGCTCGCCGAGCGGGAGACCCGGCTCTTCTGCGACGACATGGAGGCGCTGCGGATGCTGGCGCCGCACCACTACATCGGTGCGGTCGAGTCCATCGATCTCGTCGTCGATCTCATCGAGCGTCTGGGCGACTCCGTGTACCGGGTCGACGACGATCTCTACTTCGACGTGCACGCAGACCCTGGCTTCGGGCAGGTCTCCGGGCTCGACGAGGACGCGATGCGAGCGGTGTACGGCGAGCGTGGCGGCGACCCGGAGCGACCCGGGAAGAAGCATCCCCTCGACTGCCTGCTGTGGCAGGGTCCACGCGACGGCGAGCCGTCCTGGGAGTCACGGCTGGGTCCAGGGCGCCCCGGTTGGCACATCGAGTGCGCCGCGATCGCGTTGGAGCATCTCGGCACCGACTTCGATGTCCAGGGGGGCGGATCCGACCTGGCCTTCCCGCACCACGAGATGTCGGCCTCGGAGGCCTCCGTCGCCACGGGAGAACCGTTCGCCCAGGCCTACATGCACGCGGGCATGGTCGCGCTCCACGGCGAGAAGATGTCGAAGTCGAAAGGCAACCTCGAGCTCGTGTCACGCCTGCGCGAGACCGGCCACGATTCCATGGCCATCCGCCTGGCGCTGCTCGCCCACCACTACCGCAGCGACTGGGAGTGGACGGACAAGGCGATGGTCGCCGCCAAACAACGTCTCGACATCTGGCGTGCTGCTGTGCAACGGACAACCACCCCACCAGGTGACGACGTGATCGCGGAGATCCGTGCGGCACTGGCGGACGACCTTGACGCGCCGGCCGCGCTTGCTGCCGTCGACCGGTGGGTCGGCGCAGACGGTGTCGAGGATGACGGGACCGAGGTGGCGCGGGCCATCGACTCGTTGCTGGGAGTCCGTCTCTAGCTGGCTGTGGGTCGCGTCAAGTCCTCGGGCGGGCATGGTTGATCGACCCCGCGACGCGGGGCTGGTGGAGAAGCTCTTGGTCGGCAGATACTGGCTGGCGGGTGCCGGGCGCCCACGCTGAC
>NZ_JBOHDT010000163.1:0-15498 GCF_050700635.1 Aeromicrobium sp.
CTGCTCTTTGTCTGTGTCTGAAACGGCGCTGCTTGTCTGTGTGTATGGCACTCTCTGGCCAGGGTGGGGAGCCGACCCCCGGGGATAACTACCCGCTTAGTCTGTGTGTGTAATTGGTTCGCACGAACAACCTTGGCAGGACCCACCGACAAGTCAACGCCCCCATCCACAGCCGCATCAGAGGCAAAGCGTCCAGGGACGTCCAGCCAAGTTCAGGGACGTCCAGCGACGTTCGTTTCGGTTGCAGTCAAGCCCCCGAAATTGGTTCCGAACTTCTCGCATCGTGAGACGAAACTGATCAGTTCAGCCCAGCCGGCACCGTTCCGAGACCGCCAGACGCTGCCGAACCGAATGAGGACCATTGACCGGTGAGGCACGGCGCTTGAGACGCAGGGCGGCTCCGGCCCGTTCTCATGCACTCATCGTGCCGTGGTTGCAGGCGGAACTGATCAGCGACCCCTTGTCCATACAACCGAATGAAGGCGGTCATCCACGTGCCGGATCGATACCGCCGTTCGATCCCACACGTTTCAGTCTGCGCCAGTCGCGGAAGCAGAAACACAAGACGATACACCCGAGCACCGTCGATATTGCACCTGCCCAGGCAAGATCGCTGTCATTTGATAGGCCAACGGCGAGGACGACTGCGCCACCGATTGTTGCCGCCGAGAAGGTGATCGTCGAGATCCGAAGCTCGTCCCGGCTAACCACGTGTCTGGAGGGTCCCGATTCCGGCTTCACGAGCCTGAGCAGTATCAGAATCAGCCCAAGAGTTGATGTGCAGAGCGCCCAGATTATGACCAGGTTCCAGACCGTGAACGAACCGGCTACGAACGCCACGGTGTAGCTCAGGACGATTAGTACAAAGTAGGTCCGAAATGATGCGGACTCGAAGTCTCTACGCTCCATTAGTCGGTCCTTCTTCGGTTCCGATTCGTGTTCCCTGAGCCGACGGAATTTCGTCGCGCGTCATCAGAGGAAGCACCCCGCAGCAGCCGGAAAGGCTGCGCCGAAATCGAAGGTGCCCTTCGCTCCTGCCGCGTACTGCTTCACGACGTCTCCAGCTTCCTTCGCCGCTTTGTACGAGGTTGACCAGCCCCCGCGGTTTGGTCCACTTGGCGTGAGAGTTTCGGGGTTCTCCGGCGGCTCGGTCGAGCTGTCGGACTGGTCCAGTCAGAGTGTTGGTAGTCACTCTCATCGCCTGCTCTCACTGGACTCGTCGTTGCGTCGATCACTGTAGGCGGCGAACACAGCCGGCGTCTTCATTCCGAGCCCGCGGTGTGGCCGCCGGTGGTTGTATTCGTCGAGCCAGTTCTCGATCACGACTCGCGCTTCGGTCACTGATCGGAACGTCTCGCCGTGCAGGAGCTCGTCGCGCATCGAGCCGTTGAAGCGTTCGACGTAGCAGTTCTGCTGCGGGCTGGCCTTGGCGATGAACACCGCTGTGACGCCTTGGTCGGTGAGCCAGTCGCGGACCGTTTGGGCGATGAACTCGCGGCCGTTGTCGGAGCGGATCAGTTTCGGACGGCCATGGATCTCGAAAAGCTGCTCGAGGTGCTTGACGACGTCGGCGGCCCCGATCGACCTGGCGACCTTCGAGCCGAGCGCGAGCCGGGTGAACTCATCGACCACGTTCAGCACTCGGATCGGTGCCCCATGCTCAGAACGCACCGACACAAAGTCGTAGGACCAGATGTGCACCGGCCTGAGTGCCGGCATCGCCCACGCGGAGAATGCGTCGGTCCCGATTGCCTTCTGACCACGATCTTTGCGTCGTGGCGGGACCGTCAGGTCCTCTCGTTTCCAGAGCCGCTCGACGCGTTTGACGTTCACCGCCCAGCCGTCGGCGACCAACAACGCATGGACCCGCCGATACCCATAACGCGGATGGGCTTCGGCGATCTTGTGCATCGCCTCCACCAGCCGGGTCTCGAAGTCACCGGGCACCGGTGAGTACCGGTTCGACGAACGGTGCTGGCCCACCAGCGTGCAGGCCCGGCGCTCCGAAACCCGGTGCCGACGCATCAGAAAGGCCACTGCAGCCCGCCGCCGAGACGGGCTCACCAGTTTCCCTTCTGTAAGTCCTTCAACATGCTGATGTCCAACGCCTGCTCGGCCACGATCCGCTTCAACCGGGCGTTCTCCTGCTCCAACGCCTTCAGCCGCTGCGCCTCGTCCTCCTTCAGCGCGCCGTACTTCAGCCGCCATCGATAGAACGTCTGGTCGCTGATGTGAAGCCGCTTGCAGGTCTGCGGGATCGTCAACCCCTGACCCTGGAGCTTCTCCGCCTCACGCAGCTTCGCCACGATCTGCTCGGTCGTATACCTCTTAGCCGCAGCCATCATTTACCTCCATGAGCACTCTCAAATCGTGAAGCACTCACACAGAAGATGGACCGAAAAACGGGGGGCCGGACAGTCCCAAACAACTCCCAGCGTCTGTGACGTAAGTCATAGGTACACCACCGATCAACGCTGCCGCATAGAAATCCCGAAGAAGTTCTCAACCAACGCCCGCAACGGCTGGCTGTGACCCGTCGGAGCACACAAACCACCTGCTCAATCGGTTATGACTTTCCTTTCTGGTTCAAGCGCGCCTCCGGCGCGAGTGCGCTGCGGGCAGGCGCTGGCGCGCCCGTCCTCGCGCACCGATGAAAGCGCGCGAAAGTGGAAGCCGTCCCCGCCGCCCGATTGTCCAGACGCCGCTCAACGCGTCAAGGTCGCCTTCGGCGTCGCTACGCGATCGAGCAAGCTCGAACCTTGACCCGTCGACCGGCGTCCAGGTCTCGGCAGCTATCGGGGACGGCGCAGATGTGGTCGAGCAGTCCGCAAGGAGTCCGCACGCAGTCGTGGAACCGCTCGAAAGCCCCAAACGTCCCCAGACGATGAAACCCCTGGTCTTGAGCGCCGTTCGTCTCGTTCAGGCTCAGTCAGGTAGGTCGAATCTGACCCTCAAGCGTCCTCATAATCCTTCGGTCGCGGGTTCGAGCCCCGCCCTCCCCACAGACGTCGAATTTTTCTCGTGCGTTGACGAGTCAGACCGACCAGTGCGCGAAGTCCTGGCCGACGAGGGCACGGAAGCGGTCGATGTCGGGGCGCAGATGATCGGCGATTGCCTGGTGCTGCTGTGGTGACAGCGTCGGCTTCTCCACGGACTCGCCGACGTCCTGCAGCTTCTTGGACGTGACGTGGCGCTCCACGTCGAACTTCGGTGAAGTGAAGTCGGGGTCGACCCCGATGAAGTCGAAGATTCGAACGAGCGTTGCGGCGCGATCGTCACGAAGCTCCTCGGACGACGCGACGAAGAGACGGTCCAGTCCGTACGCCTCGACGAACGGCTCGATCTGCCAGTGGTAGCGACTCGTCAGCAGGGCCGGATTGTCGAGGTCGGAGAAGTAGGCCTCGAACTCGTCTCGGCTCACTCGGGCCTTGTGCACGTTGTGGAGGAAGTGCGAGATCGCGCGATCGATCGGGTCCCGCACGAGGTAGATGAGGCGGATGTCGGGGAGCAGAGCATGCATCTGCTCAACGACGCCGCCGAACAGGTGCCGCTTCGTGTAGTTGGGAGACGACTCGCCCTGCTGCGCGCCAGGTTCGGTGAAGCGGGAGCGATACCAGGCGAGATCGTGGCCTTCTGGCTTGCTGAAGAAGTTCGTCTCCTTGGGCTTTGACATGCCCACCTGGGGGTGCTCTCGGAGGTAGCCGTGAAGCGCGCTGGTGCCACCCTTCATGCAGCCGATGGTGATGAACGTCGGCAGCGCGCCCTCGACCGGCTCCTCGGCCGAATGGGTCTCGGAGCGGCGACGGAAGCGATCCAGGAGCGAAGGAGCCATCGCGTTAGGCTAACGGGTCATGACGGATGCCGTGATCGCCGACCTCGACGGAACCCTCTGCGACGTGTCAGGCATCCTCCACCACATCGAGGGTGAGGATCGCGACTTCGCAGCCTTCCACGCCGCGTCTGCCGACTGCCCGCCGCGAGACGACGTCGCCGCCGCCGTCCGTGCTGCATACACGGCCGGCAAGGCCGTGCTCGTGGTCACGTCGCGCGAGTTCGTGTGGCGCGACCTCAGTCTCGACTGGCTGGTCGCGCACGAGATTCCCAACGACGAGCTGGTGATGCGCATCGTCGGCGACTACCGGCCCGATCACGTCGTGAAGGCCGAGATGCTCGACCAGCTGGAGGCCG
The DNA here is from genome assembly GCF_050700635.1 of Aeromicrobium sp. Lineage (GTDB taxonomy): Bacteria > Actinomycetota > Actinomycetes > Propionibacteriales > Nocardioidaceae > Aeromicrobium. The sequence continues at coordinate 4,189 of NZ_JBOHDT010000163.1, forward strand.
ACGGCTGGTCGGTCTCGGAGGCGTGGGAGGACAGCGCGGACATCATCGAGCTGTGGGAGTCCCGAGGGATCACGGTCCACGAGGTCTGAGACAGTAGGATGCCAGGCGCACACGGATCAGAATCCATCGACCGATACAGCGAGGAGAGCATGTCAGTCAGGTCGCGAACCGCGTCGTCACCCATGCGCGACCTCGCCCTCCACATCAGCAAGAGCAGTCTGACGGTCGCCGACGAGTGCATGCGGTTCCGGTACGAGGACGCGCCGGATCTCCTGGCCAGGATGGCGAGCCGGGGGGAGATGGGCTACGACGGAGTCCTCAGCACCGTCCATGACCTGCTCGAGGGCCGCATCTCGAAGCCGGAGGCACGCGCTGCACTCGACCCGTATGCGCTGTCGTCCTTGGCGCGCCTCACGGCTGGCCTCAACACACCGACGGGAGACTTCGTCGACGTGGCTGACATCAGCCAGGCCGTACGGATGATTCGCGGATCGGTCCGCCTGGCCTATGAGGCCGACCGGATCGAGGGCCAGGCGAAGATCCTGGACGGGCGGTTCGACTCGGTCGCACAGATTCTCGAGGAAGACCTCGACCCGGACACGCGGTGGATCCTGCGGTCGGAGTACGAGCACCCTACGCGCGGCCGCCCTGGCGCCACTCACGAAGCCTGGCTCGAGGCGTTCAACCAACGCTTCGTCGATCAGGGTCTTCTTCCGGTCAGAGTCGGCGACGGCCCTGGTAACGCGTTCGACCGAATGACCGTCGATGTACCCGATTCCCTGGTGGTCGATGACCCCGATGCACCTCTGGTGACGATCATCATGTCGACGTTCAAGCCGGACGAGAGCTTCCGCACCGCGGTCGCTTCGCTCGTGGCGCAGACATGGCGCAACATCGAGATCCTCGTGGTCGACGACTGCTCGCCGCCGGAGTTCGACGGCCTCCTGGAGTCGGTGGTGGCCAGCGATCCGCGGATCCAGCTGCTCCGGATGCCGGTGAACGGCGGAACATACCGGATCCGCAACTATGCGATCGCCCGCTCGCGCGGCACGTTCGTCACCTTCCAGGACTCCGATGACTGGGCCCATCCCGAACGCGTCGCGCGTCAGGTCGCGCCTTTGCTCGAACCGCTGGGACTCGTCGCCACCGGTGCCCGAGCGCTGCGCGTGTACGGCGACCTGACCTCGTTGAGGGTGGGCTACAACTCCTTCCGTCGCGGTGCCGCGTCGTTGATGTTCCGCAAGGACGTCGTCATCGACGCCCTGGGCGGCTTCGACGAGGTGCGCAAGTCCGCGGACACCGAGTTCGACGAACGCATCGCTGCGGTCTTCGGTCCGGACGCCTCGATCAACCTTCCCGACGTCCTCGTGCTGATCCAGCTGACCGAGGGGTCTCTGTCACGCGATGAGTTCGACTTCGGCTGGCACCACGGCGTCCGTGCCGCATACGCCTACGCGCGGTGGCACTGGCATCGCGAGATTGTCGCTGGGCGCGCCTCTCCGTACCTCAGGCCCGGCGCTCCTCGCCGTGTCCCCGTGCCCACCCGGATCCTGACCGGTCGCGACTCCTCGCCAGCGTCCTGCGACGTGCTGTGGGTGTCGGACTGGCGCAGCAAGATCGAGCGCTATGCCGGGTCCGCGTCCCAGGTCGCGGCTGTTGCCGGTGCCGGTCGGTCGACGCTGGTGGCGCAGGCGACCACCGTGCGCCACGCCGACCGGGACCGTCAACCGATCGGCGACGAAATCTCGCAGCTGCAGGCGGACGGTCTGACGCGGTTCGTGATCTGGACCGAGCCCACCCATGCTCGTCTGCTGGTCGTCACCGATCCCGAGCTGTTGGCCCTGACCCGTCCACCGGAGACGGTGAGCTTGACCGCCGACCGGCTGGTGGTGGTGGCGGGTCACCCGCCGCACGCGCCGACGGGTGACTGGAAGACGTACGACCCGGCTTCCGTGGAGCGCAACGCCAAGCGCATGTTCGGGGTCGAGCCGGTCTGGTTGCCGGCACACGACGGCATCGCCGACGACCTGCGCGACTGCGGAGCCATCAACGACATCCTGCCTGCACGTCAGCTCCGAGCCGTGCCCAAGGTCCGACCTCGTCCGTACACGGGAATGCGAGGCGGGTCGCGCCTGATCGTCGGCACCACCGCGCTCGAGCTGCCGCGTCGCGATCGTCCGTCCTGGGCATCCCTGCGGCGGCTGTTGCCGCAGGACGACGACTATGACGTGCGGCTCCGGGCCGATCCCGACGTCGTGCACGCGGTGCTGAAGAAGCGCCCGGTGCCGCCGGGTTGGCTGGTCATGGACGAGTCAGCGCCGTTGCGGAGCTTCCTCCGCCAGCTCGATGTCTTCGTCGCCGTGCCTTCGCGGTCCTGGGGACCCGAACTGCCTTGGTCCGCTGTCGCTGCGCTGGCGGAGGGTGCCGTGGTGGTCATCGATCCGGCCTACCAACCTCACCTCGGAGGGGCGGCCGTCTACGCATCTGCCGTCGACGTCCACGACGAGCTCAAGGCGCTCGCCGCCGATCCGGATCGCCTGATGGAGCACCGTGAACGTGGCTACGCGTTCTGCCGTGAGGTGCTGTCGGAGAAGGCCACCGTGACGCTGGTCGACGAGCTCGCCGGATTCGAAGGAGAGAACAGATGAAGCTGTCGCGCAAGGAGCAGCTCGCGGCCGCCCTGGCCGGGGCAGCGAGCGTGGCTGTCGTGGTGGCCCTTCTCCTCGACTCGTGGCCCTGGTCGCTCGGACTGATCGGCGCGCTGATGCTTCTGCTCACGGGCATCGTCCTGATGACGCTGCGTCGCCAGGAGGCTCGGAGAAAAGCGGATCTCGAACGCCTGGAGCGCAAGATCGACAACCTGGCCCTTCGCGTGGTCACCGAGTCGCAGGCCACGCACAAGGAGCTCAGCGGTCTGATCGAGGAGCTCGGCTCGACGCTCCGCCGCCCCGAGTCCCGCTAGACCCCGAACGATTCCCGTTCGGACTCCGGCACCAGCTCGATGAGCTCGGGGTGCTCACGGATGACCTTCGGGACGAACGGACAGTACGGCAGCACGGTGCCGCGTCGGTCGCGAATCGCCTCGAGAGCACGCACGACGAGCGTCGATCCATGGCCGCGACCCTCGAACTGGGAGAAGACGCGGGTATGGGGGAGGGCGTACTCGCCGCGGTGCTCGCGGTAGTCGAGGTACCCGACGAGCTCCTCGTCCACGGTGATCTCGAAGCGTGAAGCCGATGGATTGTCGGTCACCGCGGTCGCCATACGGCCATCCTCACACGCCGTTCAAACCGCAGCATGCCAAGATGCTTGGTGGCGGTGGGGCGGATGAGGCAGAATGGGGGCGCGAGGCCGGCGTGCCGGTGCCAGGTGACGAGTGACGTTGGGGAAGACGGATACTCGACCACCAGGAGGCACCGTGAGCATCCCGACCCGTGGCGTCTTGTACGTCCACTCCGCGCCGTCCGCGTTGTGCCCGCACGTCGAGTGGGCCGCATCCGGAGTGCTCGGCGCATCCGTCGACTTCGACTGGGTGGCGCAACCGGCCGAGTCCGGCACGTATCGAGCCGAGCTCTCCTGGCAGGCCCCGGTCGGGTCCGCCGCCGCACTTGCATCCGCTCTTCGCGGCTGGGAGAGGCTGCGGTTCGAGATCACCGAGGAACCGACCGTGACCTCCGAGGGAGCGCGTTACAGCTATACACCCGAACTGGGCATCTTCCACGCGATGACGGGGTTGCACGGCGACGTCCTCATCCCGGAGGACCGCATCAAGGCCTTCCGCGTCAAGGCCGCTCTCGGTGAGATCTCGATCGACCAGGCTCTCGACGGACTGCTGGGGGTTGCGTGGGACGCCGAGCTCGAGCCGTTCCGTCATGCCGGTGACGGCGCACCCGTGCGCTGGCTCCACCAGGTGATCTAGCCGATACGGACGGACACGGCCGGCGTCGTCTTGTTGGAACCGAGGTGGGCCATCCGGAACTCGCGTTCGCCGGTGCGGGTCGTGTAGATCTGCGTGCGGTACACCCCGTTGCCCCGGGCCCGTGCGGTGACCGGGAACGCGTCCCACTTCTCGCCGGGAGCCTTGACCTCGACCTGGAGCGTCTCGCCCTGCATGCCCGGGAACCGTCCCTCGAGGGTGAACCGCTCACCCGGTGAGACCTGGGTGTTGGCGATCGTCAGCGTCGGGTCGGGATCGGGCGTCTCCTCCTCGCTCGGCTCAGGAGTCGGGGTGGGCGTGGGTGTTGCCGTGGTGGGCGCGGGCGTGGTGGGGAGCGTCAGAGGCGGAAGGGTGGACGGGCGGAGGCCGGTGGCACTGACGAGGTACGAACCACCGAACCCGAACAGGATGCCGACTACGGCACCGACAGCGGCGAACCAGAGCGCCAGTCGCTTCATCGCACTCATGCGTCCGTCCGCGTCGAGCGGGACAGTCGGCTCGGTTGCCGCCTCCGGTTCGGCGACCGGGGAGGGTGCGGCTTCCTGATGGTCCTTGCTGCTGTGTGCGGCATCGTCTTCGAGGTGTGCGACGGCCGCCACGGTGTCGGCCACAGTGCGCAGGCCGTTGACCGTGTCGTCCGGAATGAAGACGTCGAAACGGGGTCCCAGCTCATCGGCCATCTCGACCATGGCCAGGGAGTCGACTCCGAGCTTCCTGAGCGTCGCGTTGTCGACGACGTCCTCGGGAGCGCAGCCGACGACCTGGACGAGGACGTCGGTCAACTCAGAGCGAACCGCATCGAGGCGGGAGTCGTCGGGCTTGGGCACTCCCTGAGTCTACCGGCCGGGGTTACCCTACGATGTCCGGATGATCAGCCGCGACGACGTCCAGTACGAGGTGGTCCACGGCCATCGACGAGCCTTTCGGCGGGTCGGTTCCGGCCCGGCACTCCTGCTCCTGCACGGCCTTGCCTGCGACTCCTCGACCTGGGACAACGTCATCGCCCCACTCGCCGAGAACTTCACCGTCATCGCGCCTGACCTGCTCGGACACGGTGCCTCCGACAAGCCGGACGCCGACTACTCGCTCGGCGGCTATGCCAACGGCATGCGCGACCTGCTGACCGTCCTCGGCGTCGACTCCGTCACCGTCGTCGGGCACAGCTTTGGTGGCGGCGTGGCCATGCAGTTCGCTTACCAGTTCCCCGAGCGCACCGAGCGCATCGTGCTGATCTCGACCGGCGGGCTCGGGCGCGACGTCACGCGTCTCATCCGCTTCCTCACCCTTCCCGGTAGCGGCGCGGCGGTGTCGCTGGCGACCCTTCGTCCGTGGCGCCCCCTCGTGTCCGCGGGGTTGCGTGCGCTCTCACGCACCGGCATCCCGGCGGCCCGCGATCTCGACGAGGTCTCGTACATCTACTCGGCGTTCGCCGACCCCGCACATCGTCGTGCGGTGCATCGGGCCACGAGCCACGTCCTCAACTGGCACGGGCAGTTCGTCACGATGACCGACCGCACCTACCTCGCCCGTGCGCTTCCCGTGCTCGTCATCTGGGGTGCCGACGACCGCGTCATCCCGCCCACCCACGCTGAGACCGCTCGCCTGCACGCATGGTCGGACGTGCACGTGCTGGCCGATTCAGGGCACTTCCCGCACAAGGACCATCCGGAGACGATCGTGCGGTTGGTCGAGGAATTCGTCGCCACGCGAGAGCCGGCCCACTACCACCGCGGACGGTGGCGGGCGATGCTGCGCCGCGGTGATCAGGTGACGCTCGGAACCGCGTCCTCCGCCTCGCTCTCTGAGGTCGCCGGCTGAGTGTCCTCCGCCAGTCGGCGTTTGCGTCTGCCGCGGTTGCCGGTGGCCCAGGCGCCGATCGAGACGGCCGCCCAACCGATGATCGCGCCAGCGACGTCGTCGACGATGTAGTGCCACCCGAAGTAGACCGTGGCGAGCACGGTGATGAACAGGAAGGACCACCCCGCGATGCGGATCATCGCGCGCTGCCCGGTGCGCTCGAAGAACAGGCACGCGGTGACGACGACGGACACGTGCAGCGACGCGAAGCCGGCGATGCCGTAGATGTCGTCGCCGGTGGGGTCCTCGATGAAGGTGACCCCGTTCTTGAACAACGAGGTCTGAAGGGCGGAAACGCCTGAGTCGGCCAGCGCGGAGAACATCGACGGCTGGAAGAACGCCGGGCCGAGAGTCGGGATGAGGTAGTAGCTCACTGTGCCCAGGACCCAGTTGAGGCTCAGCGCCGTGGCGTACCAGGCGCCGAGGGAGGCGTTCCGGCTCCAGGTCAGGACCAGGCCCAGGGTGAGCGGAATCAACGGGAGGTAGGCGAGGTAGGAGGTGGCGAGGATCTGCGCCGCGATGTCCGTGCCGAGCCAGTCGTGCAGCAACGGCGCCGGGTTGTTGCCGAACATCAGGAAGTGATCGAGCTGCAGCAAGTCGTGGTCGTACAGGACGTCGTCACGGATCAGTGGCAGGAAGCTCTTGAGGTTTCGGTAGGAGACGTAGCAGACGTAGAACGAGACAAGACCAACGGCGATGTTCACCACGCGAAGCCAGGTCCACTCCTCTCGCACGATGGTGCGGGCACTCTTCAGGCTGCCTCTCAGCCCGCCGCGCCGGATCGCCTGCGGAATGATGCCCGCGGCGAAGAACAGCAGACCGATCAGTGGGAGGCGGACGTAGGCCGGCCCGAGGAATCCGTCGGGGTCGCGCAGCGGTACCCCGAGACGCTGTGACGCGATGATGGCCGTGATGCCGACGGCGACGGACAGGATCACCAAGAAGGTGTAAGGCCATCGACGCATGGCGACCATCTTATGGCGCGGTTCTGAGCGGCTCCTTAGAGACCGATGTGTGGACGATCACGCGTTCGGCCTACGTGACCAGCGACGGGACCCGGTTCATCAGGCGTCGGTTCCCTCCTGGCTCACACCCAGGACGGCCGTGGGATCGTCGATCCGCAGTGACGTGAAGGCCTCGCGGACGACCGCCGGATCGATCTTCGAGCTGTGCGCGAGCGTCTGGAGCACGGAGACGACGATCGACTCGGCGTCGACCTGGAAGAACCGCCGGGCCGCGGCCCTGGTGTCGGCGAACCCGAACCCGTCGGTGCCCAGTGACTGCCACGGGCCGGGGACCCATCGTGCGATCTGGTCCGGCACGGCGCGCATGTAGTCGCTGACCGCCACGGTGACCGAGGGATCGTTGAGCTTCGTGGTGATCCAGGGGACCCGTGTGTGGTCGCCGGGATGGTTCAGGTTCCACTTCTCGGCCTCGACGGCGTCGCGGGCGATCTCGTTCCACGACGTCACGGACCACACATCGGCGGCGACGTCGTAGCGCTCGGCCAGCATCTCCTGCGCTTTCAGCGCCCACGGCACCGAGACGCCGGAGGCCATGATGCGCGCCTGGATCGATCCCCGGTCCGCCCGGCGCAGCAGGTAGGCGCCCTTGAGCAGTCCGTCGACGTCGAGGTCGTCGGGCTCGACCGGCTGGCTGATCGGCTCGTTGTAGACCGTGAGGTAGTAGATGATGCTCTCGCCGTGCGGGAACTCGTCGGTGGAGCCGTACATGCGGGCGAGGCCGTCCTTGACGATGTGGCTGATCTCGAAGCCGTACGCCGGGTCGTAGTGGACGATCGCGGGGTTGGTCTGCGCGATGAGGGGAGAGTGGCCGTCGGCGTGCTGAAGGCCCTCTCCGGTGAGGGTGGTGCGTCCGGCCGTGGCGCCGATGAGGAAGCCTCGCGCCAGTTGGTCGGCCATCGACCAGATCGAGTCGGCGGTGCGTTGGAAGCCGAACATCGAGTAGAACATGTACATCGGGATCATCGGCTCACCCTGGGTGGAGTACGCACTGCCGGCGGCGATCGTCGATGCCATGGCGCCGGCCTCGCTGATGCCCTCGTGCAGGAGCTGGCCCTGCTCCGACTCCTTGTACGCCAGCAGCAGCTTGCGGTCGACCGACTCGTACGTCTGGCCGTGCGGGCTGTAGATCTTGGCCGACGGGAACATCGAGTCCATGCCGAAGGTGCGGTACTCGTCGGGCGCGATCGGGACGATCCGCGGGCCGATCTCGGGATCCTTCATCAGGTCACGGAGCAGTCGGACGAAGGCCATCGTGGTGGCGATCTGCTGCTTGCCCGAGCCCTGCTTGAGCGGGGCGTAGACATCGTCGCCGGGCAGCTTGAGCGGCGTGGGGTCGGGCTTGCGCACCGGCATCGAACCGCCGAGTGCGTCGCGGCGGCCCTTCATGTACTGGATCTCCTCGCTGTCGTTGCCCGGGTGGTAGAACGGCGCGAGGTCGTCGCCGTCGATCTGCTCGTCGGAGATCGGGATCTGCAGCCGGTCGCGGAAGCCCTTGAGATCGTCCTTGGTGAGCTTCTTCATCTGGTGGGTCGCATTGCGGCCCTGGAACGACTCGAGCAGCCAGCCCTTGATGGTGTGGGCGAGGATGACGGTCGGCTGGCCCGTGTGCTCCACGGCTGCGTCGAACGCCGCATAGACCTTGCGATAGTCGTGGCCGCCGCGGGGGAGCCGCTCGATCTGCTCGTCGGTGAGGTGCTCGACCATCTTCGCGAGCCGCGGGTCGGCCCCGAAGAAGTGCTCGCGGTTGTATGCGCCGGACTCGACCGAAAGGGTCTGGAACTCACCGTCGGGCGTGCGGTTCATCTGGTTGACGAGAACGCCGTCGGCGTCGCGAGCGAGGAGGTCGTCCCACTGGCGTCCCCACACCACCTTGATGACGTTCCAGCCGGCGCCGCGGAAGTACGACTCCAGCTCCTGGATGATCTTGCCGTTGCCGCGCACCGGCCCGTCGAGCTGCTGCAAGTTGCAGTTGATGACGAACGTGAGGTTGTCGAGCTCTTCACGCGCCGCGAGTCCGATGGCGCCGAGCGACTCCGGCTCGCCCATCTCGCCGTCGCCGAGGAAGCACCACACGCGTTGCCCGCTGGTGTCCTTGATGCCGCGATGCTGCATGTACCGGTTGAAGCGCGCCTGGTAGATCGAGTTGATCGCGGCGAGGCCCATCGAGACGGTCGGGAACTCCCAGTAGTGCGGCATGAGCCGTGGGTGCGGGTACGACGACAAGCCATTGCCTGGTCCGTGCGAGTGCTCCTGCCGGAACCGGTCGAGCTGCTCCTCGGTGAGTCGTCCCTCGAGGTACGAACGGGCGTAGATACCGGGCGCGGCGTGGCCCTGGAAGTAGATCTGGTCGCCCCCGCCGGGGTGGCCCTTTCCGCGGAAGAAGTGGTTGAAGCCGACCTCGTAGAGGCTGGCCGCCGACTGGTACGTGGCGATGTGGCCACCGACGCCGAGACCCGGCCGGTTGGCTCGCGACACCATGACCGCGGCGTTCCAGCGGATGAACGCGCGAATGCGTCGTTCCACCGCCTCGTTGCCCGGGAACCAGGGCTCATGCTCGGGCGGAATGGTGTTGATGAAGTCGGTGCTGCGCAGAGCCGGCACGCCGACCTGCTTCTCCCGAGCACGCTCGAGCAGTCGCAGCATCACGTAGCGCGCGCGGGCCCGACCCCGCTCGTCGACCATCTGGTCGAGGGAGCCGACCCACTCGGCAGTCTCCTCGGGATCGATGTCGGGAAGCTGCGTGGGCAAACCCTCGTGGATCACGGGATGGCGTTCGGGACCTTGCGGGGTGCTGCTGGAGCTCGGCGGGCCGGTGGGCATGGGTAACTCCTGACGCGTCTTGTGGACCCCTCCATCTTTCCACGCGGCATTCGCTACTGTGAGACCGGCAACAGCGCCGCAGGGCTACTTCCGGGTAGCCATTTCGTATCTTCGAGGAGGACCGTTGGACGCCGGCAGGTTGGGCTTCGCCCCCGACACCGTCATCCAGGAGCTCGGGTGGGACGAAGACGTCGACGACGAGCTTCGTAAGGCCATCGAGTCTCAGTGCGGCAGTGAGCTGGTCGACGGTGATGTCTCTGACGCGGTCGATGGCGTCATCCTCTGGTGGCGCGACGGAGACGGCGACCTCGTCGACGCTCTCCTCGACTCGCTGCAGGATCTCGCCGAGGGAGGATCCGTCTGGCTGATCACGCCGAAGGTGGGTCGCCCTGGCTACGTCCCTGGTGCCGACATCGTCGAGGCGGCGCCGATCGCCGGCCTCTCCACCACCACGACGTCGTCAGCGTCGCCGGAGTGGTCGGCCACCAAGCTGTCCACGCACAAGCGGTGAGGCATGTCGCTCGACATCGGTGACGTTGCTCCCGACTTCACCCTCAAGAACCAGCACGGCGAGGAAGTCTCGCTGTCGTCGTTCACGGGGGAGTCAGCGGTGTTGCTGGTGTTCTTCCCGTTCGCGTTCAGTGGCATCTGCTCCGGTGAGTTCGGCGAGATCCGCGACCACATGAGCGACTTCGACGGTGCTGAGGTGCTGGCCGTCTCGTGCGACCACTTCTTCGCCAACCGGGCCTTCGCCGATGCCCAAGGGCTCGAGTTCTCGGTTCTCAGCGACTTCTGGCCGCACGGTGAGGTGTCTCGCGCGTACGGCATCTTCAACGAGGACGTCGGCGTGGCGGAGCGCGGAACGTCCGTGATCGACCGCCAAGGCATCGTGCGCTGGAAGGTCGAGCACGGCATCAATGATGCCCGTGACCTCGGGGCTTACCGCGAAGCTCTCGCGGCACTCGCGTGAACTAGGTCGAGTTTGCGAAAAAGCCTGCATTGGTGGTGTGAGATACGCTTTGATTGAGCAGCCGCAGCCGCCCGGGACCCGAGACCCTGGCGGCTGCGGTCTATCACGCCGGCGCCCCCGGTTGCTGCGATAGTGTGCGGTGTTCCCGGGCGAATAGCTCAGCTGGTCAGAGCATCCGGTTTACACCCGGAAGGTCGGGGGTTCGAGCCCCTCTTCGCCCACCTGCCGAAGCTCGGCTTGGGTCATGCCAGCGCCTCCTTGAAGCCTTGGCGCCAGGAGGGGTAGCGCAGCTCCCAGCCGAGCTCCCGCTTGGCCTTGGCGTTGGAGAAGCCGCGTCCCTCGGTCATCATCGTCACCGCCACGTCCCCTGCCAGCATCCGTGCCAGCCACACGGGGAATCGCATCGGGGGCTTCGCGCCCGCGCACTCGGCCAGGTACGGCAGCCAGTCGCTGACCGGAGCCGGTTCGTCGTCGACGATGCTGAACACGCCTTTCGCCTGCTGCTCCACGGCCAGGACGGTGGCGCTCGCGGCGTCGTCGAGATGCACCCACGAGGTGTGGCCGGTGCCTCCTCCGACGATCGGGAACTGCCGCTTGCGCACCGGCGCAACCAGGTCGTCGGTGGCGCCCGGCCCGTAGAACCAGCCGTACCGCAGCGCCGCACCACCGGCCTTGACGGCCACGTCCTCGAGGTGGCGGAT
>NZ_JBOHDT010000164.1:0-13057 GCF_050700635.1 Aeromicrobium sp.
CCCAGGCCGCGTTCCGCGGCGCGCAGCAGCAGGTCCCGCAGTTCGGCGGCGAAGGCGGGCAGGCTCAGTGCGGGACGCAGCCGGGCCGGCCAGCTGCCCCCGCCCGCCTCGACATCGCCGGCCAGCAACTCGCGGACCACCACGTCCTGTTCGGGGCCGGAGAGCAGCCGGGGCGGGGGCAGTTCGTGCAGTGCCGCCTGTAGCCGGAGCACGCCGAAGGCGTAGGAGTGCACGGTACGCACCAGCGGTTCCCGGACGGTGGGCGTGGCCTCGTGCGCCGCCAGTTGCTCGACGATGCGCGTGCGCAGCTCGGCGGCCGTTCGGCGGCTGCTGGTGAGCACCAGCACCTGCTCGGGGCCCACCCCCCGGCGCAGTACCCGATCGGCCACCGTGTGGGCGACGAGCGTGGTCTTGCCGGTGCCCGGTCCGCCCAGCACCCGCAGCGGCCCGCCAGCGTGTTCGAGCACCCGGCGAGCTTCGAGGCCCCAGCGGACGGCGTCCGACGCCGGGGCGGCGGGGCGGACCAGCACGGGCACGCCGCGCATGCAATCACGCCGGCTTGACCGCGCCAGGGAGGATCGCCGTGATGGACGACGAGACACTCGAACGGGTGCGCCACGTGGTGGCCACGATCCCGGCGGGCTCGGTGCTGGCCTACGGCGACGTCGCCGCCCGAGCCGGGCTGCCGGGCCGGGCCCGGCTGGTGGGCCGGATCCTCGCCGAGGACGGTCACGACCTGCCGTGGCACCGAGTACTGCGCGCCGACGGGACCCCCGCCCCGCACCTGGCGGGTGAGCAGCTCGCCCGGCTGCGCGCCGAGGGCGTGCTCGCCGACGGCGGCCGGGTCCCCATGCGCCGCTATCGCGCCACCGACTGACCGCTGCAATGAGAAGTCGGCGTGCGCGCCGTCGGGCACGTCGGTGTGGCGTTACCACGGGCCCCACCCGACGCGCCGGTACCTGCACAAGCATCCATGAGACGGCTTCGGTAGCGGCGAAAACCTGCACAAGCATCCATGAGACGGGTTCTGGACTGCGGGCGGGGTGGAGTCTCGCTGAGGACGGGGTTGATCACATTCTGTGTGCGTTTGACGAAATTCTCTCGTGTCGTTGAACGCACCCAGCCGATGATCACTGTCGCTGGACCGCCGGATACATGACGAATTGCGGTAACTAGCAGGTTACGACATGTAAACTACCCGGACACGCGCGCGTCGGGCCGGTAGCGGCCTCTGACTCATAGTCATCTTCTGAGCCCGAGCGGTTCGGTAACTGAGCCCATTTCAGCAGGTCACAGGGCTGGCCGTGCACCGTCCGACGAACCTTGGAAGATGAACGGCAAGTTACGTAATTCGCACTATCGCCTCGGCGAAGATGTGAGCATTAGCGGCCTTCTTGAGGGACGCAGAATCGCCATCTACAGTGGGCAGGCTAGCGGCCCGTTTAAAGTGAATATCACCTGGAGAGGTGGCGTCCGTGCCCGATACCACCGATAACACTGCAAGTGTCGGTATGGACACCGGATTCGAAGACTCCCTGCTGCGTCTTGGCAGATATTTTCAGCGCGGGGAAGCCTCCGCCGACCTGCGGACGCTCCATCAGATCGGCGGCCGGTCGGCCGACGTTTTCTACCGGGACCGCTGGGCCTACGACAAGGTGGTGCGTTCGACCCACGGGGTGAACTGCACCGGCTCCTGCTCGTGGAAGATCTACGTCAAGGACGGGATCATCACCTGGGAGGCGCAACAGACCGACTACCCGTCGATCGGCCCGGACAAGCCGGAGTACGAGCCGCGCGGCTGCCCCCGTGGTGCGTCGTTCTCCTGGTACACCTACTCGCCCGCCAGGGTGCGCTACCCGTATGTGCGCGGCACGCTGCTGGAGTTGTACCGGGAGGCGAAGCGGCGGCTCAAGGATCCGGTGCTGGCCTGGGCGGATGTGGTCGACGACCCGGAGAAGGCCCGCCGGTACAAATCGGCGCGCGGCAAGGGTGGGTTCGTCCGGGCCGAGTGGTGGGAAGCGGTCGAGATCGTCGCGGCCGCCCATGTGCACACGATCAAGCGCCATGGCCCGGACCGGGTGGCCGGTTTCTCGCCGATCCCGGCGATGTCGATGGTCAGCCACGCCGCAGGCGCCCGGTTCATCTCACTGGTCGGTGGGGCGATGCTGTCGTTCTACGACTGGTACGCGGACCTTCCAGTCGCCTCGCCACAGGTGTTCGGCGACCAGACCGACGTACCCGAGTCCGCCGACTGGTTCGACGCAGGCTATCTGATCATGTGGGGCTCCAACGTCCCGGTCACCCGTACTCCGGATGCGCACTACATGACCGAGGCCCGCTACCGGGGTCAGAAGGTGGTGGTCGTGTCACCGGACTACGGCGATCACACGAAGTTCGCCGACGAGTGGTTGCCTGCGCGGCCGGGCACCGACGCCGCGCTGGCCATGTCCCTGGGTCACGTGATCCTCAAGGAGTTCTTCGTCGACCGGCAGACGCCGCGGTTCACCGACTACGTCAAGCGCTTCACCGATCTGCCGTTCCTGATCACCCTCGAGCAGCGGGGCGACGGCAGCGACTGGGTCCCCGGCAAGTTCCTCACGGCAGCCGATCTGGGCGACACCGGCGAGGGTGCGGAGTCCAAGACCGTGCTGCTGGACGCGGTCACCAGCGAACCGGTGGTCCCGAACGGCTCGCTGGGTCACCGGTTCACCGGTTCCGGGGAGGGTCACTGGAACCTCGACCTCGACGGCGTGGACCCGCTGCTCAGCCTGCACGGGAGCGGCGACGTCGCGGAGATCGGCCTCCCCCGGTTCGACACCTCCGAGCCCGGTGTGCTGAGCCGCGGAGTGCCGACCCGGGTGGTCGCAGGCAAGCTGGTCACCACGGTGTTCGATCTGCTACTGGCCCAGTACGGGGTGAGCAGGCCGGGCCTGCCGGGCGAGTGGCCCGCCGACTACGACGACGCCGCGCAGCCCTACACGCCGGCCTGGCAGGAGCCGATCACCGGGGTGCCCGCGGCCGCCGCAGCGCGGATCGCCCGGGAGTTCGCCGACAACGCCGAGCGCTCAGGCGGCCGGTCCATGATCCTGATGGGTGCGGGCACCAACCACTGGTTCCACTCCGACCTGATCTACCGGTCGTTCCTGACGCTGGTGATGCTCACCGGCTGCCAGGGGGTCAACGGTGGCGGCTGGGCGCACTACGTCGGCCAGGAGAAGTGCCGGCCGATCACCGGGTGGGCTCAGCTCGCGTTCGGCCTGGACTGGAAGCGCCCTCCGAGGCAGATGATCCACACCGCCTACTGGTACCTGCACACCGACCAGTTCCGCTACGACACCTTCTCCGCCGACACGGTGTCGGCGAAGACGGGCACCGGCAAGCTCGACGGGATGAGCACCGCCGACGTCATCGCCAAGAGCGCACGGATGGGGTGGATGCCTTCCTACCCGACCTTCAACCGCAACCCGCTCGACATCGCCGACGACGCAGCGCAGGCAGGCACTCCGGTGGCGGAGCACGTGGTTGACCAGCTGAATTCCGGTGCCTTGCGGTTCGCCGCGGAGGATCCCGACTCGCCGGAGAACTTCCCACGAGTGCTCGCCATCTGGCGGGCGAACCTGCTCGGCTCGTCGGGCAAGGGCAACGAGTACTTCCTCAAGCACCTGCTCGGCACCGACAACTCACTGCGCGCAGGTGAGGCGAGCGAGAGCCAGCGGCCGCAAGAAGTGCACTGGCATGACGAGGCGCCTGAGGGGAAGCTCGACCTGCTGCTCTCACTGGACTTCCGCCAGACCAGCACGACGATCTTCTCCGACGTGGTGCTCCCGGCGGCCACCTGGTACGAGAAGCACGACCTCAACACCACCGACATGCACCCGTTCGTGCATTCGTTCAACCCGGCGATCGCACCGCCCTGGCAGACCCGCACCGACTGGGACGCGTGGCAGACGATCGCGACCAAGTTCAGCGAGCTGGCCGCCGGACACCTCGACATCCGCAAGGACGTCGTCGCGGTGCCACTGCTGCACGACACCCCCGACGCCATGGCCAACCCGCACGGCGTCGCCCGGGACTGGAAGCACGGCGAGTGCGAGCCCGTGCCCGGCGTGACGATGCCCAAGATCGTCGAGGTCGAGCGCGACTACACGGCGATCGGCGCGCAGATGCAGGCGCTGGGCCCACTGCTGGACACGCTGGGAACGACGACCAAGGGAGTCACGTACGACGTCACCGCGTCGATCGACTACCTACGCGCAAGGAACGGCGCCGTGCGCGGTGGCCCCGCCGACGGGCGTCCCTCGCTGAAGCGGGACGTGCACGCCTGCGAGGCGATCCTCGCGCTCTCCGGCACCACCAACGGCCACCTCGCCACCCAGGGCTTCAAGACCCTGGAGAAACGCACCGGCACCCTGCTGCACGACCTCGCGGCCGAGCACGAGGGCAAGCAGATCACCTTCGCAGACACGCAGGCAGCGCCGGTCCCGGTGATCACGTCGCCGGAGTGGTCCGGATCGGAGACCGGCGGCCGTCGCTACTCGCCTTTCACGATCAACGTCGAGCGGCACAAGCCGTGGCACACGCTCACCGGCCGCCAGCACTTCTACCTCGACCACGACTGGATGACCGAGCTGGGCGAGGGTCTGCCGGTCTACCGGCCCCCGCTGAACATGGGCGCGCTGTTCAGCGAGCCGGACATCGGCTCGATGGGAGAGCTGGGCGTCACGGTGCGCTATCTGACGCCGCACAACAAGTGGTCGATCCACTCCGAGTACCAGGACAACCTGTTCATGCTCTCGCTCTCACGCGGAGGGCAGACGATTTGGATGAGTGACCAGGACGCCGCCAAGGTCGGTGTCGAGGACAACGACTGGATCGAGGCGGTCAACCGCAACGGCGTGGTCGTGGCGCGAGCCATCGTGTCGCACCGAATGCCGGAGGGCACGGTCTACATGCACCACGCCCAGGACCGGCTGATCGACGTGCCCATCGCGGAGACGTCCGGCAAGCGCGGCGGCATCCACAACTCCTTGACCCGCATCCTGGTCAAGCCCAGCCACGTCATCGGCGGCTACGCCCAGCTCTCCTTCGCCTTCAACTACCTCGGTCCCACCGGTAACCAGCGAGACGAAGTGACGATGATCCGCAAGCGCAGCCAGGAGGTGACCTACTGATGAAGGTCATGGCCCAGATGGCGATGGTGATGAACCTCGACAAGTGCATCGGCTGCCACACCTGCTCGGTCACCTGCAAGCAGGCCTGGACCAACCGCACCGGCACGGAGTACGTCTGGTTCAACAACGTCGAGACCAGGCCTGGCCAGGGCTACCCGCGGCGCTACGAGGACCAGGAGGAGTGGAAGGGCGGCTGGGAGCTGAACAAGCGTGGCCGGCTCAAGCTCAAGGCCGGCGGACGACTGAAGAAGCTCGCCACCATCTTCTCCAACCCCAAGATGCCCTCGATCGACGACTACTACGAACCCTGGACCTACGACTACGCCACGCTCACCGACGCCCCGGCGCAGGAGCACACCCCGGTGGCGCGTCCGAAGTCGCTGCTCACCGGCAAGGACATGAAGATCTCGTGGTCCTCGAACTGGGACGACGACCTCGGTGGCTCCGCCGCGACCGAGAAGCTCGACCCGATGCTCGCGAAGATCGCCGACAAGGTGAAGTTCGAGTTCGAGCAGACCTTCATGTTCTACCTGCCACGCATCTGCGAGCACTGCCTCAACCCGTCCTGTGCCGCATCGTGTCCCAGCGGTGCGATCTACAAGCGTGCCGAGGACGGCATCGTGCTCGTCGACCAGGACCGGTGCCGCGGCTGGCGGATGTGCGTCTCTGGCTGTCCCTACAAGAAGGTCTACTTCAACCACCGCACCGGCAAGGCCGAGAAGTGCACGTTCTGCTTCCCCCGGATCGAGGTCGGGCTTCCCACCGTGTGCGCGGAGACCTGCGTGGGCCGGCTCCGCTACCTCGGGCTGGTGCTGTACGACGCGGACAAGGTGCTCGAGGCCGCGTCGGTGCCGGACGACCAGGATCTCTACGAGGCGCAGCGCTCGATCCTGCTGGATCCCAACGACCCGGACGTGATCCGCGCCGCGGAGCGCGACGGCATCCCGCACGACTGGATCGACGCAGCCCAGCGATCTCCGATCCACGCCCTGATCAACGTCTACAAGGTCGCGTTGCCGCTGCATCCGGAGTACCGCACGATGCCGATGGTCTGGTACATCCCGCCGCTGTCGCCGGTTGTCGACGTGGTCCGCGACACCGGCGAGGACGCCGAGGACCCCGGCAACCTCTTCGCGGCCATCGACGCGCTGCGCATCCCGATCGAGTACCTGGCCGAGCTGTTCACCGCCGGCGACGTCGCTCCGGTCGACGGGGTGCTGAAGAAGCTGGCCGCGATGCGGTCGTACATGCGTGACATCAATCTGGGCCGCGACCCCGACGGCTCGATTCCGGCGGCCGTCGACATGAGCGAGGAGGAGATGTACGACATGTATCGACTCCTCGCCATCGCGAAGTACGACGAGCGCTATGTCATCCCACCGGCGCACGCCGAGCAGGCCCACTCGCTGGAGGAGCTGGCCACGGAGTGCTCCCTGGACTACGAGGGCGGTCCGGGCATGGGCGGCTCCGGTCCCTTCGGGGAGGGCTCTGGTGCGCCGACGCCGATCGCCGTCGAGAACTTCCAGATGCTGCAAGACCGGCAGACCTCCGACACCGTCGCGGCGCCGGGCGACAAGGCGACCCGCGTGAACCTGCTCAACTGGGACGGCAAGGGAGCGCCGACCGGGATGTTCCCCCCGAAGTCCGAGGGCCCCGATCCGGCCGATGAGGCTGATCACCGATGAGCTCCCGCGCGCTGACCGGACAGCAGCTGACCGTGGCCTGGCAGTCGGCGTCCCTCGTGCTCGGCTACCCCGGTCAGCACCTTCTCGACCGGCTGGACCTGATCCGGCGGGCCTCGCACGAGCTACCGGACAGAGTCGGGGGACCGCTTCGCAGAACCGTCGAACGCCTCACGGGTGAGTCCCTCACCGAGCTGGAGGCCGACTACGTCGAGACCTTCGACACCCGTCGCCGGCACAACCTCTTCCTCACCTACTTCGCCCACGGCGACACTCGCAAGCGCGGCCTGGCGCTGCTGCGGTTCAAGCAGACCTATCTCGAGTCGGGTGTCGTGCCTGACGATGGCGAGCTGCCCGACCACCTGTGCGTCGTGCTCGAGTACGGAGCGACCGTCGACCACGTGCGCGGCCGCCAGCTGGTCCTCGACCACAGGGCGGGACTCGAGCTGCTCCGCCTGTCACTCGCCGAAGCCGATTCCCGCTGGGCCGGGGCAGTCGAGTCTGTCACCGCCACGCTGCCCGAGCTGCGTGGCGATGAGATGGACGCCGTTCGCAGACTGGCCGCGGACGGGCCACCGACGGAGGAGGTCGGCCTGACGCCGTACGGGACTCCGGGATTCGATCCCGGCCCGGCACCGCCCGGGCAGTCGTCGCCGACCCTGCTTCCGATGCCGTCCTTTCCGGGAGGTCGATGAGCATGGACACCTTCCTGTGGGTGATCGTCCCCTACGTCTGCCTCACGACGTTCGTGGTCGGGCACTTCTGGCGCTACCGCTACGACAAGTTCGGCTGGACCACCCGGTCCTCCCAACTCTACGAGGACAGGCTGCTCAGGCTGGGGAGCCCGCTCTTCCACTTCGGGATCCTCGCGGTCTTTCTCGGTCACGTCATGGGGTTGGGCGTGCCGAAGTCCTGGACCGAGGCGGTCGGCATCTCCGAGGGCCTGTACCACTTCATGGCGGTCTCCGTCGGCGCCATCGCGGGCGTGGGCACGGTCGTGGGCATGACCATCCTCATCTACCGACGACGCACGGTCGGGCCAGTGTTCTCCGCGACCACGAACATGGACAAGGCCATGTACGCCGTGCTCGCGACCGTCATCGTCCTCGGGCTCGCCAACACGATCGTCGCCAACGTCTTCGGCCACTACGACTACCGCGAAGGAGTCTCGGTCTGGTTCCGAGGGATCTTCCGCTTCTCGCTCCACCCTGACCTCATGGCCGAGGCACCGCTGGGCTTCCAGCTGCACGGGCTGTCCGCGATGCTGCTCTTCGCCCTGTGGCCCTTCACCCGCCTGATGCACGTGTTCAGCGCACCTCTCGGATACCTGACGAGGCCCTACATCGTCTACCGCAGCCGAGACGAACAGCTGGGAACACATCGGCCGCGGCGTGGCTGGGACCGGGTGGGCTGAGTGGTGAACGAACATTCATTGACCGCGCTGGCCGACGAGCTGCTCGACTCCACTCGGTCATCGGGCAGCGGGCGCGCCGCGGTCACCGTCTACGGCGGCCAAAAGCACGAACTCAGGCAGACCCTGATCGCCCTGGCCGGCGGACGCGCACTCGGTGAGCACGACTCACCCGGAGAGGCCACGCTGCAGGTTCTCCGCGGCGAAGTGCGGCTGCACGCCGGCGACGAGTCGTGGCATGGTGCCGAAGGAAGCTACGTGCACATCCCGCCGCGTCGCCACGACCTCGAAGCCCTGACCGATGCGGTCGTGCTGCTCACCGTCGCGGGTCGCGCCGGCTGAGCCGGAAGAATGAACCCCGATGAAGCGCCCAAGGCGTACTGACCGGCTCAGGCCGTGACCTACGGGTGGTACGGACCGATCCCAGGTGGAAGCGAGCTCACGTCGCCGAGCACGTCGTCCACCGGCCGACGGCGGGTCAGCGGGACCTGTATGCGACCGGGTGGCGCCCAACCCACCTGGACCACGATCTGCGGACTGGCGGTGTCGCTCAGCAGGTCGTCTTGCAGCAAGACGCGAGTGCGGTCGACCTCGATCGCCTGGCTCAGTGGGACCATCGCCATGCCCGCCACCGTGCCATGAACGAGCATGGCTCCCAGTGCTTCTCCTGCCCGCAGCCGTGAGGCCGTGTCGTCGGAGGACGTGCAGACCGCGAGAAGTACCGGCTCGACTTCAGGCGAGTGCGAGTCGTCGACGAGGCTCCCCGACGGGAACCTGGGCGGTGGACCGGTCGGAACGGGGTCGGCGCGACCCACCCCTGAATCACGACGAAGCAAGCTGCTTGATGGAATCCCTTCGCCATCCACTCGGCCGGTCCACCTGACGATCTCGTCGACGTAGTCGCGGTCTTCACGCTGCTGCCGGTCGGCTTCGGCGAGGATCTGCAGCAGCTCCGTTCGCGCTTGGCGTGAGACGACGGCGAAGATTGTCACACCGGCCGGCGGTCCCAGCCCGAGGAGCCGATCAAGCTGTCCGCGCGGCACCGGCGAGCTCGTGGGCGATCTGCGGTCGGTGCGCCGACGCTCCAGTGCATCCACGGCGGCGCGAGCCGCTGGCGTGGCCGGCTCCGGGTGGAACGAGATGTTCGCCAGATGGGCGTCGTTGTAGGCGTCGGGCATGCGCCGGACCACGGGTCTCCAGCCAGCACCCGCCGCGGCCACCTGAACGTGGTGCAGAGCGGCGCCGCAGCTGAGGATGAGGTCGCGACCGTCGGGGTCGGCGTGCATCAGTTGGCGAGACCGATCGGCAAACAGGACCAGACGATCACTGTCCACACCCCAGAACCATGGCTGTGTGTTGTGTACCGAGGGTGCCCGAGTCGCCAGCTCGACGAGGCGACGGATCGGCGGGGTTCGTCCCATCGTCCGAGATCCCATTTCAGTGGCTGCGATCGTTCGTGGCCAGCATGAGGGCTGTGACCCCACGGGGCGCGTCCATCGCGGCCCCAAGAGTCGAGGACAGCATGGCGATAGCGTAGGCGAGCGCGGCGCCGGCTGAGGTGGCGATCACCCAGCGACGGATCAGCGCGCGACCGCGCAACGCGCGCCCTGGTTCCGGCGACCCCTCGATGTCTGAGTGATCCGGCGTGGCCTCATGCGCGATGTGGTCGAGCCGGCCGCGCTCCAATCGGCTGAGTCGCCGGTCGTCAGGGCTCTCGACCAGCGTATGACGGTCCGACCTCATCGCCCCTCCTCAAGTTGCTGTCCTCAGCCTGCGTCGTCCGGCTCCGAGGCGCGACGGGCCAAGGTCTCGAAGCAGTCGGGACTTACGTCCTGCACACTCGCGTCGGTCTCTTCGGGCCGTCGCGGATCGTGCACCTCGTCCCCGCGCGGCCTTGCAAGTCCGGGGCGGACAAGTGCGTGCATCGGATCTTCCTTCAGGTGCGGGCGTCGTCTTCGGTTCGGGCTGGCGCCAATCCGCGCCGTTCGAGGCAGGTCCGGGCAATGCTCTCGGCCCAGTGGGTGGCCCGCACAGTCTCGCCGGCGTTCAGTGGTCCGGGAGTGCCCTCGACCAGGAACGCGCCCGGCGCACCGACCGGCTCGAAGCCGCGATGCCGGGCCAGCCTTGCGGCCTTGCGTGCGGCACCGGGCAGCCGGCGTACCCGCGACACGCGGGTGTCGAACACCGCCGCAAGTGGCGCGTTCAGGCTCGGATCGGGTCGCGACTGCCACAGCCACTCCCGCAGTCCGACCTCGGCATGGTCCGCAGCCGCCCCTTGTCGCAATGCGTCGGCGCGGGTCCGCGGCCGGCTCAACGAGAACGCGTGCGTGGGTGCCCCCACCACGAGCAGATCGGCGCCCACAGGCACACCGAGCTCGGTGTCGCGAACGTCTGTGCAGGTGACCTCGAAGCCGCTGTCGCGCAAGCCGTCGGACACTGCGCGGGCGATCCGCTCAGTGTTGCCGAACATCGACTCGTAGACGACAAGGGCTCGGGGTCCCGAGGTGTGTGCATTCATGAGGGCTCCTCCCGGGTCGGCTTCAGTTTCTGCCGGCAGGACGGCAACTTTCTGGTGCCGCGGGTCCCGAGATGCCAGGACCTTGGGCCTTCACCGCTCACTCTCCCAGAGAGCCGATCGCAGGTACCGGCGTCGGTCGGGCTTCAGCTCGCGCAGCCACAGCACAGCCAACCAGGCGCTGAGAACGAGCAGCAGCAGGCTGGGCGCAGCGTCAAGGCCGAGGTGCAGCGGCTCGCCCGTCACCGCGACAGCCGCGACTCCGGCCCAGAGAGCCGTGAACAGGGTGACGATCTTGATCAGCGCCACCACGGCAAGCGGACCGCCGATGGCGCGGCCGTGCACAAGCAGTAGCCCTACGGCGAGGAGGCAAGGGAGCACCACAACCAGGTCGAGCACGAACACCGGATAGGGCGTGCCGCCGACCCCCTCCGGATCCGGAGGAGGCCCGCCGAGAGCGTACGGGACCAGCGTCGAGAGCCAGAGCATCGCGAACAGGACCGCCACGACGAGGAGCATCCACCCGGTCCCCCGCTCCAGCCGCCGTGATCTGATCCGCGGCCAGGCCGAAGGACGCAACCTGATCAGTCCGTCGAGGAGGGCCGCGCCGGCCGCTGCCTCGATCACCACGTACACCAGGAAGACGCGGTTCATCGGGACACCGGTCAGGTAGATCGCGTAGCTGTAGGCGACGTACGCCAACAGCCCGAGACGAACCAGGTGTGCGCGTGGAGTGACCAGCGGTCGAAGGACCAGGAAGGTGAGCGCTCCGGCAACCAGGATGCTGCACACGTCCTGGGCCTTGGCACCCAGCACGGTGGCGGCGGGAAGGTCTCGATAGGGCTCGGCGGCAAGCAACCCGTACATGGCCGCGACCACGATGCCCAGGGCCACCACGACACTGGACCAGACCGCGCTCCGGCCGGACCATGTCGCGGTCATCGGCTTGTTCTTCACATCACGTTTACTCACCGCGGACACCTCCACCTCGCGCACCGTGCAGCAACAGTGCCGTCGCGGCGACGTACAAGAGCACGATCACGGGTTCGATCGGGTCGTACGACAAGCTCATGTCGAGCGCCATCGCCAGGTGCACGAAGCGCAAGGACGGCGGCAAGCCACGCGAGCCGTCCCGCTGTGGCCTTCACTCCGCGGGGACCTGTTGCCATCGCCGCGAGCCGGTCGGTATTCGACGACATGGTTCGAGTGGATGACATGACACACGCTCATTTCGCGGACGTACCTGCCCTGGCCTCCGACGCTAGGCCGGACTCCCCGATGAGTGCAGAGCCCAAGGTCCCCATGCGGAGTGAGTCGTCGCCCGCACAAGGGGACGAAAGTCCCGCTGAGGAGGGCTTGGCGTCTCTGGACCATCCAGTACTGACGGCCGCAGCATCGGTAGGAAGCACGTCGACCAGTTGAGAGGGAACGGCGAACCGTGAAGGACACAGCGGAGTCGGGGCGAGTTCGCAACTGCGTCGAGCTGTACTGGTTGCCGCTCGGGGCTGGTGACAACACGCACTGCGTACGCACGAACGGGCGGATCTTCGAAGCGCTCACCGCTCGGTACGAACGTCGTGACAGGTGCAACCTTTACCACGCTGCTCTCATGGTCCAACTCGGCGGCGATTGGTTCGCCATCGAGATGGGGCCGGCGTGGGGCATCGACGCGGCAGACAGGGGTGTGGTCTGCGAGGGGCCGGTCGGACTCCGGTGGCTGGGCCGGTTCCGGTCCTTCCGCTATGAGGTCCGCTGCTGGCGCGGCGGCGGCATCCCGGACATCACCGAAGCAGTCGACAGCCCCCAGCGGGTCAGCAGCACCCGGTCTCAGGCGGAGCAGGTGTTGGCCCTGGCGCCGGAGTTCCCACCGGCCGCCTGGGGCCGCGACGAGCTGATTGCAGGCGAGATGTGGAACTCAAACTCACTGGTCGCCTGGTTGCTGACCCGGAGCGGCCATGACATGGACGGCATCCGCCCGCCCACCCACGGCCGGGCCCCCGGCTGGAACGCGGGCCTGACGGTCGCCCAACGTTCGCCGCGTCCATCGCCCAGGCCACAGATCTCCCACGATGAAGACTCTGGTCATCGATGAAGGGAGAAGAAGGGAGCCGGTTGACATCAACGGTTGCTGGCCTGATGACTGCGGTATCGAGTGGCGCGCCCGGAGGTATTCGAAACCCCAACCTTCTGATCCGTAGTCAGATGCTCTATCCGTTGAGCTACGGGCGCAAGCCCCGGAGGGCGGTGACGAGTCTAACGGGTGCGGCCCGGTGACCCG
>NZ_JBOHDT010000165.1:0-7246 GCF_050700635.1 Aeromicrobium sp.
GCGAGCACGGTCCCGCGCATCGCCAGCCTCGGCTGGCCGCTGTCCTCGACGTACGTCTCGACGTCCACCCAGTGCAGACCGGCCGGAGCGCCGAGCGCCTTCGCCAGTGCCTCCTTGGCGGCGAACCGGCCGGCGAGCGAGCCGGCGACCAGGCCCGCCTCGGCCGGTACGAACAGCCGCTCGGCGACGGCCGGCGAACGCCGCAGCGTCTCGCTGAAGCGCTCGATCTCGACGACGTCGATACCGATGCCGACGATCACGTCGGCACTCCCCCTCCCCCGTGAGCATGACGTTTGCGCGCGACACGCCGGCGTGTCGGCGCAGAAACGTCATGCTCACGGTGGGGAGGCACGGTGAGTCCACGCGTGATCCTGGTCGGGCCGCCCGGCGCAGGCAAGACCACCGTTGCGAACAAGCTGGCGAACCGGCTCGGCGTCGACGTCCGTGACACCGACGCCGACGTCGAGGCCGCGCACGGCATGAGCATCGCGGACATGTTCGTCGACCACGGCGAGGCGTACTTCCGCGATGTGGAGTCCACGGCCGTGCGTGCCGGCCTGACAGAGCACGACGGTGTCCTTGCCCTCGGCGGCGGTTCGGTGCTTCACGAGGACACGCGAGCGGCGCTGCGCGGCGAACGTGTCGTGTTCCTCGACGTCGGCCTGTCCGTCGCCACCCGCCGGGTCGGCCTCAACACGGCACGACCGCTGTTGCTCGGGAACGTACGCTCGCAGATGAAGGCCCTGATGGAGGAGCGCCGCGCGATCTACCTCGACGTGGCCGCGTACGTCGTCGCGACGGACGACCTCACACCGGGCGGCGTTGCCGATGAGATCGTTCGATGGCTCGAGCGGGAGGGAGAGCAGGCATGACCGCAAGCGCACAGCGCCTCCGGGTCGACTCGGAGCGACCGTACGACGTCTCGATCGGCGACGGCGTGCTCGAGGAGCTCCCCGCTCTGCTCGGCAGCCAGGTACGCCGGATCGCGATCATCCATCCGACGACGCTCGCACAGCCGGCGGAGTCGGTACGCACGCGGCTGATGAGCGACGCACTCGACGCGCATTGCATCGAGGTGCCGGACGGCGAGGCCGCGAAGACCTCCGAGGTCGCGGAGTTCTGCTGGTCGGTCCTCGGACGGTCGGGCTTCACCCGCAGCGACGTCGTCGTCGGTCTCGGCGGCGGTTCGACGACGGACCTCGCCGGGTTCGTCGCCGCGACGTGGCTGCGCGGTGTCTCGTTCATCACCGTTCCGACCACCCTACTCGGCATGGTGGACGCAGCGGTCGGCGGCAAGACCGGGATCAACACCGACGACGGCAAGAACCTCGTCGGGGCCTTCTACGAGCCGGGCGGCGTGCTGTGCGACACGACGGTCCTCACGACGCTGCCCGACAACGAGCTGCGTAGCGGTCTCGCCGAGGTCATCAAGTGTGGCTTCATCGCCGACCCGCGGATCCTCGACCTGATCGAGGCCGACCCGCGCTCGGCCCTCGACCCGGGCGGCGCGACGCTGCCGGAGCTGATCGAGCGTGCCGTACGGGTGAAGGCGGACGTCGTCGCCGGCGACCTGCGGGAGTCCGCAGACGACGGCATCGGACGAGAGATGCTCAACTACGGGCACACGCTGGGGCATGCCGTCGAGCGGGTCGAGCGGTACTCGTTCCGGCACGGCGCGGCGGTCGCGATCGGGATGTGCTTCGCCGCGCAGCTCGCGGGGCTGACCGGACGCATCGACGGTGCCCTGGTCGACCGGCACCGCTCGGTGCTGTCACTGATGGGCCTGCCGACGACGTACAAGCCCGGGGTGTGGACCGAGCTGCTCGACGCGATGCGGCTGGACAAGAAGACCCGTGGTGACCAGCTCCGGTTCGTCGTTCTCAACGGGCTCGCGGCGCCGTCGATCCTGGCCGCTCCCGACCCTGCGCTGCTCACCGCCGCGTACGCCGAGATCTCCCGATAGGACGCGCATGCCGGACGTACACGCCGACCGACGATCCCGGCTGGCCGAGAACCTGCAGCAGCGCGAACTGGATGCAGCGCTGATCAGTGACCTGGTCAACCTCCGCTATCTGACCGGCTTCACCGGGTCGAACGGCGCGGTGCTCGTCACCGCCGCCGCCGTCGCCACGTTCGTCTCGGACGGTCGCTACCGCGACCAGGCGACCGCCGAGTGCCCGGACGTGGACCGGCACACCGACCGCGACCTGTTCGGCACGCTGCTCACCCATGCGGAGCTTCCCGGCGATGCACGCATCGGGGTGGAGACGCATGCCTTGTCGGTGGATGAGTACGAGACCGTGGTCGGCCTGATGGGGGAGCGTGCCTTCTCCGCGTCGTCGCTGCGGCGGGCGGTCGAGGAACTGCGGGTCGTCAAGGACGACGTGGAGATCACCGCACTCGCGCGTGCCTGCGAGATCTCCACCCAGGCACTCGCCGGCCTCCTCGACGGGCCGTTCGCAGGGCGTACCGAGCGGGAGATCGCGCGTGACCTCGAGTGGCGGATGTTCGAGCACGGCGCTGAGGCGGTCGGCTTCGACACGATCGTCGCCTCCGGGCCGAACGCCGCGATCCCGCATCACAGCCCGGGCGACCGCCGGCTCGAGGGTGGTGACCTGCTGAAGATCGACTTCGGTGCCCGGTACGACGGCTACCACGCCGACTGCACCCGCACGATGGTGCTCGGGCCGCCGGCCGACTGGCAGCGCGAGATCCACGCCGCCGTACGCGATGCGCAGCAGGCCGGCGTCGACGCGCTGGTCGCCGGAAAGCCGGTCGCCGACGCCGACACGATCCCGCGCGACGTACTCGACGAGGCCGGTTATCTGGAGGCGTTCACGACCGGCATCGGGCACGGTGTGGGGCTGATGATCCACGAGGACCCGTTCATCCGGAAGGAGAACACCGGTACACTTCTTGCGCGCACCCCCCTCACGATGGAGCCGGGCATCTACCTGCCAGGGCGCGGGGGAGTGCGGATCGAAGACACCCTCGTCGTCGAACACGGTGATCCGACCGTGCTGACGACCGCGACCAAAGACCTTGTGGAGCTTGGCTGATGGCAACGACGAACGACCTGAAGAACGGCATGGTGCTGAACCTCGACGGCCAGCTGTGGGCCGTGCAGTGGTTCCAGCACCACAAGCCGGGCAAGGGCGGCGCCGTCATGCGCACGAAGCTCAAGAGCGTGATGACGGGCAAGGTCGTCGACCGCACGTTCAACGCCGACGTCAAGGTCGACATCGCGCAGGTCGACAAGCGCGACATGCACTACCTGTTTCACGATGGAAATGGCTACGTCTTCATGGACTCCGCCACCTACGACCAGGTGACCATCGCCGATGACGTGGTGGGCGAGGCGAAGGACTACCTGCTCGACAACGGCGAGGCGATGGTCGCGGTCAACGACGGCCAGCCGCTCTACATCGAGCTGCCGGTCTCGGTCGAGCTCGCGGTCGAGTACACCGAGCCGGGCCTGCAGGGCGACCGGTCCAGCGGAGGCACCAAGCCCGCGCGGCTGGAGACCGGCAAGGAGATCCAGGTACCGCTGTTCATCACCGCCGGCGAGAAGGTCAAGGTCGACACCCGCGACGGCAGCTATCTCGGCCGCGTCTCCGGCTGATGTCCGCACGCACCAAGTCCCGCAAGCGCGCTCTCGACATCCTCTTCGAGTCCGAGCTCCAGGGTCTCGGCCCCGGCGGCTCGCTCGCCGGGCGCATCCAGCTGAACGACCCGCCGGTCAACGAGTACACCGTCCGGCTGGTCGAGGGCGTCGTCGCCGATCAGGAACGGATCGACGTGATGCTGGCCGAGCACGCGCGTGGCTGGACCCTCGACCGTATGCCGGGCGTCGACCGGAACCTGCTGCGGATCGCCACCTACGAGATCCTCAGCGTCGACGACGTCCCCGACGCGGTGGCCATCAGCGAGGCGGTCGAGCTCGCCCGCGACCTCTCCACCGACGAGTCACCGGGCTTCGTCAACGGCCTGCTGAGCGCGATCGTCCAGACCAAGGCGACGACCGAGTAGCTCTACACGGGCTTGGCGAACCAGATGGTGCGGTGCGTCCACTCGCCCGGGCCGAGGCGCTGGCCCGAGCACACGAGCAGCGCGACCTGCGGGGGACCCTCACGGTCGTAGTAGGGCACATACCCGTCCGCCGCGAGGACCTCGATGCGCTTGTCGACCTCGTAGCACAAGGTGGCGCCATCACCGTGGAGGATGATCCGGTCGCCCTTCTCGAGGCGCTTGAGGAACTCGTTGCCGAGTGCGGACCCGTCCGGCCAGGTGTGCGCGTTGATCAGCACATTGCCCTTCGGTGAGCCGGGCTTGATCCCGGGCGGACGGTCCCAGGCGATCTGCTGTCTGCCGGCCCCCGACACCGGAGGCACGGACGGCACGTCACGAGAGTCGCGAGGCAGTGCGAGCACCTTGGCCTTGCGGATCACGCCGGGGACGGTGACCCGGGTCGGCACGAATGGTTCCTCGGGAGGGTTGGCGCATCGTCCCGAGCTCGGCGTCGGAGTCGGCGTGGCCGTCGGCGTCGGGCTCGCCGCGGCCGGCCGGGCGACGGGTGTCGGCTCGGACGACCGTTGCAGGACGATCACCGTCGCCACCACGGCGAGCGCCGCGATCAGGGCGACGAGCAGCATCACTCGTCGCCGAGGCGACGACCACGCCTCGATGACTCGTTGCCGGTCGATCACAGAACAAGCGTAGGCACGTTTCGGCGTGGGTGGACTCGATTGTCGAAGCCGCGTCTGCGGCCGCGAGGCGCGGGAGTGCGTTCCTCCGGCGCTGGTAGTCTGGCCCGGAACGACCCGACATCCTTTAACGGCCGTCCCGTGAGGCGGAGAAGGAGGTCAGCATGGTTGCGTCCGCCAACGCGCCCCAGTCTGACAAGCACCCTGACGTGTCCCACTCTGACGGGCGCACCGTTCTCGACGAGAACGACATCGCCCGGGCACTCACCCGCATCACCCACGAGATCCTCGAGCGCAACCGCGGCTCCACCGACGTCCTGCTGCTCGGCATCCCCACTCGCGGTGTGCACCTGGCCCGCCGCATCGCCCGCAGGATGGGTGAGGTCGAGGGCCACGAGATCAAAGCCGGCGCGCTCGACGTCACGATGTACCGCGACGACCTGCGGCTCAAGCCGGCTCGCTCGCTCGAGCACACCGACATCCCCGACGACATCGACGACAAGATCGTGGTGCTCATCGACGATGTGCTCTACTCGGGCCGCACCATCCGCGCCGCCCTGGACGCCCTGAACGAGCTCGGTCGGCCGCGCGGGGTGCAGCTGGCCGTCCTGGTCGACCGGGGTCACCGAGAGCTGCCGATCCGCGCGGACTTCGTCGGCAAGAACCTGCCGACGTCGCTGGCCGAGAAGGTCAAGGTCACGCTCACCGAGAGCGACGACGCCGACGGCGTCTCCATCCGGACAGGAGGCGCTGCATGAGCTTCACTCACCTGCTGAGCGCCGGCGACCTCGACCGTACGGACGCGGTGCGGATCCTCGACACCGCCGAGGAGCTGCTGTCGGTCGCCAGCCGGCCGATCAAGAAGCTGCCCACCCTGCGCGGTCGCACCGTCGTGAACCTCTTCTTCGAGGACTCCACCCGGACGCGCATCTCTTTCGAAGCCGCGGCCAAGCGGCTCTCGGCGGACGTCATCAACTTCTCGGCCAAGGGGTCGAGCGTCTCCAAGGGCGAGAGCCTCAAGGACACCGCGCTGACGCTTCAGGCCATGGGGGCCGACGCCGTGGTCGTGCGGCACCACAATTCCGGGGCCCCGCACCGCCTGGCCCACGCGAAGTGGACGCAGGGCGCTGTCATCAACGCCGGCGACGGCACGCACGAGCACCCGACGCAGGCGCTGCTCGACGCCTTCACGATGCGGCGGCACCTCGGCGAGATCGAGGGTCGCAACGTGACGATCGTCGGTGACGTCCTGCACAGCCGGGTGGCGCGCTCGAACGCACTCCTGCTCGACACCCTGGGGGCGCACGTCACGCTGGTCGCCCCTCCGACCCTTCTTCCCGTGGGGGTCGAGCACTGGCCGGTCGAGACCTCCTATGACCTCGACGCCGCGATGGAGAAGTCCGACGCCGTGATGATGCTGCGCGTGCAACGAGAGCGCATGAACGCGGCGTTCTTCCCGACGACGCGTGAGTACAGCCGGCGCTACGGACTCGACACCGCACGCATGAACCGGTTGCCCGAGCACGCCATCGTCATGCACCCGGGCCCGATGAACCGCGGCATGGAGATCAGCGCCGACGTGGCCGACCACGACCGCTCGGTCATCGTCGAACAGGTCACGAACGGCGTCGCCGTCCGCATGGCGGTGCTCTACCTCCTGCTCGGCGGCGCCGCAGAGCACGGGGCCATCGACGACACCACCGACGAGGAGAACGCATGACCGCAACCGTCATCCGCCGGGCCCGACTGCTCGGTGAGGAGGTCGTCGACCTCGTCATCGAGGACGGCGAATTCGCGACGATCGGCACCGACGTCGACGCACCGGCAGATGCCACCGAGATCGACGCGAGTGACCTCGTCGCGCTGCCCGGACTCGTCGACCTGCACACCCACCTGCGCGAGCCCGGACGTGAGGACGCCGAGACGGTGCTCACCGGCTCGCGGGCAGCCGCTCGCGGCGGGTTCACCTGTGTTCATGCGATGGCCAACACCGATCCGGTGGCGGACACCGCCGGCGTCGTCGAGCAGGTCTGGCGATTGGGCCGTGAGGGTGGCTA
Source organism: Aeromicrobium sp. (assembly GCF_050700635.1). Taxonomy (GTDB): domain Bacteria; phylum Actinomycetota; class Actinomycetes; order Propionibacteriales; family Nocardioidaceae; genus Aeromicrobium. The sequence goes on from NZ_JBOHDT010000165.1 coordinate 6,761, forward strand.
CTGCGACGTGCAGCCGGTCGGTGCCGTCACGGTCGGCCTGGCGGGAGAGCGGCTGGCCGAGCTCGGCGCCATGGCCGACTCCGCTGCCGGCGTCCGGGTGTTCTCCGACGACGGCATCTGCGTCTCCGACGCCGTCCTGATGCGACGCGCGCTGGAGTATGTCAAGGCGTTCGACGGGGTCATCGCGCAGCACGCGCAGGAACCGAGACTCACCGAAAACGCGCAGATGAACGAGGGCCCCCTCTCGGGTGAGCTCGGACTCACCGGATGGCCGGCCGTCGCCGAGGAGGCGATCGTCGCCCGTGACGTGCTGCTCGCCGAGCACGTCGGGTCGCGGCTGCACGTGTGCCACGTGTCCACCCGCGGATCGGTCGAGATCCTCAGGTGGGCCAAGAGCCGCGGCATCAACGTCACCGCAGAGGTCACTCCACACCACCTCATGCTCACCGACGAGCTCGTGCGCAGCTACGACCCGATCTACAAGGT
>NZ_JBOHDT010000166.1:0-4208 GCF_050700635.1 Aeromicrobium sp.
GTGGTGGCCCGGTTCCTGCTCCGGCCGGACGGGCTGGCCCGCAGCATCGCCCGGACCATCGCCGAGATCGTCCGCGAACGGTTCCAGGCGATGCGGCAGCGGCGGCTCGACGTACACCCCCGGGTGCACCGGTCCTGGACGTTCGCCGGGCTCCGCGCCTTCAGCAACGGCTTTCTGCGCGACCTCAACACGGCGGTGGTGAGCGAGGAGATGATGTGCGGGGCTCGAAGCATCTACGTCGACTACGTCGACTACGACGAGATCGCCCACCACGCCGGCGCCACCCGGGTGGAGTCTCTGGCGGCGCTCACCGGGCTGGACCAGATTCTGGCGGTGTTGGAGAAGGTGGCGCAGAGAGCGCCGCGCCGCTACCGCTTCGTGGTTCTGAGCGACCACGGGCAGTCGCAGGGTGAGCCCTTCGCGTCCCGGTACGGCACCGAGCTGAGCGAGCTCTGCGAGTCCTTGACGCGATCGGAGACGACAGGGGTCGAGAGCAGCGTCGAAGGGTGGGGTCGCGTCGACTCCGTGTTGGAGGACCTGTCCGGAGGTAGCGGAACCCAGGGGGTGTCCCAGGCTGCGGCCCGCCGAGTGAACAAAGTGACCGAACCGGACGAGTCCGGACCGGGAGTCGAGCTCATCGTGCTCGGCAGCGGAAACCTGGGACTGGTATACGTGCCCGGACCTCAGCGATTGACGCTCGAGGAGATCGAGGACCGCTGGCCGGCACTCGTGCCGGGCTTGACCGCACATCCCGGCATCGGCTTCGTCACCGCCCTGGGGGCGGAGGGTCCGGTTGCCATCGGGCGCGCCGGCCGCCACGACTTGGCGAACGGCGTGGTCGAGGGAGTGGACCCGTTGCTGGAGTTCGGTGACCATGCCCCGGAGATGCTCCTCTCGGCCACCATGATGGCGCAGGCACCCGAGCTCTACGTCAACAGTGCCGTCGACCCCGACACCCTCGACGTGGCAGCATTCGAACCGCTGGTGGGCTGTCATGGAGGGCTGGGTGGCTGGCAGGACCGAGGCTTCGTCTTGGCGCCCCCCTCCCTCCTGGCCCCGACGGAACCCATCGTCGGCGGCGAGGCGCTGCACCAACATCTCATCGGCATTCTGGAGTCGCTGGGCCACCGTACGACCCTTTCGAGGAGCACGCCATGAACAAGTCCCGGACCATCACCCTGCTCGTGAGTGCCGCCGCCATCGTGATCGTCGTGGCCGGGTTGAAGTCCGCCAGCCACATCGTGGCTCCTCTCATGCTGGCCCTTGCCCTGACGATCGTCTTCCACCCGCTCCGGCTGATGCTCGAGCGCCGCCTTCCAGTGTGGGCCGCCTCCATCGTGGTGCTGATCGCCGCCTATCTCCTGATCGTGGGCCTCACCCTCGCGTTGGTGGTCTCGATCGGCCGTCTCGCCGTCCTCATTCCGTCGTACGCGTCCGAGAGCACGGATCTTGCCGCCGACGTCAGCGACTGGTTGTCGGGCCTCGGCGTGGGGGCTACCCAGGCAGATGCGGTGGTCGACGCGTTCGACCCCGGCAAGATCGTCGACTTCGCGACCTCGGTGCTGTCCAGCAGCCTGTCCGTGCTGTCCAACCTGTTATTCCTCGTGACGCTGTTGCTGTTCCTCGCCTTCGACGCCGCGCACGTGCAGCGCTTGGCGGAAGGCGCCCGGGAACAGCACCGCAACCTCGTCGACGCCCTGGGCTCGTTCGCGGGCGGCACCCGCACGTACCTCGGTGTCTCGGCCGTCTTCGGGCTGATCGTCGCGGTGATCGACACCGCCCTGCTGGCGGCGCTGGGAGTACCGGGAGCGTTCGTGTGGGGGGTTCTGGCCTTCGTCACGAACTTCATCCCCAACATCGGCTTTGTCATCGGTGTCGTCCCGCCGGCCCTGATCGGCCTGCTCGAGGGTGGACCCAGCCTGATGCTCGCCGTGATCGTCCTGTACTCGCTGGTCAACGTCGTGATCCAGTCGGTGATCCAGCCCCGCTACGTCGGCAGCGCGGTCGGTCTTTCCACCACGCTGACGTTCATGTCACTGGTCTTCTGGACCTGGGTGCTCGGCCCCCTGGGCGCAATTCTGGCCGTCCCGATGAGCCTGTTCTTCAGGGCGATCCTCGTCGAGGCAGATCCGGATGCACGCTGGCTGGATCCCTTGATCAGCGGAAAGCCTGAAGACGCACCGGTCGTCCAGACTTCATGAGCACAATGTTCGGATCCGGGTGGCGCCCCGTGTGGAGCGGCGTCGGACTACTGGTTGCGTACTACGCCTTCCCGGTTGGCTGGGGCGACTCGCCTACTACCGGTGCGTTGTTGAGTCTGGCCCTGACCGCCGCTGGCCTCGGCCTGCTCGGCTACACGATGGTCAAGGAGCTCGACCATCTGCGCCACGGCGAGGAGATCCGGAGCACTCGGGCACTGAGCATCCTGCTCGTGATGCTGGTGATGTCGTTCTCCTTCGCGTTCTTCTTTCTTGACCTGGTCGAGCCAGACCAGATCGCCAACTTGAGCACCAGAACCGACGCGCTGTACTTCACGGTGAGCACGATGGCCACAGTCGGGTACGGCGACATTCACGCCGAGGGCCAGCTGGCCAGGGGGCTGGTCGCTGGTCTGATCGTCTTCAATCTCGTCGTCGTGGCCTCCCTGGTCAGGGCGCGCAGGATCGGAGGGCACAGCTCGCTCTGACCGCTACTGCAAGGCTGCGGTCAAGCGCATGGCGTTGTCGACGTAGCGCTTGCGGGCAGGGCGCTGCCGCCACTCAGCGAGGGTGAGCTCGCGCGACAGCGCACGGTAGTCGTCCTCGACCTCGCGGAAACGGCTGACGATCTCGTCTCCGCTCAGCATCAGCGACACCTCGTAGTTGAGTGCGAAGGACCGCATGTCCATGTTGCTGGACCCGATCACGGCGACGTCGTCATCGATGGAGAAGTGCTTCGAGTGCAGCACGAAAGGACCCGGGTAGAGATAGATGCGCACCCCCGCCTCGAGCAGAGCTTGATAGTAGGAGCACTGGGCGTGGTAGACCATGAACTGGTCTCCGGCCTCGCTCACGAACAGCTCGACCTCGACGCCTCGTTGTGCGGCCGTGGTGATGGCGTACAGCAGCGACTCGTCGGGCACGAAGTAGGGACTGGTGATCGACAGCCGGCGTTGTGCCGAGTACAGCAACAGCGTGAACACGCGCAGGTTGTTCTCCGTCGAGAAGCCGGGCCCGCTCGGGATCACCTGCGCCTCGATCTCGCCGGCCGGGGTCGGTACCGTGCCGAGCTCGTCGGTCAGCTTGACCTCCGTCTCGCTGTACCAGTCGGTGCAGAAGAGCAGGTTGAGAGCGCTGACCGCCGGTCCTTCGACGCGGGCCACCAACTCCTTCCACTCACGGCCCAGCTTGTGGTTCGCGGGCTTGTTGTATCCGGGCTCGATCAGGTTCTGCGAGCCGGCGAACGCCACCATCCCGTCGATCACCAGGATCTTGCGGTGGTTGCGCAGGTCCGGCCGGCGCTTGAACGGTGCGATCGGCAGCATCGGGTGCCACTCGATGCCGGATGCGTCCAGCCGGGCGGTGAACTCCTTGTACCCCGGGATGCCCTTGGATCCGAGGTGGTCGAAGAGCAGGCGGACCTTCACCCCGCGATCGACGGCCCGCGCCAGCGCCTCGTAGAAGGGGCCGGTCACGTCGTCCCACGCGGTGATGTAGAACTCGACGTGCACCCAGGTGGAGGCCTTGTCGATCTCGGCGGTCATCGCCGCGATGGACTCGGTATAGACCGAGAAGAGGTCGACCCGGTTGCCGGGCGTCACCGGCTGCGCGCCCAGGTTGCGGCTCAGCGTTGCCACCGAACGTACGTACGCCGGTCCGGGGAAGTCGCTCTCGAGCGTGGGCACGTGCGCCGTTCGCTCCGCCACGCGCGCGTTGACCTCGGCCTGCTGTTCGTTGCGACGGCGCCCGAGCTTGGTTCGCCCCAGGACGAGGAAGATCACCCACCCGAAGAGCGGCAGGACCAGGATCAGTAGCAGCCAGGCCATGCCGCTGGACGGTCGCCGGTTCTTGGGCACCACACCCAACGCGACGATCTTCAACGCAAGGTCGATCAGGTAGAGGGAAACGGCGATCCATGTGGCCATGCTCGGAAGTCTGGTGCCCGCCCGGCCGCGCGTCCTCACCCAACATGCGTGAAGACTGACGCTGTGGCCAGCCCAGGGCGAGTGC
>NZ_JBOHDT010000167.1:0-12535 GCF_050700635.1 Aeromicrobium sp.
AGACGTTCCGCAACGAGGGCGTCGACAACACCCACAACCCCGAGTTCATGATGCTCGAGGTGTACGAGGCCTACGGGTCGTACGACACCATGGCCGAGCTCACCCGCGACCTCGTCGTCGACGCCGCCCGTGCCGTCGGTCGCACCGTCGTGACGGCTCGTGACGGTACTGAAATCGATCTCGAGGCGCCGTGGCGCCGGGCGACCCTCCACGAGCTCGTGTCCGAGGCGGTCGGTCAGACGATCGACCTCGACACGCCAGTCCAGGACCTCGGGGCGATCGCGGACCGTCACGAGGTCACCCTGCGGCCGGAGTGGGGGACCGGTGACATCGTCCTCGAGCTGTTCGAGAAGCTCGTCGAGCACACCCTCATCCAGCCGACGTTCGTGTGCGACTACCCCGAGTCGGTGCGTCCGCTCGCCAAGCGGCACCGCACGACGCCCGGACTGGTCGAGGCCTGGGACGTCGTGGTCAACGGCGTCGAGCTCGGCGTCGCGTACTCGGAGCTGAACGACCCGGTCATCCAGCGCGAACGCCTCGAGCAGCAGGCCCGTCTCGCCGCCGCCGGCGACCCCGAGGCCATGGACGTCGACGAAGACTTCCTGCGTGCCTTGGAGTTCGGCATGCCCCCGGCCGGTGGCATGGGCCTCGGCGTCGACCGCCTCGTCATGCTCCTGCTCGGCATCGGCATCCGCGACGCCATCCTCTTCCCGCTGTCCCGCCGCGAATAGGGGCGTTCCGCCCACAGCGAACGGTCGGAACACGACGGTGACCACCGCAGTTGTTCGGGTATACGGACAACCGCGGCGCGGTTTTCCGCACGGCTCTAGACTGATAGACCACAGAACAAGTCCGAGGGGGACGAATGTTCGAACGGTTCACCGATCGCGCTCGTCGCGTCGTCGTGCTCGCCCAAGAAGAGGCGCGCATGCTCAGCCACAACTACATCGGTACTGAGCACATTCTCCTCGGCCTCATCCACGAGGGCGAAGGCGTCGCGGCCAAGGCGCTCGAGAGCCTCGACATCTCCCTCGAAGCCGTCCGCGGCCAGGTCGAGGACATCATCGGCCAGGGCCAGCAGGCCCCCAGCGGTCACATCCCGTTCACCCCCCGCGCCAAGAAGGTGCTCGAGCTGAGCCTGCGCGAGGCACTGCAGCTCGGCCACAACTACATCGGCACCGAGCACATCCTCCTCGGCCTCATCCGCGAGGGAGAGGGTGTCGCCGCCCAGGTCCTCGTCAAGCTCGGCGCCGACCTCAACCGCGTCCGTCAGCAGGTCATCCAGCTCGTCAGCGGATTCCAGGGCAAGGAGGCCGAGGCCGCCGGCGCCCCCAGCGAGAGCGGCGCGCCCAGCACGTCCGCGGTGCTCGACCAGTTCGGCCGCAACCTCACCCAGGCCGCCCGCGAGGGCAAGCTCGACCCCGTCATCGGACGCGAGAACGAGATCGAGCGGGTCATGCAGGTGCTGAGCCGCCGCACCAAGAACAACCCGGTCCTCATCGGTGAGCCCGGCGTCGGCAAGACCACGGTCGTCGAGGGCCTCGCCCAAGACATCGTCCGCGGCGACGTGCCCGAGACGCTCAAGGACAAGCAGATCTACACGCTCGACCTCGGCGCGCTGGTGGCCGGTTCGCGCTACCGCGGCGACTTCGAGGAGCGCCTCAAGAAGGTGCTCAAGGAGATCCGCACCCGCGGCGACATCGTCCTGTTCATCGACGAGATCCACACCCTCGTCGGCGCAGGCGCGGCCGAGGGCGCCATCGACGCCGCCAGCATCCTCAAGCCGATGCTGGCCCGCGGCGAGCTGCAGACCGTCGGCGCCACCACGCTCGACGAGTACCGCAAGCACTTCGAGAAAGACGCCGCGCTCGAGCGTCGCTTCCAGCCCATCCAGGTCGCCGAGCCGTCGGTCGCGCACACCATCGAGATGCTCAAGGGCCTGCGCGACCGCTACGAGGCGCACCACCGCGTCACCATCACCGACGAGGCGCTCGTGGCCGCTGCCACGCTCGCCTCCCGCTACATCTCCGACCGCTTCCTGCCCGACAAGGCCATCGACCTCGTCGACGAGGCCGGTTCCAGGCTCCGCATCCGCCGCATGACCGCGCCGCCGGACCTGCGCGAGTTCGACGAGAAGATCGCCGACGTGCGCCGCCGCAAGGAGGGCGCCATCGACGCGCAGGACTTCGAGGCCGCCGCCTCGCTGCGCGACGAGGAGAAGAAGCTCATCACCGCCAAGGTCGAGCGCGAGAAGCAGTGGAAAGCCGGCGACATGGACGTCGTCGCGATCGTCGACGAAGAGCTCATCGCCGAGGTGCTGGCCATTGCCACCGGCATCCCGATCGTCAAGCTGTCCGAGGAGGAGTCCGGCCGGCTGCTCAACATGGAGGCCGAGCTGCACAAGCGGGTCATCGGTCAGGAAGAGGCCATCAAGGCGCTGTCACGGGCCATCCGCCGCACGCGTGCCGGTCTGAAGGACCCGCGCCGCCCCGGCGGGTCGTTCATCTTCGCCGGCCCGTCCGGCGTCGGCAAGACGTGGCTGTCGAAGGCGCTGGCCAACTTCCTGTTCGGCGACGACGACGCACTCATCCAGCTCGACATGAGCGAGTACAGCGAGAAGCACACCGTGTCGCGTCTGTTCGGCTCCCCTCCCGGCTACGTCGGCTACGAGGAGGGCGGCCAGCTCACCGAGAAGGTGCGCCGCAAGCCGTTCAGCGTGGTGCTCTTCGACGAGATCGAAAAGGCCCACCCGGACATCTTCAACTCGCTGCTGCAGATCCTGGAGGAAGGTCGCCTGACCGACGCCCAGGGCCGCGTCATCGACTTCAAGAACACCGTCATCATCATGACGACCAACCTCGGTACACGAGACATCTCCAAGGGCGTCAATTTGGGCTTCAGCCGGTCCGACGACGTCCAAGGGTCCTACGACAAGATGAAGGCCAAGGTTTCCGAGGAGCTCAAGCAGCACTTCCGGCCGGAGTTCCTCAACCGCGTCGATGAGATCGTGGTGTTCCCGCCGCTCACGCAGGACGAGATCGTCCAGATGGTCGACATGATGATCGAGGGACTCGAGGTTCGCCTCAAGGACAAGGACATGGGGCTCGAGCTCACCACCGCGGCCAAGCAGCTGCTCGCCACCCGAGGCTTCGACCCGGTGCTCGGTGCTCGTCCGCTCCGCCGCACTGTGCAGCGCGAGATCGAGGACGCCATGGCCGAGAAGATGCTCTTCGGTGAGCTTCGCGCCGGTCAGATCGTGCTCGTCGACGTCGAGGGCGAGGGCCCTGAAGCCACGTTCACCTTCACCGGCACGGCCAAGGCCGACCTCGAGCTCCCCGAGTCCGAGATCCCGCCAGCCGTCGAGGCCGGCAAGGAATAAGCCGTTCGAGATAGATGCCCCGTCGCACAGCGGCGGGGGCATCTTCACGCATGGGCGGTCATGTGGACGTTGAGCAGGACGACGCCGGCGATGACCAGGCCGATGCCCGCGACCTTGATCAGGTCGATGCGTTCGCCCAGGAGCGCGACTCCGACCACCGTGATCAACGCCGTGCCGAGTCCTGACCAGACGGCGTACGCGACGGAGACGGGTATCTCGCGGACGACGAGCGTGAGCAGCCAGATCGAGAAGACGTAGCCGACGACGACGAAGGCGGTCCAGGCCGGCTCGGTGAATCCCTGCGCCTTGGGGAGGGAGGCGGTGGCGACCACCTCGGTGGCGATGGCCACGAGCAACAGTCCGATGGCGAGGTTCATGACGCTTCCCTGACTCTCTGTAGCAGACGCTACATCTCTAGCGTAGCACATGCTACATTGGCGGCACCATGAGCAAGAAGGACGAATTGGCCCGGCAGGCCACCGACTACGCCCTCGATCACGGGCTCATCGGCCTGAGCCTGCGCCCGCTGGCCGCAGCACTGGGCACGAGCGACCGAATGCTGATCTATCACTTCGGCTCCAAGGACGCCCTGGTCGCTGCGGTGCTGGAGACGTCCTGCGACCTCTCCGTGCGGACGATTCGCGATCTGCCGGCGTCCTCGTCGGTGCGGCAGGCTGTGCTCGACCTGTGGGCGGCATTCGAGATGCCACAGCTGCAGCGCTGTCAGCGTCTCTACGTGGAGGCAGCGGCGCTCGGACTGTTCGGCCGCGAGCCCTACGCCACCTCGGTCCGCGCCTCCAACGACGTCTGGCTGGCCGAGATGGTCGCCCACCTGAGGCGGTCGGGAGCCGACGACCGGGCCGAAGGCCTCGCGGTGCTCATCGACGCCGCCTTCAACGGCATCCTTCTCGACCAGCCGCTCGAGGAGGCCCGTGATTCTCGCCGGATCGTCGAAGACCTCGCCGACGCCCTCGCCTGACCGGTCGTTGAGCCTGACGAAGCGTCAGGTCGGGAGGCTGAACAGGTCGTCATCGACCGGCTCGACGAGGCCGTCCGCGACGAGGCCGTCGAGGCATCGCTCGCGTTGCATGTCGTCGTCCCAGATGGCGTCGAGGGCGTCCTTCGGCACCGGTCCGTCGGCCTCCCGCAGCGCCGCCATCAGGCGTCCCCGCACCTGACGGTCGGTTCCGGCCCAGGCCTGGCCACGCCGTGGCGGACCGTCGTGCTCCGGATAGCCGGCCGCCCGCCAGCGGCACCGCTCGGCGACCGGGCACGTCCCGCACGTTGGCGCTCGAGCCGTGCAGATCAGCGCGCCGAGCTCCATCGTCGCGGCGGCCCAGCGATGCGCGTCGCGCTCCGGCATCAGCGACTTCGCGAGCTCGCGCTCGGCCGCGGTGACGGACGGCGCTGGGAACGCGACGCCCTGGACGACCCGCGCGAGCACTCGCCGCACGTTGGTGTCGAGCACGGGGTGACGTGCGCCGAACGAGAAAGAGGCGACGGCCGACGCGGTGTAGTCGCCGACCCCGGGGAGGGCCAGCAAGTCCTCGCGCCCGGGGGGCACTTTGCCGCCGTGACGGTCGACGATCGCCGTCGCTGCCGCGTGCAGCCGCAGCGCCCGGCGTGGATAACCGAGTCGTCCCCAGGCCCGCACCGCCTCGCCCGGCGGATCGGCCGCCAGCGCAGCCGGCGTCGGCCACCGCTGCATCCAGACCTCGAACACGGGCAGAACCCGGCTCACCGGCGTCTGCTGGAGCATGAACTCCGAGACCATCACCGACCATGGCGAGGTGTCGCGGCGCCACGGCAGATCGCGGGCTTCGGCGTCGAACCAGCCGATCAGCTCATCCTGCAGAGTCATGGCGCGTCGATCTTCGCACGGGGGTCCTGACGGTTAGCGTTGACATGTGAGCCAGCGACGCCTGCCCGCCGAGATCTACTGGCGCCGTCGGCTGCTCCTCTTGGCAGTGCTCATCCTGCTCGTCTGGGTCGGTCTTCGTCTCTGGCCCGGCGGCAGTGACGAGCAGCCGGTCTCGGCGCCGGCGCCCACGTCCACGCCGTCGGCAAATCCGGAACCCGCGCCCACCGACGGCACCACCACGGTGGCCCTCTCGGCCGGATCTGCGGCCTGCAAGCCCGAGTCGATCCGCGTCACGCCGTCCGTTCCCGGTGGTCAGCACACCCGCGAGCCGGTCGACGTCGACCTCGCGATCAGCTCCACGTCCAAGAAGCCGTGTACTTTCACGGCGCAGAGCAGCGACCTGTTGGTGGTGATCAGCTCAGGAAAGACGGCCATCTGGGACTCCACCGTCTGCAAGACGGCCCTGCTCGCCGATGAGGTTCAGCTCTCGCCCGGCTGGTCGACGGCCGAGCGGGTCGAGTGGAGCGCACGCGGGTCTGGGCCCGCCTGCTCTCCCAAGGAGGGCTGGGCGACGCCCGGTGGTTACACCATCCAGATCGGCACGCTCGGCGGTGAGCCCGGCACGACCAAGTTCACCCTCACCCCACCGCCCGAGCCGAAGGACGACGAGAAGCCCGAGGACGAGAAGCCCGAGGACGAGAAGCCCGAGGACGAGGAGCCCGAAGACGAGAAGACGTCGGACGAGAAGAGCGACGAGAAGCCCGAGAATTCAGACGACTGACGCGAGTGGCGCGGGTCAGTGCCGGTCGATGCTCACCGTGCGCGATGTGCGTTGGATGCGTCCGGTGAGGCGGAGCCCGTCGCGGATGTTGAGGCTCATCAGCGTGAGGTTGGTGGCGCCGGCGAGCAGCTCGATCGCCTGCACGAGGTAGAACATGCCACCGACATCCCCGCCGGATGCGGCGGAGAGGTAGAGCGCGGCGGGCACGAGGATCACCAGCCCGATGCCGGCGATCACGGGCATCCGTCGCTTCTTGGCCAGAACGCGCGCGTTGGTGGACCGGCCACCCAGGCGGAAGCCCGACAGGCCGGTGATCGCGACCGCCGGGACGAGGACGAACAGTCCCCATGGAATCGCTTGCTTGACTGCGGTGACGTCAGCAGGTGAACCGAACAGCTCGACGGCGACGGTGCTGGTCCAGAAGACGGCGATGGTGGCGAAGGCGACCAGGCCGGCCGCGAGGTGCATCCGCCGGACCGCGACCCGGGCAGTCATGCCGTCGCTACCTGGTCGAGCGGTGTGCTGGGCTCCAGGTTGGCGATCACCTGGGTCACCAGGGCGAGGCAGGTGGCCCGTTCGTCGTCATCGAGCCCTCGCGTCGCCTCCGCGTTCACGTCCTCCGCCGCCTGGACCAGGGTGTCGCGCAGCGACTGCGCCCGCGGGCTGAGCCTGATGCTGGCGCGCCGGCGGTCGTTGGGGTCGGGGATACGGTCGATCAGGCCGTCGCGTTCCATGCGCTTGAGCGTGTGGGCCATCGTCGACTGGTCGATGCGGACGCGGGCGCACAGGTCGTTCTGGGTGAGTCCGTCCTCTTCGTAGAGGGCGAGTAGCTGGGCGAACTGCCCGGGCACCACGCCGTGCGGCTCGATGCGGGTTCGGAGCGCTTGTGCCATCAGGCGGGCGAGGTGGTTCACCTGGTAGCCGAGCGACTCGCGACGGGTGAAGTCCGACATGGCAATCTCCGAATATATGGCTTGCCATCAATATTGCATGGCAAGCCATATATTGCAAGGCTCGTCGTCAGTCCGGCCAGTCGGCTGGGCGCTTCTCGAGGAAGGCGGCCATGCCTTCCTTCGCGCCGGCGCTCTGGGAGGCGGCCGCCATCGCCTCCGACGCGATCGCGTAGGCCTGGTCCTCCGGGCGATCGAGCTGGGCGTAGAGCACCCGCTTGCCCCATGCCTTCGACGCGGCGCTGCCTCGCGTGGCCCGGGCGAGCAGCTCGTCGACGGCGTCGTCCAGGTCGTCGGGCTCGACGACACGGTTCACCAGGCCCCACTCGAGCGCGGTGGCCGCGTCGATGACGTCACCGGTGAGGGCCATCTCCATCAGTCGCTTGCGGCCGACAGCCCGCGCCACGGGCACGGCCGGCGTGTGGCAGAACCAGCCGCCCTTGCCGCCCGGGAGGGCGAATCCGGCGGTGCTGGCCGCCACCGCGAGATCGGCCGATGCCACCAGCTGGCATCCGGCGGCGGTGGCCAGAGCATGGACCCGGGCGACGACGACCTGCGGCAACGCCTGCATCGCCTGCATGACGGACTGGCACACGTCGAGCAGCGACCGAACTCCGACGACGTCCCGCGGAGCCACGTCGGCGAAGTCGTGGCCGGCCGAGAAGACCGGTCCCTCGGCGGCCAGCACCAGCCCCGTGGCCGGGCTCGAGGCAACATCGTCAAGCGCGCCCAACAGCTCGCGGAGGACGTCCTCGGACAGCGAGTTGCGTCGCTTCGGATTGGCCAGCGTGATGCGGGCAGTGTTCCCGCCGACGTCGAGATGCAGATGTTCCCGGCCCATTAAGCCAGCCTACGGTGTGTCTCCCGATCCGGCTCGGGAGACGCACCCTAGACGTACCGTTCGAGAATGCTCGACTCCGCCAGACGGGCCAGACCCTCGCGCACGCCGCGGGCGCGGAGATCGCCGACACCCTCGACGGCTTGCAGGTCATCGACGCTGGCCGCCAGCAGCTTCTGCAGGTTGCCGAAGTGGTCGATGAGCCGGTCGACGACCGTGTCGGGTAGCCGGGGGACCTTCGCGAGCAGCCGATAGCCGCGGGGCGACACCGGGGTGTCGAGAGAGTCCTCGCTGCCGATGCGCATCGCATCGGCGACCGAGCCGAGCTCTACGAGAGCGGCCGAATCGATGGCCGCGAGAGCGGCGAGCACCGCATCGACGCTGCGCGGGCGACGTCCGGTGGGCAGGTAGTCGCGGACGATGAGCTCGCGCTCGGGGTCGACGCCGGCGAACAGCTCCTCGAGCTGCAGGTCGAGGAGACGACCCTCGACGCCGAGCTCGAGCACGTAGGTGTCGATCTCGGTGGCGATGCGGCGCACCATCTCGAGCCGTTGCGCCACGGCAGCGACGTCGCGCACGGTGACGAGGTCCTCGATCTCGAGCGCGGAGAGGGCGTCGGAGACCTCGTCGAGACGGTTGCGGTAACGCTCGAGGGTGGCGATGGCCTGGTTGGCGCGGCCGAGGATGGCACTGGCGTCCTCGAGCACATGACGGTCCTCGTCGAGATAGAGGGCGATGATGTGCATCGACGCCGACACCGAGATGACCGGCACCCCTGTCTGCCGGGCGACCCGGTCGGCGGTGCGGTGACGGGTGCCGGTCTCCTCGGTGGGGATCGATGGGTCGGGCATGAGGTGGACCCCGGCTCGCAGGATGTTGTTGATGTCCTTGTCGACGATGATCGCGCCGTCCATCTTGGCCAGCTCGCGCAGCCCCGTGGCCGTGAAAGGCACGTCCAGCGCGAATCCGCCGGTCGACATCGCGTCGATCTCACGATCGTGGCCGACGACGATGAGAGCCCCGGTGCGTCCGCGCAGGATGCGCTCCAACCCCTCACGAAGCGCGGTTCCGGGCGCAATGGTCGACAGCGCGGCCCGGAGGTCGTTCGGTGTCGCCACGGCGCTCCTCAGGTGAATCGGGGACGCGGTCAGTCTAGGGTGCTTGGTCGCGTCGCTTGCCATGTCAGGCTGATTCGCCCACCATCGCGAGATGACCACGGCCGCGCTCGTTCTCGTCATCGCCTACTTCGTGGCGGCTGTCGGCTTCCGCATCTGGCTGCAGATCCGTCGCACCGGGGACTCGGGCTTCCGTGGTTTCAGCGGTCGGCCCGGATCGATCGAGTGGATCGGTGGCGTCCTGTTCGTCCTGGCCACGATCACGATGTTCAGTGCTCCCGTGGCCGCGGTGATCGGTCTCGAACCCATCGATGTCCTCGTCCGTCCGGGGCTGCAGGTCGTCGGCGTTGTCGTCGCCATCGCCGGCATCGTCGGCACCGTGGTCTCCCAGCTGGCGATGGGCGCGAGCTGGCGCATCGGGGTCGACGCGGACGAGCGCACCTCGCTCGTCACGACAGGCGTGTTTGCGCACGTGCGCAACCCGATCTACACCGCCATGATTCTGGCCGCCATCGGCCTGGTGATGATCGTCCCGAACGTCATCTCGCTCGTCGGTTTCGTCTTCCTCGTCGCAGCCCTCCAGCTGCAGGTCAGAGCCGTCGAGGAGCCCTATCTCGCCCGTCTGCACGGGGCCGCCTGGGACGCCTATGCGGCGCGCGTGGGTCGGTTCATCCCGCTGACAGGCAGGCGAACGCAGCGGCGACGTCGGGCACCACGGTGACCTGGAGGTCGCCCCCGAGCTCGTCGAGACCGGTGGACCCGGCCGGGACGAGTGCGCGTCGGAACCCGAGCCGCGAGGCCTCGCGGAGTCGCTCGGCCAGGTGACGCACGGGGCGGACCTCCCCGGCGAGCCCGACCTCGCCGAGAGCGACCAGGTCCGTCGGGGCGGTGCGGCCGCTCTTGGCCGAGGCGGTGGCCACGAGGACGGCGAGGTCGACCGAGGGCTCCACGAGTCGCGCGCCGCCGACCGACGCCGTGTAGACGTCGTCCCTCGACAGATTCGCTCCGCAGTGCTTGGTGAGGACGGCCAGGACCATGGCGACCCGGGCGGAGTCGAGTCCGCTGGACGTGCGTCGAGGCGAGGGTGCATTGGTCTCGACGGTCAGCGCCTGCACCTCGGCCAGCAGCGGACGACGGCCCTCCATCGTGACCGTGAGGCAGGTGCCGGCCACGGGTGCGGCGTGCCGCGAGACGAAGAGGCCGGTGGGGTCGGGCACCTCGACGAGGCCGACGTCGGCGAGGTCGAAGCAGCCGATCTCGTCGACCGGGCCGAAGCGGTTCTTCACTGCTCGGAGCAGGCGGAGGCGGGAGGCACGATCGCCCTCGAACTGGAGCACGACGTCGACGACATGCTCCAGCACGCGCGGGCCGGCCACCGAGCCGTCCTTGGTGACGTGGCCGACCAGGACGGTTGCGATGCCGGCGTTCTTGGCCCGTTGGATGACGGCCGAAGCGACCTCGCGCACTTGGGTGACGCCGCCGGGAACACCGTCGACATCTGCGGAGCCGATCGTCTGCACCGAGTCGACGACGAGGAGCGACGGGTTGACGGCGTCGACGTGGGTGAGGAGCGAACCGAGGTCGGTCTCGGCGGCGAGGAAGAGCTGGTCGTGCAGCGCGCCGGTGCGCTCGGCGCGGAGCCGCACCTGCGCGGCCGACTCCTCACCGGACACGTACAGGGTGCGACGGCCGGCGCGCGCCCATCGAGCCGCCAGCTCGAGCAGCAACGTGGACTTGCCGACCCCGGGTTCCCCGGCGAGCAGGAGCACCCCGCCCGGCACGACGCCCCCACCGAGCACCCGGTCGAGCTCACCGATGCCGGACGGGACGGACCGCGCGTCGTCGACCGCGACCTCGGTGATGGGACGAGCGGGCGACGCGACCGGAGCAGCCGCGGTGCGGCCGGACGGACGCGCGCCGCCGGCGACGTCGACCGTGCCCCAGGCCTGGCACTCACCGCAGCGGCCGACCCACTTGGCGGTGGTCCAGCCGCACTCGGCGCATGCGTACGTGGGACGGGCGGTCTTCGTCTTCGTCGCTGCCATGGCAGCAACCCTAGGCGCGAGCGATGACGGAACCCGGTCGTTGAGCTTGTCGAAACGACCCTTTCGACAAGCTCAAGGGTCAGATGCGGACGTCGCCCGAGGGTGTGGAGAAGGTAGCGGCGAGGATGCCCGGCGCGCCGTGCGGAGCGGCCCACTCGACCTTGATCGACTCCAGCGCGTTGATGCCGTCCTCACCCAGCCAGTCGGACACGCGCCGCGGGTCGCCGGCGATCTCCAGAGCCGTCAGCTCGAGCTCCGAGGGCGCCATCTGGGATGGATGCTCTGAGGGGTCGATCTCCCAGTGGGTGACGAACGGCAGCTGCGGGTCGGCGACCATGCCGCGGATACCGATCTGGTGCCACTCGAGGTTGAAGCCGTCCGGGCGTCGCCGGTTGCCGGGGACCGCGTGACGGCCCATGCGGTGCTCGACGGGAGCGATGTCGTCGACCGCGACGACCCAGCCCATCCAGCCACCGCCGGCGTCGGAGCGTTGACGGACCGCCTGGCCGAAGACGGCCTTGTCGGCGGCGGGGTGATCGAGCACCTCGACGACCTCGAGGTACTGCTCGTTCTTGAGCGGCAGGATCATGTTGCGGGTGCCGAAGCGGGGATGCGCACCCCCGTCGAGGAACGTCGCCCCGAGTGCCTTGCCCAGGTCGTCGGTCGTGGCGGCAAGTCCAGCCGGTCCGGCGGCGAAGGACAGATGATCGAGGTGCATGGGGTCATTCTTGCCGGACGGGTTATCGGCGCGCGACAGCGGGGGTGGGTCGCCGTCAACCGCCGCTGGCAGGGTGGGGTGTCGGGACTCCGGCTTCCTCGAACGCCTCGCAATGGCGGACCAGCTCCGCATAGCCGTCAGCGCCCATGAGCGCGACGAGCTCGGCACGGTTGGCCACGTAGACCGGTTCCATCCCCACGTGCGCTTCGGTGTTCGACGAGCAGTACCAGTCGAGATCGGCGCCGCCCGCTCCCCACCCCGCTCGCGTGTACTCGGCGATCTGCACCTCGGTGTACGTCTCGCCGTCACCGGGATCGACCTCACGGAACTGGCGGCGGATCGGCAGCTGCCAGCAGACGTCGGGCTTGAGCTCCAGCGGCTCGACACCCTCGGCGAGCGCCAGTCCGTGCAGTGCGCATCCGTAGCCGCCGGTGAAGTCGCGGGAGTTGTGGAAGATGCAGGCGCCGTCGACGGTGCGGGTCTTGAGCTCGCCCTCGTCGTCCTTCTCGGTCCAGGCATCGACACCCTGGTCGTGCCGCTCCCACCGTTCAGGGGTGAGCCGCTCGACCGCCTCGGCGACGCGGTGGTGGTCGGCCTCGTCGGCGAAGTGTGCGCCGAGAGTGCAACAACCCGCCTCCGGACTGCTCGAGAAGATGCCGGGGCAGCCAGCGCCGAAGATGCACGTCCAGCGCGAGGTCAGCCAGGTCAGGTCGCAGCGGAAGATCTGCTCGGCGTCGGCGGGGTCGGGAAACTCGACCCAGGCACGGGCGAAGTCCAGGCCGGTCTCCTCCGCACGGGGGTCGGCGGGGTCCGGGCCCCCTCCCGGCGCCCGGGGCACCTCCCGCGGG
>NZ_JBOHDT010000168.1:0-6524 GCF_050700635.1 Aeromicrobium sp.
TAGTCGCGGTAGATGGTGACCTCGGGTGACTCGTCGAGTGCCCGGTTCAGCCGGGCCGGGTCGCCGATCGCCTCGATGACGTACGGAGGCGAATACGGCACGCCGTCGAGTATGACGGTGTTGCCGACGCACTTGATGCCGGTGGTGGAGATGAGTCGCTGACCCTGGAGCGAGACCGCTTCCGCGCCACCGGACCAGAGCGCATTGACGAAGGCCTGGATGTCCTGCTGGTGCACCACGAGCACGTTGGGGTCGAGCCCCGGAACGTCGACGCTGCGCGGGGCGTCGGTGAGGCTGACCCGGACGCCCGGACCGCTCGCATCACGGAGGCCGCTGACCTCGCGCAGCCGAGCAAGGCGACCGAGCAGCACGTCGAGCGAGCTTCGCGACGGCGAGCTCCGGGAGATGTCGTCGATGTCCTGCTGAAGTTCGCGCGCCTCGGCACGTTGCCGCTCCGCTCGCAGTGCCCGCTCTTGCAGGAGCGAGGCGACGTCGCCGCCGGCCGGGCGCAGATCGGAGCCGTCGGAGGTGACGGCGGCGGCCGCGAACAACCCGCCGGCCAGGACGCACATCGACAGCACAGCGAGGGGCCACCGCTGACGCGCGTGCAATCCCGCCCTGGCCATCCACCCCACCTCCGCAATGTCTCGGCGACTAGGATATCCCGAGCATCGAACACACCAGAGAGGTCATCGTGGCGAAGAACGTCCCGCACAAGTCACCCCGGCAGGAGCCGCCGCCCTCGACGCGCGGTGGGTGGAAGCACCCGCTGGCGCTGGTGCTGCTCGTCGGGGCGGTTGCCTGGTTCGTCGCCACGATCTTCGCGACCACCGACAAGGACTTCCCCGCGATCGGCGAGATCCCCGTGTTCTTCGGCATCGGCAAGTGGAACTACGCGATCGCCGCCGGCCTGGGCTTCGCCGCGATGTCGGTCGCCGACCGCACGCGCCCGGCGCCCCGACCCGGTGAACCCGGCAAGGTGGCCAACCGCTGGGCCGCGCCCGCGATGGTGGCGTCGGCCGTCGTCGGTCTGCTGTGGATCGTGGTGTTCTACGTGGTCAGCGGCACCGACACACGCATCCCGTTCTACTCCGACCTCGGGCAGTGGAACATCGTGATCGGCATGGGCTTCATCCTCGCGGCCTTCGGCTTCGCGATGAAATGGGAATGACACACCTGTCGTTTATCCACTGCTGTGGACGGGCCTGTGCATAATCACACCGTTGTCATTCAGCTGAGCTGGAGGGTGCGGAGCACCACGGCGACCAGGATGCCGCCCCAGATCATCAAGAAGGCCCCGAGCTGGATGACCGAGCGTCGCTCGCGCGGAGCGTAGGCGAAGACCAGCCCGAGCAGGATGCCGGTGACGAACCCGCCCAGGTGACCCTGCCAGCTGATGTTGCCCTGCAGGCTGATGAAGGCGTTGATGGCGAGCAGCACGAGCAATGTGCGCACGTCCTGACGGGCGCGGATGAGCAGCACCAGGGCCAGTCCGAACAGCCCGAAGACCGCGCCGGACGCACCGATCGTCGCGATCTGCGGAGCGGTGAGCCAGTACACGAAGACCGACGACGCGACCGCCATCGTCAGGTAGGCGGCGACGAACCTCGCAGTGCCGAGTGCCCGCTCCACGAACGGCCCGAAGATGTAGAGCGCGTACATGTTGAAGGCGATGTGCAGGATGCCGGCGTGCAGGAATGCCGCCGTGAGCAGTCGCCAGTAGTCGCCCTGAGCGACGGCGAAACCCTGCATGGCACCGAGCTCGAAGACGATGCCCGTGGAAACTCCGGTGGCCAGCTGGAGCACGAACACGACCGCGTTGATGCCCAGCAGTGTCATCGACACGGCGCCCTCGCTCGCCGAGATCCGGCCCCCGGCGACGGTGCGGGGCTCGCGCACGGACTTGCGTCCCTCGGCCACGCACTCCGGGCACTGGAAACCGACCGAGGCGTCGCGCATGCACTCGGGGCAGATGAGCCGCTCACACCGCTGGCAGCTGATGTACGCCTCGCGATCGGAGTGCCGGTAGCAGCGCTGCTGCTCGATCGACGAGGGCTCGGTCACGTCAGGACCGTTCGATCGTGACCTTGGTGATGACCACGGGCTCGACCGGACGGTCGAACCGGTCGGTCTTGGTCGCGGCGATCGCGTCGATCACAGCCTGGCTGTCGGCGTCCGTGACCTCGCCGAAGATCGTGTGCTTGCGGTTCAGCCAGTCGGTCGGGGCGACGGTGATGAAGAACTGCGAGCCGTTGGTGCCCGGTCCGGCGTTGGCCATCGCCAGCAGGTACGGCCGGTCGAAGCGCAGGTCCGGGTGGAACTCGTCCTCGAAGGTGTATCCGGGGCCGCCGGTGCCGGTGCCCAGCGGGTCGCCGCCCTGGAGCATGAAGTTCGGGATGATCCGGTGGAACGTCAGACCGTCGTAGAAGGGCTGACCCGACACCTGTCCGGTGGAGGGATCCAACCACTCCTTCGTGCCTTCGCTGAGACCGACGAAGTTTTCGACGGTCTTCGGCGCGTGGTCGGGGAACAGCTGGATGACGATGTCGCCCAGGCTGGTGGTGAAGGTGGCGGTCAAGTGGGCTGCCACGACGGCGTTTCCTTTCGATCAGGGGGTTTCGACTCATCTTTTCATGGCGTGACAAGCCCGGGTCGGCGGCCGTCGCGGGACGTGCGGGCGGTCCTGGCGATACCGTCAGGCCATGACGTCCCGACGAATCCTGTTGCTGCTGCTCCTGATCGGCGCGGTCATCGCCGTGCGCAACGCCATCGCCGACCGCGGCGGCAGCTACGACCCCTCACGGCCTGCATGAGCGTGAGGCTCGAGCGCGACGACCACGACGTCGCGGTGCTGACGTTCGCCGACCCACCGGTCAACCTGTACTCCCGCGAGATGCACGACGCGTTCGACGAAGCCCTCGACGACGTCGAGGCCGACCTCCCGCGGGCGTTGCTCATCCGGGCCGAGGGAAGGATCGTCTCCGGCGGCGTCGACGTCTCCGCGTTCCAGGCCCGCACCACGAAGGCCGACACCAAGGCGCTCTACGACCGCATGCTCGAGCTGCCCGGGCGCATCGCCCAGCTCGACGTGCCGACGTTCTTCGCCGCTCACGCGCTCACCCTCACGTGGGCGTTCGAGGTGGCACTGGCCTGCGACATCATCGTCGCGGCGGAGAAGGCGAAGTTCGGGCTCGTCGAGCGGGTCATCGGCCTGACGCCGACGATGGGCGGCACCCAGCGACTGGCCGGCCGCGCCGGCGTCGCGCGCGCCAAGGAGCTCGTCTTCACCGGCGAGCTCTACGACGCCGAGACCCTCGAGCGGTGGAACGTCGTCAACCGGGTGCTGCCCGATGACGGCTTCGACGACGCGGTCCGGGCGATCGTGCTCCAGGTGGCCGTCGGGCCGACGAAAGCCTTCGGGTCCGCGAAGCAGATCCTGCGGCACCTCGAGTCGGGCGGCCTGCAGGAGGCGCTCGACCACACGACATCCATAGCGTCCGAGCTGTTCGACACCGACGACCTCCGCCGCGGCATGGAGTCCTTCCTCGCCGAGGGTCCGGGCAAGGCGACGTTCAGGGGCGCGTGACCTGCGAATTCAGCGTGAATTCAGGTGCCGGGAGTGACGCTGGTGTCGACCGGAAGAGGGTGGGCACATGGAAAAGCGCACACTGGCCGGTGCGATCGGGCTGGCCGCAGCGGCGGTGCTGACGGCCGGCGGAATCGCCGTGGCCAACGCCGGCGATGCACCGACCGGCGCCTTCGTCGAGCAGGACGACAACGACGACAACGACCGTGACGACGTCGGCGACGACAACAAAGGGCCCGACGACAACGACGACGGACCCAACGACCGCGACGACGACTCCGACGACGGCCCCAACGAAGACAAGGACGACGAGGCTGACGACAGGGACGACGGACCCAACGACCGCGACGACGACTCCGACGACGGCCCCAACGAGGACAAGGACGAGAAGGACGACAACGACGACGGTCCGAACGACCGCGACGACGACTCCGACGACGGCCCGAACGAAGACGACTGATCACGACGACAGCTGATCGCTGAGTGACTCACGCCAACGGCCTCCGGCGTATCGAGACCTGGTTGAGGGGACAGGCTCGCGCAGACTGTGGTTTCGATACGCCGGTTCCTCCCGGCTACTGAACCACCGATGGGTTCTGCACGGCGTGCGTGGTGCGGCGCTCGGCCCAGAAGCTCACGAACGGGATCGTGGCCAGCAGCATGGTGCTGATGGTGAAGGCCGGCTTCCAACGCTTCTGCGAGTGCAGCGCCGCGATGAGCACGAGCAGCACCATAAACAGCAGCCCATGAATCTGGTCGATCGTGAAGATGAGGTCCTCGTTGCGGTTCCACCACGACAGCTCGTCGGTCACGCGCTGGGCCACGGCAGCGGTGATGACGAAGATGAGGTTGAGGCCGACGATCGTCGCCACGACCTGGTATGCGCGCAGGGTTCGGTTCACGGCGTCACGTTACCTGCGGCCCCCTCGGCCTCCCGCGACGCCACGTTCTCGGTGGCCATCCGCCACCACATGAACACCGCGAACGCGCCGAACACCCACCACTGCAGGGCGTAGGCGAGGTTGCGCAGCCCCACCGTCCAGGCCACGTCCGGCGAGGGCGGCTGGACCGGCGTGAGCCCTCCGGTCACCGACCCGGACACTCCGATCGCGTAGCCGGAGTACAGGTCCCCCGGGACCACGTTGGTGAGCGCTGGGATGGAAAGTGTGCCGATGGTCCGGTCACGCTCGTCGAAGGGCTCGCCGCTGACCTCGCTGGCCTGGAGAACGGCGTCGAGCGTCACGTCGCCGTCGGGCACCGGGGGCAGGTCGGCGACCTGCGGCACCCAGCCACGGACGACGGGCAGCGCGGCGTCGGTTCCCTCGACGACCACCAGGGCGACGAGCCAGGCCCCACGTCGTCCGTCGTGCTCACGGCCGACGACCCACACCTGCTCGGACGCGGGCGCGAACCGCCCCTCGACCCGGACCCGGCGGTTCTCCAGCCGTGCCTCGAACGGTTCGTCAGGTCCCCACACCTCCGTCAGCGCGACGGGGGTGGCGGACCGCTGGCCGGCGCGTTCGACGTCCTGCCTGGAGTCATAGAGACCGAGCTGCCAAAGCCCGGCCACCACGCAGACCCCGACCGCCACCACGGCGAAGGCGTGAAGTCCCAGCAGCCCGGGCCGCAGCCACAGTCGAAGCCGCTTCGACGAGCTCAACGACTGCTGTACGGCGTGACGTCCGGGTAGAGCGGGAAGCGCTCGGCCAGGACGCCGGCTCGCTTGCGAAGGCCCTCGATGTCGACGTCGCCCGGCTTGAGCGCCTCGGCGATGATCTCGGCGACCTCGCGGAACTCGTCATCGCCGAAGCCGCGCGTGGCCAGCGCCGGCGTGCCGATGCGCAGACCGGACGTGACCATCGGCGGCCGCGGGTCGTTGGGGACGGCGTTGCGGTTGACCGTGATGCCGACCTCTTCGAGCCGGTCCTCGGCCTGCTTGCCGTCGAGCTCGCTCTCCCGCAGGTCGACGAGCACCAGGTGAACGTCGGTGCCGCCGCTGACCACCTGGATGCCCGCGGCGCGGGCATCGTCGGCCAGCAACCGTTCGGCCAGGATCCGTGCCCCGTCGAGCGTGCGCTGCTGCCGCTCCTTGAACCCGGGTTCGAGCGCCATCTTGAACGCCACCGCCTTGGCCGCGATGACGTGCTCGAGCGGGCCGCCCTGCTGACCGGGGAAGACCGCCGACCGCATCTTCTTGGCGACCTCCTCGTCGTTGGTGAGGATGGCGCCACCGCGCGGGCCGCCTAGGGTCTTGTGCGTGGTGGTGGTGACGATGTGTGCGTGCGGCAGCGGGTTGGGGTGCAGGCCCGCGGCCACGAGCCCGGCGAAGTGCGCCATGTCGACGAACAGTGACGCGCCGACGTCGTCGGCGATCTCACGGAACCTGGCGAAGTCGAGGTGCCGCGGGTACGCCGACCACCCGGCGAGGATGATCCGCGGCTGGTGCTCCCGGGCGAGACCCGCGAGCTCGTCCATGTCGACGTAGCCCCGGTCGTCGACCTTGTACGGGACCACGTTGTAGAGACGTCCGGAGAAGTTGAGCTTCATGCCGTGGGTGAGGTGCCCGCCGTTCGCGAGATCGAGACCGAGGACGGTGTCGCCTGCCGAGGCGAGGGCGTGGTACGCGGCCGCGTTCGCGGTCGCGCCGGAGTGCGGCTGGACGTTGGCGTACTGCGCGCCGAATAGCTGTTTGAGCCGATCGATGGCGATCGTCTCGACCTCGTCGACGAACTCGCAGCCCCCGTAGTAGCGCTTGCCCGGGTAGCCCTCGGCGTACTTGTTGGTGAGGACGCTGCCCATGGCCTCGAGCGAGGCGACCGGCGCGAAGTTCTCCGAGGCGATCATCTCGAGCGTCGTCTGCTGGCGGCTCAGCTCGGCGTCAAGCAGCCGTGCGATCTCGGGGTCGAAGTCGGCGAGGTGCTGGTTGTGGTCCATGACC
>NZ_JBOHDT010000169.1:0-24321 GCF_050700635.1 Aeromicrobium sp.
GCACATCAGGATGCAGCCGCCGACCGACGGTGAGGCCGGCGGGCCAGGCGTCGTCATCGACGTCCAGTACCTCGGTCCCACCACGCGCTACCGGGTCACGCTCGACGACGGCACCACGCTGGTCGTCGAGGTACCCAACACGGACGCCTCATCCAGCGCTGCTGTGGGCGACGCCGTGCATCTCTCGTGGCAGCGCCAAGACCGGCAGCGGGTCGGATCCGCCACCGGATGAAGGCCAACGACCAGGAAGCATCCACAAGGAGGATTCATGCGTAAGCGATACCGCGTGGCTGGCGCTGCGATGGTGCTGGCGCTGGTGGCGGGCGGCTGTGGAGACGACGACGGGGGCGGCGGCGACGCCCAATCCGAGATCGGTGAGGGGGAGGGGGCGATCTCCATCTTGGCGTGGCCGTACTACGCCGAGGACGGGACGCAGGACCCGAACTTCGACTGGGTGTCGGCCTACGAAGAGGCCACCGGCTGCAATGCGACCGTGACCTACTTCGGGACCTCCGACGAAGCCTTCACGCTGTTCGGCTCGGGCGACTACGACGTCGTGTCGGCGTCGGGTGACTCGTCGATGCGCAGCGTCGCTGCCGGCGACGTCGAGCCGCTCAACACCGATCTGCTCGAGCACTACGACGACCTCGCACCGTTCCTGAAGGAGAAGGACTGGAACAGTCTCGACGGCGACGTGTACGGCGTGCCGCATGGATGGGGTGCCAACGTGCTGCAGTTCAACACCGAGGAGGTGTCGCCGGCGCCCGACAGCTGGGGCGCGGTGTTCGACCCCGACTCGCCGTACAGCGGCCAGATCGCGGCCTACGACTCCCCCATCTACATCGCCGACGCGGCGGTGTACCTGATGGCGACGCAGCCCGACCTCGGCATCGAGAACCCGTACGCGCTCGACGAGAAGCAGTTCGCCGCGGCCGTCGACCTCCTCAAGCAGCAGCGGGAGAGTATCGGCGAGTATTGGGCCGACTACCTCAAGGAGATCTCGGCGTTCGAGACCGGCGACCTGGTGGTCGGCACGACGTGGCAGGTCATCGCCAACTCGATCGACACCAAGAAGGCCAACGTCAAGGCGATCCTCCCCGAGGAGGGGGCGACCGGCTGGAGCGACACCTGGATGATCTCGTCGCAGGCCAAGAGCCCCAACTGTGCGTACGCCTGGCTGAACTACATCGACTCGCCCAAGGCCAACGCCGCGGCGACCGAGTACTTCGGTGAGGCACCGAACAGCGCGGAGGCGTGCGACTTCGCCAAGGACGAGTCCTTCTGCGACACGTTCAAGGCCGGCGACGAGGAATTCGCCAGCAAGCTCTGGTACTGGCGCACTCCCGTCGCGAAGTGCCTCGACGGCCGGACCGACGTGAGGTGCATGGACTACTCCGAGTGGACCAAGGCCTGGACCGAGATCAAGGGCTGAGGATGTCGCACGGCGACGCCGCGCGGGCGGCCGTCTCCCCCCCCGGGGTGACGGCCGCCCGCCGGCTGTCGTCGTCACTGAGTGCGAGGCCGCGGCTGCGGCTCTCGCTCCTGATCACCGCGCCGCTGACGTGGCTGGTGCTCGTCTACGTCGTGGCGCTCGCGGCACTGCTGGTCACCGCGTTCTGGTCTGTCGACAGCTTCACCGGCGAGCTGAACCGGTCGTTCACCTGGGCGAACCTCCGTGAGATCACGACCGAGCCGCTCTATCGCACGGTCACCATCCGCACAATCGGCGTGGCCCTCGCCGTCACGGTCATCGACGTCGCAGTCGCGCTGCCGATCGCGTTCTACATGGCCAAGCTCGCGTCGCGCCGGATGCAGCGCGTCCTCGTCATCGCGGTGCTGACTCCGCTCTGGGCCAGCTACCTGGTCAAGGCGTTCGCGTGGCGTTCAGTGCTCTCCGACGGGGGGATCTTCGAGTGGACCGCCAGTCGCATCGGCCTGGACTCGCCGGGCTACGGCCTGGTCGCGGTGGTGATCACGCAGGCCTACATCTGGCTGCCGTTCGTCATCCTGCCGATCTTCGCTGGGCTCGAACGAGTGCCGGACTCACTGCTCGACGCGTCCGGTGACCTCGGTGCGTCGACATGGCAGACGATGCGGACGATCGTGTTCCCCATGCTGATGCCGGCCATCATTGCCGGCTCCATCTTCAGCTTCTCGCTGACGCTCGGCGACTACATCACGGTGAACATCGTCGGCGGCGCCAACCAGATGCTCGGCAACCTCGTCTACACGAACGTCGGAGCGGCCAACAACCTGCCGCTGGCGGCGGCGGTGGCGCTGATCCCGGTGCTCATCATGATCGGTTACCTCTGGGCGGCGCGTCGCATGGGCGCCTTGGAGAACCTCTAGGGCGCCCATGACACTCAGCCCGAACGTCCGCCGCCTCCTGGCCGTGCTCTCCGGCCTGGTACTGGTCGTGATGTACGCACCGCTGCTGCTCGTCGTGATCAACTCCTTCAACGAGAGCCAGTCCTTCACGTGGCCACCGAGTGGGCTGACACTCGACTGGTGGGTGCGGGCCTTCCACAGCGACGGCGCGCGGAGCGCGGTCGTCACCAGCGTCCAGGCTGCGGCAGCGGCCACGGTCATCGCGCTCGTGCTCGGCACGCTGATGGCGCTGGCCCTGCAGCGATACCGGTTCTTCGGGAAGAACTCGGTCAACCTGCTGGTGATCCTGCCGATTGCCCTGCCGGGCATCGTCACCGGCATCGCCCTCAACAACGCGTTCCGCGGCATCCTCGGGCTGCAGCTGTCGATCCTGACGGTGATCATCGCTCACGCGACGTTCTGCATCGTCACGGTGTTCAACAACGTCCAGGCCCGGCTGCGACGCGTCGGGGGCAATCTCGAGGAGGCGTCAGCGGACCTCGGCGCAGGGATGTGGACGACGTTCCGGCTCGTCACGTTCCCGCAGCTGCGCTCGCCCCTGCTGGCCGGAGGTCTGCTCGCGTTCGCCCTGAGCTTCGACGAGATCATCGTCACGACGTTCACGGCCGGCGCGGGAGTCAAGACGCTGCCGATCTGGATCCTGGAGAACCTGTTCCGGCCCAACCAGGCACCGATCGTCAACGTCGTGGCGGTGGTGCTGATCCTCGTCTCGATCGTGCCGATCTGGTTCGCGCAGAAGCTCTCGGGTGACACCGAGGCGCTGCGCTGACCTCACTTCTTCTTGGGTGGCGCGGCCTTCTTGGCGACGGGCTTCTTCTCGACCACGTCGGCGGCGGTGGGTGGCGGCGCCGTTTTCTGGGCCGTTTTCTGGGCCGCAGCGGGGGCCGGCGTCGGCTTGGTGGGCGCGGCGAACGGCGGAGGCGGCGGAGGCGGCGGGATGGTGCCCTGACGCTTCATGGCGGCGATGGCCGCGGCACCGGCACCGGTGACCAGCCCGACGACGGCCAGCTTGCGCAGCCGCTTCTTCTTCTTGGGCTTGACGTCGTCCGGCAGGCGCTCGGCGACGCCGTTCGGCAGCTTCTTGTACGTCTCGTCGCTCATCTCGGGCACGCGATCGAGCACCTCGTCGCGGATCTCGGGCCAGCGGGCGCGCAGCTCGGCGATGCCGGCGTCGAGGCGGGTCGTCAGGTCGTCGCGCACCTCCGGCGCCCGGTCGGACACCTGTTTGCGCAGGTCCTCGGCCTGGGTGAGGAAGTCGTCGAGGCGGCCCTCGAGCTGGTCGCGGACGGTCTTCTTCTTCCGGAATCCCATGATGGCTCCCTTTCGGCGGCGTCTTCTCACGACCATAGCCAACACCCGGGTCCGAGGTATACCGGGTAGATGACAGGCCCGGTTCACCGAGGTGACACGAAGCCCGACTCGTACGACACGATCACCGCCTGTACCCGGTCCCTGACTCCGAGCTTGGCCAGGATGCTGCGGACGTGGGACTTCACCGTCTCGACGCCGAGGAACAGGTGCCCGGCGATCTCGGCGTTCGACATCCCCGCAGCGACCAGCCGGAGCACCTCCTGCTCGCGTTCGGTGAGCCGGGCCGTCGGGTCCGCCGATACCTTGCGAGGCTGGGCTCGTCCGGCGACCAGCGCCCGGGTCGCCGCAGGGAACAGCAGCGAGTCGCTGCGATGGACCGTGCGGACCGCATGCACGACATGATCGGGGGCCTCCCGCTTCAGCAGGAAACCTTGCGCTCCGGCGACGAGCGCGTCGTAGACATAGTCGTCGTTCTCGAACGTGGTGACCACGACGACGCGGGGAGGCGCGTCCATCTCGGTGAAGAGACGAGTCGCCGCGATGCCGTCGACGTGCGGCATCCGGACATCCATGAGGACCACGTCCGGTGGCGTTCGCCTGGCCTGCGTCAGTGCCTCGGCCCCGTCACCTGCCTCGGCGACCACGGTGAGATCGTCCTCCGCCTCGAGGATCGCTCTCAGGCCTCCTCGAACCAGCGGCTCGTCGTCGACGAGGAGGACCCGGATCGTCACTGGCGGCCCGCCGTCAGTGGCAGCGTGGCCGAGAGCATCCATGCGTCCGGTGCCACCGAGGCTGACGAGAACGACCCGCCGAGCGCCTGCACGCGTTCGGTCATGCCGCGCAGGCCTCGCCCGGTGCCGGCCGGCCGGCCGGACCACTGGTCCTTTGACCTGTTCACGAGCGTGACCGTGAGCGCGGCGGCCGAACGAGTCACCACGAGTCGCGCGGTCCCGTCCGTGGAGTACTTCAGGGCGTTCGTGAGCGCCTCCTGCACGATCCGGTAGGCCTCCCGGCTCACGAGGGAGGACACCGTCGTGATGTCGCCGTGGACGTCGTGATCCACCGCGAGCCCGGCCGCACACGTGGCGCGCACGAGCTGCTCCAGCGAGTCCAGGTCGGGCGCCGGTGGGGCCTCGGCCGGGGTCACGTCCTCACGGAGCAGGCCGAGGACGTGGTCGAGGTCGGCCGCGGCGTCGCGTGCGGCGGTCTCGATCGCCTTGAGGGCGGCCTCGGCGAACTCGGGGTTGTGGGCGATGACCTTGCGCGCGGCCCCGGCCTGGACGGAGACGAGCGACAGGGCGTGGCCCACGCTGTCGTGGATCTCCCCGGCGATCCGGTTGCGCGCCACCGCACGCTCGACGTCGTTCTCGAGCACGGCCACGCGCTCGGCGGCCGCCGGCCCGAGCATGGATGGGGCCGCGCGGGCCAGCAGCTCGCCGAGCCCCACGGCGAGGGCGACCAATCCGACCAGCAGGGGCACGATGACCCACACGGAGGCGAAGGCGATCGTGGCCATGACCCCGGCGACGAGGACCGCGCCACTCGCCAGGTGCACGGCGAACCAATCGAGCGTCCTGCGCCGTTGTGGCCAGGACCCGGCCGGCCCCGGTGCTCCGCCGGGCAGGTCGATCATCAGCAGCGTCTGGACTGCAACGCCCTCGATGGTGCGCATTGCGGGGACCAGGCCGAGGGCGACGATCGGCGCGACGACGAAAACGGCGCCGAAGAAGGACACCGCCCAGATCGGCAGTGGCGTGCCCTGGACCATCGCCGCGATCAGTGTGGCGTCGAGCAGCCCGAGGGCCAACGCGAGCGCAGCGCCGATCAGTACGAAGACGATACGCAGGTAGAACCTGGTGGGAGGGCCGGGCACCCGCCCATCCTCTCAGGCTGTCCGTCACTCCGAATCCCTCGCATGGGGGGCGGGTTCACTCTCCAGCGTGATGACCGGACGCGGTCGCGGCCGTGAGGCTGGTCAGCATGACATCGACGACAGCATCACCTCCCGTCCCATCTCCGTCCACGACGTCCCGATCCTGGGTCGAGGTCGCGACCACCGCGTGGAGCATGCTCGCCGCCGTGGTCGGTGCCTGGTGGCTCACCGCCCCGGACGCCTACCCTGATCAGCTTGACGGGCCGGCGGCAGACGGATCCCTCGTCGCCCTGCTCGAGCCGACGCTCGTCTCGTCACTGCTCCTGATGCTCGGTGTGGCCGGCGCGTTGGCGGCCGCCACGTCACGATGGCTGGTCCCGATCGGAGCGACTCATGCGGTGATCTTCGCCTTGTTGGCTCCGGATCTCGGGCTTCTCGTCGCGATGGGCTACTCCGTGGCGATCCTCGGGCCGCCGCTGCTGTTCGCCTACCTGGTGGCCGCGTCGGTGCGTCGCCAGATGCTGAGACGGGTTGTCGGCGGCCTCGTCGCCGGTGCGGTCGCGCTCGCTGTGGTGTTCGACGCGGACCTGGCGGCGTTCGCCGAGTTCGGCCGCGATCTCGGCGACGGCCTCGGCCGGTCCGGGATCCACATGCTCGTCGTCATCATGTCCTTCATCGGCGGTGCGCTCTGGCTGCTGCTCGCGCTGCGGGCCGCAGGGATGCGCCGGGCGTCGGTGTCGGACGCTGTCTCGTACGTCACGCCCCGCCACGATTGGGCTGGTGGGTCACAGTGGTCGCGGCGCTCTGCCCGCTGCCATACGCCCTGATGCGGATGACCTGGTTGACCCCGTGGCCGACGATCATGGACGCCGCGGAGCTCGAGGCCAACCCCGCGATGCGGATCTTCGGACTCTCCCTGGGATTCGCCGCGATCGGCGGATCGGTGCTGACGGTCGGACTGCTCAGGGACTGGGGATCGATCTACCCGCGCTGGATTCCGTTCGTGGGGGGCCGACCCGTGTCCCCGACCTGGCCCACGGTGCTCGCGATCGTCGTTGGCACCGCGCTGACGGTCGCCGGACGGTCGATGGCGCAGATGTCATTCGGCGAGACCGCCGTGGTGGCCTCCAGGGTGGAGGCGTTCCTGGTGCTGCCGTTCCCGATCTGGGGCCCGCTGCTCATCGCCGCGGCGATTGCCTACTACCGGCGCCGCACCGCCACGTCGTGAGTGGCACGCGGAACGATGGTTGAGTGTGCTCATGGCCGAACAGCGAGCTCCCGAGCATGTCGTCGTCGTGGGCGCCGGCATGGTCGGGCTCGCGACCGCGTGGTTCCTGCAGGACGAGGGCGTCCACGTCACGGTGGTCGATCGTGAGGGCGTGGCGGCCGGCTCGTCGTGGGGCAACGCGGGCTGGCTCGCCCCGGCGCTGACCTTGCCGCTGCCCGAACCGGGCATCCTGACCATGGGCATGAAGGCTGCGCTCAGCCCGTCGTCGCCGGTCTACGTTCCGATGACGACCAACCGCCAGCTGCTCAAGTTCCTGACCTCGTTCGCCCGCCACTGCACCCCGGAACGGTGGCGAGCCGCAATGATGGTCTTCATCGAGGCCAATGCCCTCTCCCTCGACGCCTTCGATGCTCTCGCCGGCGGTGGGCTGCGCGAGTCGACCACCGAGGCCGATCCGTTCGTCGCCGCGTTCCTCTCCGAGGACGAACGGCAGGGTCTGGTCGAGGAGTTCGACCACGTCGCGCACGTCGGTGGCCGCACCGTGCACGAGCTCGTCGACGGCGATGCCCTGCGGGCGTTGGAACCGGCGCTGTCGGATGCGGTCAGTCACGGCGTTCTCCTACGCGGCCAGAGATTCATCAACCCGGGCCGGTACGTCCACTCGCTCGCCGACGCGGTGCGCGAGCGGGGCGGCGAGGTGCTCGACCGGGTCGAGGTGGACGCGGTCCGGACCGCTGGCGGACGTGTCGAGGTCCGTCCTGTGTCCGGCGACCCGATCGACGCGGACGCTGCCGTCATCGCCTCGGGCACGTGGCTCGGCCGGCTGGCCAGGGCGCACGGAGTGCAGACGATCGTGCAGGCCGGGCGCGGCTACAGCTTCTTCGTGCAGCTGGAGCAGAAGCCGGCCAATCCGGTGTACTTCCCGGCCCAGCGCGTCGCCTGCACGCCGATCGAACGGGATGACGGCGTCTCGGGTCTCCGGGTCGCCGGAATGATGGAGTTCCGCCGCCCGAAGGCGCCGCCGGACCCGCGACGCATCCGCGCGATCGTCGATGCCGCCCGTCCGCTGCTGCACGGCGTCGACTGGGAGTCGCGGACGGACGAGTGGGTCGGCTCGCGCCCGTGCACGGCCGACGGCCTGCCGCTTGTGGGGCGGTCCCGGACGCCGGGCGTATACATCGCCGGCGGACACGGCATGTGGGGGATCGCGCTGGGCCCGCTCACCGGTCAGCTGCTCGCTGGCCAGATCGTCCGCGGCGAGACGACCGGACTGCTCGAGCGCCTCGACCCGTTGCGCTAGGCCGCGCCGGTTGAGCTTGTCGAAACCAGCAGACCGCGTCGGTCGGCGACACGCTCGAACACGGCGGTGAGGAAAGGGGGGATGCTCGCCGCCAGCGCCACGAGGGTCGTACGCGGGCTCCATCCGAACGTGTGACGCGCGACGAAGCACATCACGACGTAGCCGACGAACATCGCGCCGTGGATCGGTCCCATGATCGGCACGCCGCCCTCGAGCCCGGTGTGCGGGTCGTCCTGCACGATCCACTTGAGGACCATGGCCACGAGCAGCCCTGCCCACGACACGGCCTCGGCGAGGGCGACCGTGCGGAAAAGTGTCCGGATACCGGACGGGGCAGGTGCGGTGTCGATCGAGGTCACGGGCGCCACGGTACCGACGACACGCAATCGCAACGTCAGCGTGGTGAGATGTCGCCATGGCCTTCCTGCTGCGCGTCGAGCTCCCGGACGTGCCGGGCTCCCTCGGCGCTCTCGCCACGGCACTCGGTGCCGCCGGCGCCGACATCGAGGCGATCGAGATAGTTGAACACCGGGCTGACGGACGGGCAGTCGACGACGTCCTGCTCGAGCTGCCGACCCGCGTCATGCCCGACCGCCTCATCACCGCCTGCCACGAGCTCGACGGCGTGGAGGTGCACTGGATCTCGCGCTACAACGCCGGAGCCAACCTGAGCAGGGATCTCGAGGCCGTCGAGACGTTCACGTCCGATCCGGCGCGTGCGATCGAGCACCTCGTCAACGTCGTCCCGCCCACGTTCCGCACCGACTGGGCGATGGCGCTCCGGCGCGTCGACGGCGAGGCCCAGGTGTTGTTCAAGAGCCCAACCGCGCCGGAACTGGTGCCGGCGGCGTCATCGTGGCTCGGCATCCGGTCGTCACGCGAGCTCGACTCAGTCGGCGCGTGGGACTCCACCCTGCTGGCCGGGACCCAGGCGAAGGACCGCGACGGACGCATCTTCGTGGTCGTGGTCGGGCGCCACGGAGGTCCGGAGTTCCTGGCGTCGGAGCTCGCGCGGCTCGGTCACATGGCCTCGCTCGCCGGCGGCGTACAGCGGCACTGACCTCAGGTCCGGCTTTCTGACTCCGACTTTTGAGACTTCTGCAGGTTCTACGCGCGGGGATCCTGCACAACCCTTCGAATCTCGGCGTGACACTCAGCTCGTGGTGATCTGATCCGCCATCGCCTGGTAGTGCTCGCGTTGGGAGGGGTAGTAGTCGCGATCGAAGTCGATCGTGGCGACGTCGCCGCCCGTCTCGGCAGCGACGAGACGGTCGAGGTAGTAGTCCCAGCCGGGTCCGGTGTTCTCGATCATTGCCGGGTCGTCGATGACCTGACCGAACGTCAGCGTCGTCACGCCAGCCTCCTCGGTGAGGGTGAGATCGAGTGTCCAGGAGCCGAAGTCGTCCCCGGTGTTCACGAGCAGATGACGCGGCGGGTCGCAGTCGCGGATGTTGCAGCGACTGGAGGATGCGACGTCGCCCTCGGCGTTCATCTCGAACGTGACGAACCCGTCGGCCGGTTCGCCCGTCCAGGTGCCGATCCAGCGGGCGAGGCGGTCGGACTCGGTGACGGCCGCCCAGACGTCGTCGATCGGAGCGTTGAAGGTCCGGGTGAAGACGACCAGGTTGTCGTCGCCGCGGCGCTCGAGCCGTCCAGTGGGTGTGGCGGTCATGCTGTGTCCTTTCGGGTGGCGGGCGTCCGTGTCGTCCGGCGCTCGCGGGTGGTGCGACGCACCTCGGTCTCGAGGGCGTCGAGCGCCGACTCCAGCACGGGGGGTCCGGGGGTGAGTTGTTCGAGCAGTCGGTTGACCTGCACCAGCGGTGCAGGTTCGAAGCGGTAGTGGCGTTCGCGTCCGACGTCGGTGACGCCGACGAGCCCGGCCTCGGCGAGCCGGCGGAGGTGACGACTGATCGCCGGCCGCGACACCGGATGCTCGGCGGCAAGGTCGACGACGCGGGCCGGGCCGTGGCTCAGGCGGCGCAGGAGGTCGCGCCGGAGCGGGTCGGCGAGGGCCGCGAAGACGTCCATCGCAGAAACGTAACAGATCAGTTACCAATAAGCCAGGCGATAGCCTGCGCGGGTGAGCGCGCACGAGAACATCTCTGAGATCTTCGACCCGTCGGCCTGGCAAGAGGTGGCTGGCTTCGATCACCTGACCGACCTGACGTACCACCGCGCCGTCGAGCACGGCACGGTCCGCATCGCCTTCGACCGACCGGACGTTCGCAACGCCTTCCGCCCCCATACGGTCGACGAGCTGCTCTCGGTGCTCGAGCACGCGCGCACGTCGTCGGACGTCGGCTGCGTGCTGATCACCGGCAACGGCCCGAGCCCGAAGGACGGCGGGTGGGCGTTCTGCTCGGGCGGCGACCAGCGCATCCGCGGCAAGGCTGGTTACCAGTACGCCGAGGGGGAGACGTCCGACACCGTCGATCCGGCCAAGATGGCGCGGCTGCACATCTTGGAGTGCCAGCGGCTGATCCGGATCATGCCCAAGATCGTCATCGCGGTGGTGCCGGGGTGGGCGGCCGGCGGCGGTCACAGCCTGCACGTCGTGTGCGACCTCACCATCGCGTCCGCCGAGCACGCTCGCTTCAAGCAGACCGACGCCGACGTCGGCAGCTTCGACGGCGGCTTCGGCTCGGCCTACCTGGCACGTCAGGTGGGTCAGAAGTTCGCCCGCGAGATCTTCTTCCTGGGCGACGAGTACTCCGCCCACGACGCGCACCGCATGGGCATGGTCAACGCGGTCGTCGAGCACGCCGACCTCGAGAAGGTGGCCCTGGAGTGGGGCGCGAAGGTCAACGCCAAGAGCCCCACTGCGCAGCGGATGCTCAAGTACTCGTTCAACCTGATCGACGACGGGCTCGTCGGCCAGCAGGTGCTCCTCGGCGAGACCACGCGCCTCGCCTACATGACCGACGAGGCACAGGAGGGTCGCGACGCCTTCCTCGAGAAGCGCGCCCCCGACTGGTCCGACTACCCCTGGTACTACTGATCTGATGCGTTTGCGCAGGTCAGAGGCCTAATGGGTGTTCAGATGTGGCAGAGATGTGGCAAGAACTGTGAGTGAGCACGGCAGGATGGCGACGTGAGGCACGAGCGGCGTTACCTGCACCCGCGGCTGAGCCACGTCTTGTCGGGGCTCGCGGGCTCGCCGCTCCAGCAGGCACTGGGCGATCGCGTCGCGGAGGTCGGCGCATCGGCGGGACCTTCACCGACTGGGGAGGCACTACGGGAGACGTTGGCCGCGCACCTGTGGCTCTTGGAACGAGCGGGTTCTCCGGACGGACTGCCGCTCACAGCCGCAGGGTGGATGAAGCCTGCGATGCTCACGGAATTCATGTCGGTGCTGCCGACCGCAGCGGACTGGATTCACTCCGCGACCCGCGAGATCGACGTTGACGTCGTCTCGGACTTCCGAGTGACGTTGCAGAACTACCGACTGCTGCGCAAATTCAAGAACTCTCTGCGGCTCACAGAGGCGGGCAAGGCGGCTGTCGCTCACCCGGCTGATCTGTGGATGTTCCTCGTGGAGCGGTTGGTCCCGAGCGACGACGACTTCACGGGATCGGTGGGGGCGGCGATCCTCGTCCACATGGTCACGTCGGGAGACAAGATCGACATGCAGGCGGTCGCTCGCACGATGGCGGAGGCGGGCTGGAAGGACCGTGAGGGCGTCGCCGCCACCGCCGACGAACTCTGGCCGATCTACAACAGCCTGTGGACGCTGCTGGGCAACGTCGGCCCGCGGGAAGCTGAGCCGCGTCACAACCGCCGGGCTTCCGATCCAGCTCGCGCCATGGTTCGCGATGCGCTGTTCCTGGAGGCCGTTCCCGATCTTTAGAGCCCGTCCCGCCCTCGGCAATCTAGGGTTCTGGACATGACCGGTTCGGAATCGCGTGTAGCGATCTACATCGACTTCGACAATGTGGTCATCTCGCGCGCCAGTCAGGTGAAGGACACGGGGGCGTCGGCGACGGTCGCCATCGACGACAACAGGGCGTTGATCATCGTCTGCAACAAGCTGCGCATCAGATCAGGGCTGGCCTCGGCCAAGGCATCGCCAAGCAGGCCAGCAGGGTCAACAATGCGTGGTGCGGTCATCGTGATGACTCCATTCGAGGATTCGGTAGAAGGTTGACTCGAAGGATCACGCGGTGGCCGCGTCCATGTCCATCACCATGACAACTCAGCGACCGCGCTACACCACTATCAGGGACTCAACTCCATCAACACCCGCTGAGCGTGCCGCCGTACCCCTGGTACTACTGATTGCGCGCGTTTGCGTAGGTCAGTCAGTGCAGGCGCGTCATCGCGGTTCTTCGGTGTGGTGACCGGAGCGTCGCGACCGGGGACCGTGCGCGGCCTTGTCAGCCTCCTCCTCCTCGAAGCGGACGTAGCGAGTCCCGAGTGGCCCAGCCGAGATTCCGTGGAGCACCACACTCAGCAGCACTGTGAGCGAGACGGCGGCGATGGCCGGAACCACCACCGGTGTCTCGCCGAGCTCTTCGACTGCCAACAGCGCGAACACGACCGATGCGAGTCCGCGCGGCCCGAACCATCCGATGAACAGGACGGTCCCACGGTCCAGTCCTGCGCCGAGCAGTGAGAGCGCAACCGGGAGTAGCCGGACGATCGTGAGGCTCAGCAAGGCATAGAACAGAACCGCCAGGCCGAAGTTGTCGAAGGCGACTGGGACCAGCACCGCCCCGAAGAGGAACCAGACGACGAAGGCCAGTACCTCGCCCAGCAGCTCCGGCAGCTCTCCGACCTCCTCCACGCTGACCGAGTCGTCCTTCCAGCCTGCGCCGAAAGCCATGCCTGCCACGAAAGCCGCGATGAAACCGTTGCCGTCGAGGGCGACCGCGAGGGCGAAGCTACTGAGCGCGGCACCCAACGCTCCCAGTCGCCGACCGCCCGCGACGATCCAGTTTCGCCGCGAACCGTGCGTGAGCAGGAAGGCGCTCCCGAGGCCCAGGGCGATGCCGACAGCGATACCGATCGCGACCTCGAGCAGCGCGCCCCCGCCATGGGGGTCGTGGTGCCCGGCCATGCCGAGCTCCGTCGCCACGACGGCAAGCGTGAACGCGACGACGGGTGTGACGATCCCGTCGTTGAGGCCGCTCTCCACGTTGAGCACGCGGCGGATGCGCATGGGGATGCGCTCGTCGTTGATCACCTGAGCACTCAGAGCCGCATCGGTCGGCGCCAGCGTGGCACCCACGAAGCCGGCGAGCGCCCATGTGACGTCGTCGAGGAGCCACGCAGCCAGCAGGGAGCCCAGCACCACCGAGAGCGGCAGTCCGATGCCGAGCAGGCGGACCGGGAACCGGACGTCCCGCTTGATCTCAGCGATGCTCACGCGGGAGGCATCGGCGAAAAGTAGCAGCGCCAGCGTGAGCTCCGCGATCAGGTGGATCGAAGGCGCCTCGAAGTCCACCGGCAAAGGACCCCAGTCGGGGTTCGCCAACACGTATCCCGCAGCCGTGAAGAGGAGTGGACCGTTGATGTTCACGCGGGACAGCGGACCCGAGGTGACGGCCCACCCGAGGACAAGGAGCGCAATGACCGCGAACGTTCCTTCTGTCATCGTCCCACCTCCATTCGACCGATCCGATCCGTCGGTGCCGCGGACCTGTGATCGTGACCAGCCTGCGGCCGCATTGCTACTGCCTGGACATGGCGATGCGCAGTCGCTCTTCGGGGTCGATGTAGTGGTCATTGTCGTCGGTGCCGAGGTCCAGCTGCACCCAATTGATCGTGCCGGTGAACCGGCTGGTCTTGGCCGTGTAGTCCGGAGTCACCGTGGTTCCGGACTCGTAGCCGATGTCGGTCTTCCCGTCGGCAGAGAAGACCATTGCCTGGGTGGCGCCGACTCGGCCCTTGCCGACCGGCTCGCCGTCGTAGTAGAGGGTGACGTCGCCACCCTTGGCCAAGCCGCCGCCGTCGTAGGCGAACTCCATCCGCACCTGGTGGTTGCCCGTCGGTATGGGGTTCTCGGAAACCCACCGTCGCCCGACGGCCACGCGTCGAAGGGACCCATCGGTGAGGACTGCCACACAGGCACTTCGTGGCACTTGCCGAACTGCGCGGTCGAGTAGCCGTTCAGCTTCAGGCTCATGGCTAGGGGGCCTTCGTGTTCGGCCGCACCGAGCTGTAGCCAGGAGCGGACGTCGCCACCTCGGTGACGGCGCCCATGCCCACCGAGTGGTGGTTGCGCCCGGTGAGCAGCGCCTGCCGCGTCGGCGCGCACAGCGCGGTCGTGTGGAACCGGTTGTAGCGCAACCCCCCAGCCGCCAACCGCTCCGCCGTCGGCGTCTGGCACGGACCACCGAACGCGATCGAGGCACCGAAGCCGACATCGTCCAGCAGAACGACCAGCACGTTCGGCGCACCCTCGGGTGGCAGCAATGGTTCGATCGCCGGGAACGTCGTGTCCGGGTCCTTCGCGTCGTAGGTGGTCAGGCCCGGCGGAACACGGTCCGGAATCGGCAACGTCCCGCGAGCATGGAGATCAGGACCCTTGGTCATCACAGTTCTCCATCCGTGACCGGTTCTCCGGTCACGGACCATGCTGGACACCCCCGTCCCAAAGGGCCTCACCCCAATGGGGTGATGTCGAGTCTGGGCTCCTCCCTGTGATGGCGGACTGATTCCCTCAGTGTTGCTCTCGATCGAGTGCCTCGTTCAGGAACAACGCGCTGTTGACGAGAGCGAGGTGAGTGAAGGCCTGCGGATAGTTGCCGAGGAAGCGTCCCGCCGGATCGAGCTCCTCGGCGTACAGGCCGAGGTGGTTGGCGTAGCCGTGCAGCTTCTCGAAGAACAGCCTCGCCTTGTCCACCTGACCCGACCGGGCCAGGCACTCCACGAACCAGAACGAACAGATGCCGAAGGTTCCCTCGGCTCCCTCCAGCCCGTCGGAAGCGGCCGCGTCCGGGTGGTAGCGGTAGACGAGCGCATCGTCGACGAGCTCCTCCTCGATCGCCGCGAGGGTGGACAGCCAGCGGGGGTCACGCGGCGCGATGAAGCCGACCAGCGGCATCATCAGGGCGGACGCGTCCAGCGTTTCGGCGGCCTTGTACTGGACGAAGGCGTTCTTCTTCTCGCTCCAGAAGCCGCTGTAGATCTCGTTGTGGATGTCGTCGCGGACCTCGATCCAGCGGGTCAGCGGCGCAGGGAGCGAGCGTCGCTGCGCGATGCGGATGGCCCGGTCCAGCGCCACCCAGTCGGTGAGACGGGAGTACAGGAACTCCCGCTGGCCGCCGCGTACCTCCCAGATGCCCTCGTCGGTGTCCCGCCAGTGCTCGCAGACCCACTCGGTCGACGCCCGCAGGTCCTTCCACAGCGCCTGGGAGATGGGCTCGACCAGCTCGTCGTAGAGGTCCACGGCGTAGAGGAGCTCTCCGTAGATGTCGAGCTGGGTCTGGTCGTAGGCCCCGTTGCCGATGCGCACCGGCGCGGAGCCCCGATAGCCGCTCAGGTGGTCGAGGATCTCCTCGGTCAGGTCGTGGCGACCGTTGATCCCGTACATGATCTGCAGCTCACCCGGCGCCGTGGCCTCGTCGTAGCGGTCCTCGACCCACCCGATGAACCTGCGAGCCTCCTCGGTGAAGCCGAGCTTCATCAGGCTGGCGGCAGTGAACGACGCGTCGCGGATCCAGGTGAATCGGTAGTCCCAGTTCCGTTCACCGCCGATCTCCTCCGGCATGCCGAACGTTCCGGCCGCTGCTATCGAGCCGAACTTGCTGGAGGTGAGCAGCTTCAGTGCCAGCGCGGAGCGGTTGATCATCTCCTGCCACCGGCCGCGGTAGGACATCTGGGAGTTCCACCGGCGCCAGTGGTCCACGCTGTGCTGGAAGGCGCGTTGTGCGAAGTCGGCGGCCTGGGCGGGGCTCTGCCCGTCACTGTCGACCGTCTCGAGGATGAAGTCGACGGTCTCGCCCGATTCCAACGTGAAGTCGGCGACGGCGTCGCCGTCCACGATGTCGACCGGGGTCGTGGTGAGCAGGCGCAAGGGGACCGCCCCGTCACCGTCCGGGAAGAACCAGATCTCGTCGCCCCGTGCCTCGGCGCGGTGGCCGGTGCGTGCGTAGTCGAAGCGCGGTGAGCACTCGAGGTGGAGGTCGACCGGTCCCCGGACCGCCGTCACCCGCCGGATGAGGATGTGGGTGTGTCGCATCTCCTCGACCGGCATGAAGTCGGTGATCTCGGCGACCCCGTCGACGCTGAGGAACCGGGTCAGGAGCACGTTGGTGTCCGGCAGGTACATCTGCTTGCGACGTGACCCCTCCGCGGTGGGCGCGATCTTGAACCGCCCGCCCTTCTCGGCGTCGAGCAGCGCGCCGAAGACGGTGGGGGAGTCGAAGTGTGGGAAGCACATGTAGTCGATGGAGCCGTCGACTCCGGCCAGCGCCACCGTGTGCAGATCGCCGATGAAGCCGTAGTTCTCGAGCGGTTGGTAGTTCACGTTCTTCCTCCCAGCTCGACGAGGGTCACGTTGAGGATCGGGTTGACCATGGCCTCCAACAGGTGACCACCGGCGGTGGTTCCGTCCTGGCGTCCGACGACGACATGGCCGTGGACGCTCAGCTCGTCGTCGGTGGTCAGGATGTGGCCCATCAGGCTGAGGACCTCGACGTGCTCCTCGTGGAACGCGATCTCCTCGAGGCTGCTGGTCTCGAGGTTGAAGAAGGCGAGGCGGGTCCGCTCGAAGCCGCCGATGGCGGTGAACGATGCGGTGTCGATCTCTTGGCTCCGCACATAGTCGGTGAGCCCCTGGATGCACTCCTCACCCGGGTCGAAGAAGACCAAGTGGGTGCGCTGCGGGCCGGTACGGCCCTCGAGAATGCGACTCTGCATGAGGCTGCCTCACTCCTCGAGCAAGGGCGGGTCGGCCCAGGTGCCGTAGCCCGGCCCCTTGGCTCCGGGCGGGTTGCCGCCGATCGTGGGCCACAGCAGCCCCTCGGTGTACGACGCGGGGGAGACCACGTGGGTGGCGTCCGGCTCGCGCGTGGCGTGGGCGTCGCGCCACTCCGGTGGGAGCTGGTACCACGTGCCGACGAACCACATCTTGATCACGTTGCGGGCTACCGGCCCGAACCGGTCGTCACTGAGGATGCGGGCACGCAGGTGGCGGTCGAGGGCTTCCTCGTCGCCCGCCGCCTCGTCGTGGACCGCGGCCGAGGTGGTCAGCAAAGCGTCGAGCACGTTGTCGCCGACGGCACCGCGGACCGTCGCGAGGTAGGGCTCGGCCTGGCCGGTGCCGAGCAGCCGGAACCGCGAGTAGCCGGTCAGGGTCGCGGAGAGGGTGAGGAACGCCGCCAGGTCGTCGCTTTCATCGGCCATCAGGACACCTCCACGGGTGCGAGCCCCCGGAAGACCGGCGCCGCGTTCACGCCGGCATCGCCGGGCATCGGGTTGCGGATGATCTGGGAGGCGAGCTCCTTGATCCGGAACATGTCACCGACCGCTTCGAGCAGCAGGTCGGGGCGGCCGGTGAAGGCCACGGTCAGCCGCGTGAGGAACTCCCCGTACGCCGCGCTGTAGGCCAGCACGGCATCGCGCAGATCGCCCGGCTCGGTGTAGTCGTCGAGCTGTGCGTCCGCCATGACCGGGTAGACCGCGTCCCAGTCCACCTCCAACGGCGGGCCGGTCGGGGCGCCGCCGCGGTCGCCGGGCTGGTAGTAGCGCCCGAGAAGCAGCTGCTGGAACCGGTAGTAGTGCGACAGCTCACCCTCCTCGTCGTAGATCGCACCGCCGAGGCCCTCGCCCTGCTCGCTGATCAGCCGCAGCGCGGCGGCCGCCGACGCGCCGTCGGTGACCTCAACGATCGCGCCGCCGCCCGAGTAGTAGTAGGCCGGGCCGACCTGGTGCGCCGGGTCGCCGCAGAACAGGTCGTCCCCCATCTCGTCGTGCAGGCGGCGGATGCCCTCGCCGATCTCGGCGTAGAACTCCCCGATGCTGAAGAAGTGCAGACCGTCCTCGTGGGCGTCGACCCCCGGCAGCAGGGCGCGGGACGAGCGTTCGCGCGCCACGAAGCGGGTCTCGCCCTCCGCCACCGCCGGGCGCTCGATCTGGAGGAAGGTCTCGATCGTGTCGCGTGAGAACGCGCGGGTGCCGACCTCGAAGTCGGTCTCGCCGTCCGGCAGGTGAGCGGGGTACGTCGGCACGAACCCCTCCGCGGTCAGGTCGGGTGTGCCGCCCACGGCGTTGAGCAGGTTCGCTGCAAGCGTCAGGTGGAGCATCTCCTCGACGGCGACGACCCGGATCACCCGGTAGGCATCCGCGTTCGTCGTCGGGTGCATGGAGTACAGGGCGGTGAGGTAGGGCGGGATCGTCGCGTGCTCCAGCTGCATCGCGATGTGCAGGTAGGAGTGGAGATCCTCGACGGTGGCGATGCGGCGCAGGGTCATCTCGTCATCCCCCGATCGTGACGGTCGGACGGGCGGTCAGCTCGGTGGCGATGTGATCGGCGCTCATGAAGGACATGGCGGCCAGCGTGAGCGTCGTGTTGGACGTGCCGATGCTCGGCATGCTCCCGGGCCCCACGAGGTAGAGGTTCGGGTGGTCCCAGGAGCGCTGGTGGACGTCGACGACCGAGTCGTGGCCGGCCTCGCCCATGATGTGCGTGCCGGCCCAGTGGTTGCCGCCCCGGAGGATGTAGCCCGCGCCCTGGTGGCCGACGTAGCCGGGGTCGAGCGGGTCGTAGCTGGTCTTGTCCTCGGCGCCGAGCCGCTGGAAGATCCGCCGGGAGATGCGCCGTGCCGCTGCAACGCCGTCCATGGTGTACTCCGGCAGGGAGTACGACAGCACCGGGCGCAGGTTGCCCAGGGAGTCGATGTAGCGGCCGTCCACCGTGATCCGGTTGCTCGGCTCGGGCATCAGCTCGACCATGAACGACAGCATCAGCTGGCGCGAGATCCGGTCCACCACGCCGCGCCTGAGCGTGGCGCCGTACGCGTTGGCGTTGTCGACCAGCTCGATCAGGTCGGTGTACGGCGAGCCCGTGGGCCATGCCCAGCCGTCGTTGTGGATGCTCACGCGGATCGCGGCGTGGCGTCGGCGGAACTCCCCGGCGCGGAGGTCCTCGATGCCCGAGGTGCACTGCGGCCCCCGCATGACCCCGGCGATCTCGGGCATCAGCGCCCACGTGAGCAGGTAGGCGTGGTCCATCAGATTCCGCCCGACCAGGCCGTTGCTGCCGGGAAGTCCCGAGGCCAGCATCAGCCGGGCGTTCTCGACCGGGTTGGCGGCGAGCACATACATCCGGGCCCGCAGCGACCCGGTGACGTGCTCGGGCGAGGTCGCCGAGCCGTAGGTCTGGTAGTCGATGTGGCTGATCTGGCCGTCCTCACCGACGTGGATCCGGGAGGCGATCGTCTGGGTCAGGATGTCCACCCTGCCGGTCTGCAGGCCCGCGGCCAGCGTCTTGCGGGCGTTGTACTTGGCTTGGACCGGGCACAGCGGCACGCAGTTGATGTTGCCCTGGCACCGACCGCCCTCCTCGACCTGGTGCGTGCTCACGGCACCGACCGGGACGAAGCCCTTCCCGCCGCCGTACGCCGGGTTGGGGATGCCGTTCCGGGCCTGCGCGGTAGGCCGGACCGACAGCGTGCACAGGGTGTCCTCGAGCTGGATCTCGGTGCCGTCGAGATCCCGCGCGACCAGCTGGTCCAGATAGGACTTCGGCATGCCGTGCATGGGGAACTGATAGTCCGGCGGGAAGGTGATGCCGTAGAACGTCTGGTCCGCCACGTCAGCGGACACCCCGAGCTCGAACTCAGCCTGGCGGTAATACGGCTCGAGATCGTCGTAACCGATCGGCCAGTCCCGGCCCTGGCCGAAGCGGCTGCGCATCTGGAAGTCCTCGGGGAGCATGCGCATCGCCTTTCCCTCCCAGTGCATCGTCGTGCCGCCGAGCACGCGCGTGTAGGTGCTGTCCAGCTCGTACGGGCCGTTCTGGATCAGGTAGCCCGTGGAGTCGGGGTGGCCCGGTTGGAGGCGTCGTACGTCGGACGAGCGCGGCATCGGCGCGTTCGGGTTGACGTCATACGGCGCGTTGTTCTCCTTGGCGGCCGCAACATAGAACCGGGTCAGATAGGTCTCGTAGTCGGCCACTGAGAGCTCATCGCCCGGCCCGGACTCGATGACGAGCACCCGCAGGCCCCGCTCCGCGAGCGATCTGGCGACGATGGCTCCGCTGACTCCGGATCCGACGACGAGGGCGTCGTAGTCGATGCTCGCGGCTGCCGCATGGTCGATCTGAGCTGGCATCGTGAGCCTCCCGGGGCGGGCCTGCGTGAGTGCTGGTAGGACGATGTCGAAACCCGTGCTGGCGGGCCGCGACCCCCTGCCATGAACATGCTTGCACCTCGACCGGCTCCGCGTCTGGAAACCGCGATGAATCCGCACCGACACCAGGTGAGCACCTGGTACGCGGCCGGCGCGCTACAGCCCGGTCAGCTCGGCGATGTGCTGCCGGGCGGTGCGGAACGCTTCCAGCGGATGCGCCTTGGCCGGCGCCCACCTGTCGCTATCCACCGAGCGGCAGCGCCGGAATCGGCGGCGCGCCGGGCACCGGCACGCCGTAGCGGTTGTAGAAGACTGCGAGCTGGGGGTCGTCGCACAGGAAGTACCCGGGCACGTAGTAGCCGAGCGTGGCGAAGTCGAGCCGACCATCCCCGTCGAAGTCGGCCACTGCGATGCGGGC
The DNA here is from genome assembly GCF_050700635.1 of Aeromicrobium sp. Taxonomy (GTDB): domain Bacteria; phylum Actinomycetota; class Actinomycetes; order Propionibacteriales; family Nocardioidaceae; genus Aeromicrobium. The sequence goes on from NZ_JBOHDT010000169.1 coordinate 20,813, forward strand.
GGCCGATGCCTCGGAGAGCCGGGTCTTCTCGAACGTGCCGCTGTGCACGTCGCTGAACTTGTAGAGGAAGACGCCCTGGTGGGGCATTGGGCCGCGCAGGGCGACAAGAAGCTCGTCTTCGCCGTCCCCGTCAAAGTCAGCGCACACGACATGGTGGGCCGGACCCTCGCCGGCCTCATTAGGCTCGCCGAAGACCTCGAGCACACGGCGCTCCCACGTGCCACCGACGACGCCGTCGTGCGCGCCGTTTCGGGTGTAGAGCGCAAGGGTGTTGCCGTGAAAGGGCTCGACGGCCGCCATGTAGGCGTACTGGTCCTCGCCCAGGCGGCCAATCGCGACGTTGCCACTGCCCTTGTAGCCGGTGTCGGCCTCTTGCGTGGTCTCGCCGGTGTGGAGCACGTGGCGCTGCCAGGCGCCGGCCACGTCCACACCGAACCAGACCAGGCCCTCCTCGCATGCCAGCAGCACGGCGTCGAGCCCGGGGGGAGAGGGTGCGCCGAAGTTGCCCAGCTGCGCGGCATGGATCACGCGGAAGCTCGTCTCGTCCACCGGCTGGCCTGTCCAGGAGTCGGCGCTGAGCACGTCGTCCGGGCGGTCGTGAAGCATGATCTTGATCGGCGCGTGAAGCGCGTCCATGCCGGACTTCGGTCCGACGACCGGTAGCGAGAGGAGCTGCATCTCATCGGGGTCGGTGAAGTGCCCGAGCCGGAGCCGGTGGGTGGAACCGAGCTGGCCGATGAAGCGGGCCGTCCACTCGCCCCCGGCCTCGCCGGGGTTCTGCAGCCAGGAGATCTTCCCGTCCGCGGGCGTCGCCTCGAACATCGTCCGGGCGTAATCGTGGCAAATCACCAGGTCGCGCTCACCCGACCCCGAGATGTCACCCTGGTCGAGCGACACGGGCCGCGAGAACTCGTGGATGGCGTGCTTGTCCCAGTCCGGGTTGCGATACCACGACACCAGCCCGGCGCTCAGCCCGGAGGTCAGGATGTCCGGGCGGCCGTCGCCGTCGACGTCCACCGCCTGGATCCAGTAGCCGTCCGTCAGGTCGGCCTCGATGGTCTGCATCTCGAACGCGGGTTCAGTGGCCATGTCCTGTCCTCTCCGGGCTGTGGCGGGTGCTGCGGGGCCTCAGGACGAATGCGTCTCCGCGGTCGCGATCAGGGTCGCCCGACCCAGGATGTGGCTCGCCATGGTGAAGCCGAGGTAGGCCGGGGTGCTGTCTCGCGGCACTTCGATGTCGTCGACGTCGAGAGCGTGCACGGTGATGAAGTAGCGGAAAACGCCGTGACCTGCCGGCGGCGCAGCACCCAGGTAATGGGCCATGCGTGCGTCGTTTGGGAGCTGGAAGGCCCCCGCGGGCAGGTCGATGCCGTCCTCGTTCCCCGCTCCTTCGACCAGGGTCGATGTGTCAGCGGGAATGTTGGCGACGGCCCAATGCCAGAACCCGGACCCGGTGGGTGCTTCGGGGTTGTAGACGGTGACCGCGTAACTCCTGGTGTTCGTCGGCGCACCGGACCAGGCCAAAGCGGGAGAGGAGTCGGCGCCTCCAGGCATGCCGAAGATGCCCGAGAGCTGGGCGGCTGCAAAAGGTTCGCCGTCCTTGACCGAGGCGCTGGTGACGCCGAAGGTCGGGACCTCTGGTAGGCGCGCGTACGGGTTGTTGAGTGACATGGTCCTGCTTTCTGCCCATGGTCTGCGTCGATCGAACTACAGCCCGGTCAGCTCGGCGATGTGCTGCCGGGCGGTGCGGAACGCTTCCAGCGGATGCGCCTTGGCCGGGTCCTGCTCGGCCTCCACGACCAGCCAGCCCGCCCAGCCGTCGTCGGCGAGCTTTCGCAGCAGGGGCGCGAAGTCGACGGATCCCTCCGGGTCGCCGGGAACGGTGAAGATGCCCGCGCGCAGCGCGTCCCAGAAGCTCAGCGAGTCCCGGTGCATCTGCTCGAGAACCGGCTGGCGGAGGTTCTTGAGGTGGACGTGGCCGATCCGGCCCTCGTGCGCGGTGAGGACCGCCATCGGGTCGCCGCCGCCGACGATCAGGTGGGCCGTGTCCAGCAGCAGCCAGACCTCGCCGGCCGCGGTGTCGGCCATCAGCCGGTCGATGTCCTCAGACGACTGCACACCGGTGCCGGTGTGGTGGTGGTAGTTGATCCGGAGCCCGTGGTCAGCCGCCAGCCGGCCCATTTCCCCGAGCCCGCGCACCATTGCATCCCACTGCTCATCGTCGAACACCGGCCGGTTGGCCAGCGCCGGCACCGGTTGCTGGTGGACCGCCCCGGTGACCTCCGCGACGTACACGTCCTGCAGCCCGATCTCGGTGAAGAACGGGATCTGGTCGCGGAAGGTCTGCAGGGTCTGCTCGTAGGCGCCGCCCTTCGAGGCGAACCAGGTCGAGACCCAGCCGCCGGAGGCGGAGAGACCGCGAATGTCAAGCGCGGCCTTGAGGGTCCCGGCGTCCGTGGGATAGGTGCTTCCCAGCTCGGTGCCCGCGTAGCCCGCGAGCGCCATCTCACTGACGATCTGCTCGAAGGACGTGCCGGAGCCGAGCTCCGGGAGGTCGTCGTTGACCCAGGCGTTGGGTACCGCGGCGACGCGAACGGTATCGGCGGCGAACATGGGGTCCCTCCCGGGTCTGTCGGTAATGAGTCTCGGGGAGGCCGGGCGCGGGCGCAAGGGCCCGCACCGGGGGATCAGCGGTCGGTCCCGGCGCCCGCGAAGGTGCCGCGCATGAAGCCGATCGCGTCCGCCGCGAACTGGTCCTTCGAACCGAAGGTGTCCCGCCAGACGTGGGCCTTGGTCGACAGCCCGGGTACGTCGGCCGCGAAGGCCTCGGCCGCGACCCAGCCGTCGTACCCGATCTCGCCGAGCGCACGGGCGGTGTCGGACCAGGCGACCTGGCCGGCGCCGAGACCGCCGCGGTTGTTCTCACTGGCCTGCACGTGCTTGATGGACGCGCCGTGGGTGGTGATCGCGGCAACCACGTCGTCCTCCTCCGCGTGCGCGTGGTGGGTGTCGTACAGGACACCGAACGCGGGGTGGTCGACCCGCGCGCTGAGCGCCGCGGACTGCTCCAGGGTGTTCAGCAGGTAGCCCTCGTGCCGGTTGAGGAACTCGACCGCGAGGACGACCCCGGCTCCCGTGGCGTGCTCGGCTGCAGCCCGCAGCACTTCCGCCGACCAGACGAGCTCCTGCTCGGTGGGACCGGCGCCGGAGAAGACCGCGTAGGCGGTCTGGAACGGCCCACTGAGCACGGTGCTCCCGAGCACGTGTGCGGCGTCGATCCCGAACCGGATCTCGTCGAGGCCGCGCTGACGGACCCCGGGGTCCGGGCTGACGGGATTCGCCTCGGCCGCCAGGTTGAGGATGGTCGTGCACACCAGGCCGGCATCGTCGAGCTCGCGACGGATCTCGCCGTAGTCGGCCGACAGGCCCGACCCGACCGGGATCTCGGCTCCGTCGTACCCCAGATCGCCGAGGGTGGAGAAGATGGGGTAGTGCTCGGGAGCAACGTC